>NZ_CAKZRO010000020.1 GCF_937146585.1 uncultured Halorubrum sp. | reverse complement strand
CCGCCGACTCCGCGGTCGCCGCCGACTCCGCGTCACCCGCCGACGCCGCGCCGTCCGTCGATATCGCACCTCCCGCCGGTTCCCCCGCCGCCGAACCGCTCTCCCTCACCGATCCGGCGTCGACCGCGACGCTCGCGCCGGCCGCCCCCGGGCAGACGACGACCCAGATCGACGCCGCGAACCTCACGCTCCGGACGCTGTCGACGCCGATCGGCGCGGAGACGCGGGTCAGCACGTACCGTCGCGGCCCGGACCTCGGCTCCGCGCTCGGGTTCGCCACCGCCGACGCGGACGCTGCCTTCGAGACCGCGGCCGTCGTCGACCGGATCGAGCGCGCGGAGCCGGGCGTCGAGCGCCAACAGCAGATCCTCGCGGAGATCAACCGCGTCGAGCGCGCGGAGGTCGCGCTGTCCAGCCGGCAGACGAACGCCTTCAGCGCGCACGCCGCCGGCGAGATCACCGACCGCGAACTCGTCGACGAACTCGTGCGCGTCGCCGCGACCGCCCGCGAGTACGACGACCGGCTCGACGAGATCGACGCCCTCGCCGAGTCCACCGACGGCTTCAGTTCCCCCGGCCGGCTCGACGAGCTTCAGGTGGCGCTCCAGGTGTACGAGGGGCCGGTCCGCGACCACGCGCTCGCGACCGCCCGCGGGCAGTCCGCCGCGAACAACGTCTACGTCGCGTCGACCTCGGGGGCCGTCGTGCTCGCGACCGTCGTCGACGGCCAGTACGTCCGCGAGGTGTTCCGGACCGACCGCTGGGACCGCGGCGGCGGCGACATCTCGAACGACGCGGCGATCGAGATAACCGAGGCGTCGTACCCCGAGACGGCGGCGCTCCGCGAGCCGGACGCGTTCGGCGCGGGCGCGGTCCAGCGGATCACGATCCCGCACGAGCTGGGGACCCTGCGCACCTTCGTCAGCGGCGGCACGGAGCAGGTGTTCGTCGAACACCAGCGCATCGACCTCGCGGCGTTCCCCGACAGCGAGCCGGTCACGGCGACCGGCGACGGGTTCAACGTCACCGTCGAGCGGACGTACCCCGGCGGCCCGGTGACCGTGACCGTCCGCAGCGAGGAGACGGGCGACCCGGTCTCGGACGTGACCGTCACGAAGTCCGTCGGCGGCGGCGACAGTCGGGCGATCGGAACGACCGACGAGAACGGCGTCGTCCGGACGCTCTCCCCGGCCGACACGTACCGCATCACGGTCGTCGACGAGCCCCGCGTCCTCGTGCTCGACGGCATCGAGCCGCTCACGACGCCGCGACCGGTCGAGGACGTGTGAGCGTCGGGCGCTGACCGGCCCCGTTCAGCGGCCACCGCTCCGACGCGTCAGGTTCCGGCCCGGGGACGACCCCGCGCCGTCCGCGACGCGGCCGACCCTTTTACCCGAAGCCGCCGCAGCGCCGCCGTGTCACCACCAGTCCGTTCCGGCGATCGAGGCATGGCACCGGTCGCGGGCGTGCTCCTCCTCGCGATCACGGTCGTGCTGGCCGGCGGCGTCGCGGCCGCCGCGCTCGGCCCGTCGACCGCGACCGTGCCGCCTTCTGCGGTGCTGTCGCTGTCGGCGACCGACGACCGGATCGCGATCGATCACCGCGGCGGCGACCCGATCGACGTCGCGGCCGTGACGGTGCGCGTCAGCGTCGACGGCGAACCGCTCGCCGAGCAGCCGCCGGTCCCGTTCTTCTCCGCGGCCGGCTTCCGGCCCGGGCCGACCGGGCCGTTCAACTCCGCGAGCGACGACACGTGGCGCGTCGGCGAGACGGCGTCATTCCGCGTCGCGGACACCAACGACCCGACGCTCGAACCGGGTCGAACGGTCACGGTCGAGATCACGGCCGACGGACGACCGGTCGCGACGCTGGAGGCGTCCGTCGAAGCGGGGTGAGAAGCGTCCGCGGCGTCCGCGACGCTACTCGGCGTCGGGGACCGAGGGGTCCGCGTCGGCGACGGTCGACCGACCCTCGCCGTCCGTCTCCTCGCCGCCGGGGACGCGGGCGACGGTCGTGATCGCTCGCGGGCTCTGCGGCGTCGCCTGCTGGATGTGGTGCTCGAACTCCTCGTAGCCGGCCGCCTCGAACATCCGGTCGGCCTCGTCCGCGTCGTAGAACAGCATGATCGCGTCGGCGACCCGCTGGAGGATCGGGTTGTGCGGGTAGTCGGGCCCGACGACGAGGACCTGTCCGCCCGGCTTCGCGACGCGCCGGAGCTCGCGCAGCCCCTCGACGGGGTTGGGCCAGTACTCGATGGAGCCGGACGACCACACCACGTCGAACGCGTCGTCGCGGAACGGGAGCCGCTCGGCGTCGCCGCGGTAGAAGTTCACTCGATCGTGTCTCCCGAACTTCGCGAACGCCTTCTCCATCTGGTGGATGCTCTGATCGAGCCCGTGAACGTCGTCGGCGTGCTCCAGCAGTCCCTCGGTGCCGAACCCGGTGCCGCAGCCGACGTCGAGCACTTTCGGGTCGTCGCCGAACTCCAGCCACGAGAGCGCCTCCGCGCGCATCTCGTCGTTCCAATTGAAGGAGTTGATCTGGTCGTACACCTTCGAGAGGTACTTGTAGAAGAGCCGGGCGTTCGACTTGTCCTCGAGGATCCCCATTTACCGGTTCCTTGGGCCGGCGGCCCCATAACGACACGGATCCGCGACCGGTTCGACCGCCTCGGTGCGCCGCTTTCGACCGCCTTTTCCGCCCGCCGCCCCATCGAGGGGTATGGACCCGACGACGAGCGGCCGGTTCCGCGTCCACGACCGGCGCCAGCGGCCGGACATCGACGACGACGCGGCTCGGAGCGGCGACGACGCCGAGGAGTTCGTCCTCGTCGAGCTCGGCGACGAGCCGGTCGATCCGACCGACCCCGACGCCGCGGACCGGTACGACCCGCTCTACGCCACCGCGGAGGGGTACGAGGGCGACCTCGCGGACGCCGTCGACGCGCTCCGGCCCGGCTTCGTCGTCGACGCGACGCTGGCGTGGGCCGACGGCTCCGCGCGTTTCCGGGAGGTTGAGGTCGTCCGCGAGACCCGGTTCCGCTTCGCCGACGAGGTGGAGGGGATGTTCGAGGCGGCCGTCGAGACGTGGCGGCAGATCCGCGCGGAGGGGGAGCCGGTCGGCTCGATCACGACCCGGTCGAACGACGGGGACCCCAACGGCGCGCTGTACCTCTTCGCCGACGCGCCCGGCAGCGACACCTTCGACGAGGTCCGGACCGGGCGACTCCCGATCGAGCCGCTCGTCGCGCGGGTGAACGCCTCGCGGGACGACGACGACCCGCGGGAGGTGTTCGTGTTGCGCCCGGCGGCCCACGAGTTCGTCGCCGTCTACGTCGTCTTCGACCGCGACGGCGTCCTCGCGCAGACCGTCAGGGACACCTACGACCTCGGGGCCGGACTGGCGGCGGGGCTCGACGCGAGCTATCCCGACGGCGAAGACGGCGATTCCTCCCTCCTCGACGACTCGGGCGGACCGGACGACTCGGACGACTCGGACGACGACGACTTCGACGCCCTCGACCGCCTGTAGACCGGCGGCGCCCCGTCGCCGACCGCGCGGAGCTACAGCCAGTCGGCGTCGGGATCGACGCGGCCCGCCGGCGTCTCGCCGTTCAATACGGCGGCCACGTCGCCCGCGCCGCTCCGGTTCAGGTCGTCTTTCGCCTCCTCGCTGTACCACGCCGCGTGCGGCGTGACGACCGTGTCGTCGCGCCCGACGAGCGGGTCGTCCTCCGGCGGTTCCTCGGCGAGCACGTCGAGGCCGGCGGCCTTTATCGCGTCCGCCTCGAGCGCGTCGAGCAGCGCGTCGGCGTCGACGACCGGGCCGCGGCTCACGTTGACCACGACCGAGTCCTCGTCGAGTCGCGCCAGCGCGTCGGCGTCGACCATCCCCCGCGTCGCGTCCGTCAGGGGCGCGTAGACCCCGACGTGGTCCGACCGGTCGAACAGCGCCTCGAACGCTACCTTCTCGACGCCGCAGTCGGCCATCTCGTCGGCGTCGACGAACGGATCGTGTGCGATCAGGTCGGCGTCGAAGCCGGAGAGCTGCTCGGCCGCCCGCTTGGCGATCGGCCCGAACGAGAGCAAGCCGATCGTCGACGCGCTGACGCGCCGGATCGGCGTGCCGGCCTCCCAGTCCCACCCGCCGGCGGCGACCGCGTCGTCGTACGGCTTCAGCGACCGCAGACACCCGAGGAGCAGCGAGACGGAGTGCGTCGCCACCTCGTCGGTGCAGTACTCCGGGACCCGGGTGACGGTGACGCCGCGCGCCGCGGCCGCCGCGACGTCGATGTTGTCGACGCCGACCGCCGACCGGACCACGACGTCGAGGTCCGTGGCCTCGAGCGCCGCCTCGGTGACGGGCGTGTTGATGTCGGTGACGACCGCGTCGGCGCCCGCGGCGGCGTCGATCAGTCGCTCGGTCGACCCCAGCTCCGCGACCTCGACGTCGACGGGCTCGTCGACCGCGTCGGCGAGGACCTCGCGGTACGTCTCCGGGTCTATCATCGGGAACGCCGACAGCACGACTCTGGGCATACGCGCCGTTTCTTCGCCCCACCACTTTACGGCTGTCACTGACGGTGTCAGGCCCTCGTACGTCCGTTTCGATCGTGATCGATCGGTCTCCGCGGCCGCGTTCCGATGGCTCTTTGCGCCCGCCGGTCGTACGGCGTCCCGTGAGCGACGAGCCCTCGAAACCGCCGATGCTGGTGCTGTTGGAGTCGCTGTCGTTCTACCGCAACGTCCGCGTCGGGGCGGCGGCGGGCGCCCTGCTCGCGGTGACGCTGTACCTCGTCCGGACGCTGGAGCTCCTCGGGCCGGTGATCGACACGCGCGACTACCCGCTGTTCGGGCCGGACGTGTGGTTCCTCCTGCTGGCGTTCGTGCTCGCCGCGACCTCGGCGCTGTCGGTCGCGGTCGCGCTCACGATCGCCGTGGCGGTCCGCGGCGCAGGCGAGGGCGATCCGGAGTCGGCCGAGTGACCGACGCGCCGCTAAGGGCGGTCAAAACGGGGCGTTGCGGGACGATCAGCGTGAAGACGGAGCGTCAGTCGGCGGTGCAGGAGGCCTCGCCCTCGTCACCGGTGAACTCCTGTGCCGGCTCCGTGAGCTTGTAGAGGTTCTGCCTGGCGTCCGCGAAGTAGACGTCCTCGTCGACGACGTCGATCCCTTCGAGCCGTTCGAGCGCGTATCGGACGGTGCGGGCCGACAGCATCGACTCTTGGACGATCCCCTTCTGGGTCAACGGTCCGTTGTACTCGAGCACCTTGAAGACGAGTTTGGCGCTCGGTGGGAGGTCGTCGAGGCCCTCCGTTTGGGTTCCTTCCATCGTTACGATTCGAAACCGTACACGCTCATAAATGTTGATGGAGCATCCGGGCAAAACCGCCATTTACCGGCGATTACGGCCGGTTCCCGTCGCATATACCGGCAACTATGGCCGCGTTCACCCCGCTGGACTGACCAGTCAGTCAGCGATTTCGCTCGCGCGCGCTTCGGCCGCGACGACGCGCGCCGGACGGACCGGGGAATCCACCCGCGGCGCTCCCGTCTCGGTCGCGGCCGGCGGCGGGAACGAACGGCTTTTCACGGGCGCTCGCGGATCCGAAGGCATGAGCGACGACTCGGGCCTCTCAGACCACGCGCGCGGCGTGGTCGTCACGACCATCTGCTGCCTCGCCGGGATCGCCGCCGGCGTCGTCTCGGCCGTCTACGTCGGCACCGATCCGGCGTCCGCCGCGAGCACCACCGCGGTGTTCGTGCTCGGCGCGTTCGTCATCGCACAGTACCCGGTGTTCAAGGCGGTCGGCGTCGGGGACTTCGGCGTCAAGGACAACCTCTACATCGCGTTCCTCACGTTCACCCTCTGGTTCATCAGCTACACCGTCCTCCTGACGTCCGGCGTCGAACTGGGGGTCTGAGATGGCCGACGACAGTATCGCGGTCGTGGACCTCGATCGGTGCCAGCCCGACCGCTGTAACTACGAGTGTATGAAGGACTGCCCGCCCAACCGGACGGGCAAGGAGTGTATCACCGAGCGCGGCGAGGACGCCGAGGAGGGCGACCCGGACCAGATCCACATCTCCGAGGAGATCTGTCTGGGCGAGAGCTGCGGCATCTGCGTCAACTCGTGTCCGTTCGACGCCATCGAGATCATCAACCTCCCCTCCGAGCTCGACGACGACCCGGTCCACCGCTACGGCGACAACGCGTTCTCGCTGTACGGCCTCCCGACCCCCCAGCCGGGCAGCGTCACCGGCATCCTCGGGCCGAACGGGATCGGGAAGTCGACCGCGGTCCACGCGCTCGCCGGCGAGATGGTCCCGAACCTCGGCGACCACGCCGCCGACGGCGACTGGGAGCGCGTCCTCGACCGCTTCCGCGGTACCGGGCTCCAGAACTACCTCGAATCGCTGAAGGACGGCGACGTGACGGTCGCGCGAAAGCCGCAGTACGTCGACCAGATCCCGAACCAGTTCGACGGCAACACCCGCGAACTGCTGGAGCGCACCGACGAGCGCGGCGCGCTCGACGACCTCGTCGACCGCCTCAACATCCGTCCGGTGATGGACCAGGACATCGACTCCATCTCCGGCGGCGAGCTCCAGCGCGTCGCCATCGCGGCGTGTCTCGCCCGCGACGCGGACTTCTACTTCCTCGACGAGATCACGCCGTACCTCGACATCGGCCAGCGGATGATCGTCGCCCGGCTCATCCGCGAGCTCGCGGACGACGACGCGGCCGACCGGTCGATGCTCGTCGTCGAGCACGACCTCGCCATCCTCGACCTGCTCGCGGACACCCTCCACGTCGCGTACGGTGAGCCCGGCGCGTATGGTGTCATCACCGACCCGAAGTCGGTCCGCAAGGGGATCAACGAGTACCTGAAGGGGTACCTCGACAACGAGAACATGCGGATCCGCCCGTCGGCGATCACCTTCGAGGAGCACGCGCCGCGGGTCGCCTCGCGGAGCGAGACGCTGATCGAGTACCCCGACCTGCGGAAGTCGTACGGCGACGGCGAGTTCGAACTTCACGTCGAGGGCGGCGAGATCAACCGCTCCGAGGTGCTCGGCGTCGTCGGTCCGAACGGGATCGGGAAGTCCACGCTCGCGGAGCTGTTCACGGGCGACTTAGAGCCCGACGAGGGCGAGCTCGACTTCGCGCTCGACATCTCCTACAAGCCGCAGTACATCGACATCGACCGGCACATGCGGGTCGACGCGTTCCTCTCGTCGATCACCGACGAGTTCGGCTCCTCCTACTGGAACACCGAGATCGCCCAGCCGCTCCAGTTGGAGCGCGTCATGGAGCAGAACCTCGCCGACCTCTCGGGCGGGGAGCGCCAGCGCGTCGCCATCGCCGCGTGCCTCTCCGACGACGCCGACCTCTACCTGCTCGACGAGCCCTCGGCTCACCTCGACGTGGAACAGCGCGTGCGGGCGACGACCGCGATCCGCCGGTACGCCGAGAACCACGACGCGACGGTGATGGTGATCGACCACGACATCTACATGATCGACCTGCTGGCCGACCGCCTGATGGTGTTCGACGGCGAGCCGGCCGAACGCGGGCGGGCGGCCCCGCCCCAGGACATGCGCGACGGGATGAACGAGTTCCTCGCCGACCTCGAGATCACCTTCCGCCGCGACGAGCGCACCGGACGCCCCCGGATCAACAAGCCGGGCTCGCAGCTCGACAGCCAGCAGAAGCGCGACGGCGAGTACTACTACTCCGGCTGACGCGGTCGCCGCTACCCCGAACCTTTCCTCGCCCGGCTCCGGATCGCCGCCATGCCCGAGACGGACGCCGACCTGTTCGGCATGACGTGGGAGGACGCCGCGGCCGCGATCGACGACGCCGACTTCGCGGTCCTCCCGACCGGCAGCATCGAGCAGCACGGGCCGCACCTCCCCGTGTCGACCGACACGCTCCGCGCGGACCACCTGACCGCGGAGCTCGTCGCCGCCGCCGGCGAGTTCGACCTCGACCTGCTGCGGCTCCCGCCGCTCCCGTACGGCCAGTCGGAACACCACATGCGGTTCCCGGGGACGGTAACCCTCTCGACGGAGACGTACGTCGACGTGGTCCGCGAGATCGGCGAGTCGATCGCGGAACACGGCGTCGAGCGGCTCCTCATCCTGAACACCCACGGGGGGAACCGGGAGCCGCTGTCGATCGCCGCCGACCGGCTGGGCCGCGACACCGACCTCACGGTCCACTTCGTCCACTGGACGGACTTCGCGCGAGAGGACCTGAAGGAGGCGTACGGCGAGGGGTGGGGCCACGCCGGCGACCACGAGACGAGCTTCGTCGAGCTGTACCGCCCGGACCTCGTTCGGACGGAGAAGAAGGAGCCGCAGGAAGCCGACGAGATGCCGCGCACCCGGAGCTACGAGTACTTCGATCAGGTGACCGAGCTGGGCGGGCTCGGCGACCCGACGAACAGCGACCCGGACGCGCTCGAACCGATCGTCGAGGCCACGACGCGGGAGATCCTGGGCGCGCTCGTCGACGACATCGACGCGGGGTGGTGAGCTCAAGTGGGACTCGGGCCCCCGCTCCCAACCTGCGGTATCGAAGCGATTAAGCCCGGAACACGCGAACCCCGGCGCATGAAACACCTCATCATCCGCGGCGACCCCGACATCCGGAAGGACGCGGTGATCGAGCACGACGGCGAGGAGCTGGTCTGTTTCGGCATCAACGTCCAGGGCGGCTGGCACGGCCCGGACGAGCCGCAGCTCTGGTGTACCGTCGGCACCGAGGACGAGCGCGAGGTCTACGACAAACGCGAGTACGTCCCCCACTGGCTCGACGTCGAGACGGTCGACGCCGAGGACCTCGACGTGATCAAGGCGAAGGGCGACCTCTCCGTCTGACGCGCTGATCCCTCTTCGCGGACGCTCCTACCCGTCCACCGGCGGGTCCGCCAGCCACGCCTCGATGGCGCCGGCCATCGCGCCGCGCCGGTGGATCGTCCCCGCCGCGGGGTCGACGACCGTGCTCTCGGTCCCGGGCGTCTCGCCGCCGTCGATCACGGCGGCGACCCCCTCGCTGACCCGCTCGCCGAGACCGCCGGGACTGGTGACGCTGCCGGTCCCGGAAACGTTGGCGCTCGTCGCCGTGAGGGGACCGGTCTCGGCCATGAGCGCCCGCGCGAGGTCGTGGTCCGGCACGCGGATCCCGACGCGGTCGCGGCCGGCGGTGAGCGCGTCCGGCACGCGGTCGCCGCGCTCGACGACGACGGTCACCGGTCCCGGGAGGAACGCCCGTGCGAACGCCACCGCCCGCTCCGTCGGGCGGGTGTAGCGGAGGGCGTCGTCGACGCTCGCGACGCCGAGCGAGAGCGGGTTCGACCGATCGCGACCCTTCAGGTCGAAGACGCGCTCGACGGCGGCCGCGTCGAGGGCGTCCGCGCCGAGCCCGTACACCGTCTCGGTCGGATAGACGACGAGCTCCCCGCGGTCGACGGCGGCGGCCGCCGCGCGCAGCTCGTCGGTTCGGTCCGAGTCGTCGCTCGTGTCGGCTGTCACGGCCGTCAGTTCGACCCGGAGTTGAAAAAGGGTGACGAGTGGGTGCGCGGCGCTCGCACCGCCGCGGGCGGTCGCGGCCGCGCGAGCGAGCGACGGGCAGCGATCGCGTCGGTCGGTGACGACCGGCGAGCGCGTCAGTCGACGAGGTCGGCGACCGCGTCGTCGATCGCTTCGGCGTCGGGGAACTCCGGGTGCTCGCTCGCGACCCACGCGTGCTCGACGGTGCGGTCGGCGTCGAGCAGGAGGACCGCGGGGCGGCTCTCCGTGACCCCGGTCATGCCGTCGATGTCGTGTGCGAGGCCGTACTCCTCGATCACGCCCGCGCCCGGGTCGGAGAAGATCCGCACGCCGTCGCCGCGATCGGCGAGCAGCCGCTTGTGGGCGTACGGCGTCGAGATGGAGACGCCGAGGACGTCGACGTCGTCGCTCCACCCGTGGTCGTCGACCGTGTTGTAGAGGTACGTCCCCTGGAACGCGCCGTCCATCGGGTGGAAGAGGAGGAGCGTCGGCCCGTCGACGACGTCGGCGAGCGCGCGGTCCTCCCAGTACTCGTCGCTCACGAGCGGACGCGTGAAGTCGGGCGCGGTGTCGCCCTCGGCGACGTGATCGGTCTCCGGGAGCGAGACGACGTCGAAGTCGACCATCTAGGCACCTCCCTCGCCGTAGGTCCCGTTCAGGTACTCGACGATGTTCGCGCTCTCGGACATGGTGACGCCGGTCTCGCGGTCGACGATCGCCGGGACGCTCCGCGCGCCGGAGACGCGCTTGACGACGTTGCGCTCGGAGTGCATCGGCTCGACGTACCGCGACCGGTACGACAGGTCGAGTTCGTCCAGCGTCCGGACCACGCGCTCGCAGAACGGACACGCCTGAAGCCGGTACAGGGTGATCTGTGGCTCGCTCATGTCCCGCGATTCGCCCGCGAGACGGGTAATCGTGTCGACAGCGGCACCCCGCGGTCGGGGCCGGCCCGAGCCGTCTCGGACCGGTCGCGCCGCTCGCGTGAGGGTTGCCGAAGGGAACGCTTTAATCGCGGGCCGACGGATGACAAACGAACATGGGCTTGTCGTCTAGCGCACCGGTGATCCACGTCCTCCAGATACCGATGCCGGGCCAGGACATCGTGACCGTTCTCGGCATCGCCGCGATCGCCGTGTTGGTCGGGCTCTCGGCGTTCTTCTCCTCGTCGGAGATCGCGATGTTCTCGCTACAGCAACACCGCATCGACAGCCTCGTCGACGAGGGGGTGACGGGGGCGGAGACGATCCGCGACATGAAACAGAACCCCCACCGACTGCTGGTGACGATCCTCGTCGGCAACAACATCGTCAACGTGGCGATGACCTCGATCGCCACCGCGCTGTTCGGGATCTACCTCTCGCGGGGGCAGTCGGTGCTGGCGACGACGTTCGGGATCACGACGCTCGTGCTGATCTTCGGCGAGAGCGCGCCGAAGTCGTACGCCGTCGAGAACACCGAGTCGTGGGCGCTCCGCATCGCCCGCCCGCTGAAGGCCTCGGAGTACGCGCTCTACCCGCTCGTCGTCCTCTTCGACTACATCGTCAAGGGGGTCAACAGCGTCATCGGCGGCTCGGCCGCCATCGAGTCGACGTACGTCACCCGCGACGAGATCCAGGACATCATCGAGACGGGCGAGCGCGAGGGCGTCATCGAGGAGGAGGAGCGGGAGATGCTCGACCGCATCTTCCGGTTCAACAACACCATCGCCAAGGAGGTGATGACGCCGCGGCTCGACGTCACGGCGGTCGCGAAGGCGGAGTCCGTCGAGGAGGCGATCGAGACGTGCATCCAGGCCGACCACGAGCGCGTCCCGGTGTACGAGGGGAACCTCGACAACATCATCGGCGTGGTGACCGTGCGCGACCTGGTGCGCGAGCTGCGCTACTCCGAGGGGCAGCCCTCCCTCGAACGGGTCGTCAAGCCCACGCTCCACGTCCCCGAGTCGAAGAACGCGGACGAGCTGCTCGCGGAGATGCAGGACAACCGCCTCCAGATGGTGACCGTCATCGACGAGTTCGGCACCACCGAGGGGATCATCACCTTAGAGGACATGGTCGAGGAGATCGTCGGCGAGATCCTGGAGGGCGACGAGGAGGCACCGGTGGAGTTCGTCGACGACAACGTCGCGGTCGTCCAGGGCGAGGTGAACATCGACGAGGTCAACGAGATCCTCGGGATCGACCTCCCGGAAGGCGAGGAGTTCGAGACGCTCGCCGGCTTCGTGTTCAACCGCGCCGGGCGGCTCGTCGAGGAGGGCGAGGAGATCGAGTTCGACAGCATCCGGATCCGGATCGAGCGCGTCGACAACACGCGGATCATGTCCGCGCGGGTGACGGTCCTCGACGGGACCCCCGTGGCGGCGGACTCGACCGCGCCGGTGGAGGCCACGGACTCGACCGACGAGAGCGGGGCGGCGGAGACGGACGCGGGCGGCGACGCCGCGCAGAACGACTCGCCGTGAGTCGCCGGTAGGCGGTTTTCCGAGTTCGTCGAGACGCCGACGAATCTGTCTCAGACCGCGTACGCGCGGGCGGCCGCGACGAGCGCCTTCCGGTAGTCGCTCTCCGAGGGGTCGTGTCCGAGGTCGAGGAACCGCTCTTTGAACGCGTCGACGTCGACGGCGTCCGTGTCGCTGCCGGCCGCCCGCGCCAGGTCGTAGATGCGGTGGTCGGGGCCGGCGATGTCGTGTCGCTCCACCAGCGCGAGCGCGAACGCGGCGTTGACGGCCGTTATCTCCGGGTCGGCTCCCGCCGTCACCGGGGGCGACCCGGTCCGCGACACGTCGGGGCGGTCCGCGACCGCGGCCGCCAGCGTCGACTCGAGGAAGCCGAGCAGCTTGTCCGCGGGCGCCACGGAGAGCGTGATGTCGTCGGCGTAGATGTCTTTCATGTGGTTCGCGATCTGGTAACAGTGCGCGAGCTTTCGCCGCTCGACAGACTCGCCCGCGAGCCCGAGGTACAGCGCCTCCTCCGTGGACTGGAGGTGCGAGGGGTGGCCCTCCTCGTAGCGGGCCATGTGCGAGAGCTCGTGGATCGCCAGTTCGCGCGCCATCGCGCTCGTGGCGGCCCGTCGGGAGACGTTCAGGACGTGGTGGTCGTCGTAGTGGCCGGCCCAGGTCCGCTCGTCGGGGTCGTCGCGGACCACGACGCGGACCGGCGCGTCGACGGAGCGCTCGGTCTCGAAGAGGTCCGCCGCGCCGAGAAACGGGTCTGGGGGAACGTCCCCCTGAACGCGAAGATCCATGCGTACAGTTCACACGGGAACCGGCGGTAAGTCTCTTGCGCTCGTGGAACCCGGCCGCCGACGCCCGCCGTGCCGATGCGTCGCGGGCGTCGGCCCCCGCGGCGCCCCGGCGTACGCTTTTCACCCCGCTGTCCGAACGCCGAGATATGCGCATCTACGCGGCCTACGACGACGGGGTCCGGGTCGTCGACCCCGCGACCGGCGCGGTCGAGACGCGCCTCTCCGGCCAGCGCGTCGAGTGCCTCTCCGCGACGCCCGGCGCGGCCCGGGGCGACGTCGACGACGAAACCGACGCGAGCGGCCCGGCGCGCGTCCTCGCGGGGACGTCCGAGGCGGGACTGTTCCGCTCCGTCGACGGCGGCGAGCGGTTCACGCGCGCAGCCGCCTCGACGCTCGGCCCCGAGGGGTCCGGACCGGACGCGGTGACCGCGGTCGCGACGAGCCCGCACGACCCCGCGATCGTCTGGATCGGCACGGAGCCCTCGCGGGTGTACCGCTCCGCGGACGGCGGGGAGACCGCGAGGCGGGTCGGCGGGCTCACCGACCTCCCGTCGGCGTCCGAGTGGTCGTTCCCGCCGCGACCCGACACGCACCACGTGCGGTGGATCGAGCCCTGCCAGGCCGATCCGGAGCGGTGGCTCGTCGGCATCGAGGCGGGCGCGCTCGCCGTGACGGCCGACGGCGGCGAGACGTGGACCGACCGACCGCCGGGGTCGCGCCGCGACACGCACGCGATGGCGACCCACCCCGACGCCCCCGACCGCGTCTACGCCGCCGCTGGCGACGGCTTCGCCGAGAGCGACGACCGCGGCGACTCGTGGCGCGTCCGCGACGCCGGCCTCGACCACGGGTACGTCTGGGGGCTCGCGGTCGACCCCGGCGGCCCCGATACCGCCTTGGTCAGCGCGGCCGAGAGCGCGACTGCGGCCCACCGCCGCGGCGAGGCGTACCTGTACCGGTACCGCCGGGACGGGGAGGGAGACGGCGGATCCGCGGCTGACGCGGGCGCGTTCGAGCGCCTCGACGACCGCGGGTTCCCGACGGGTGCGGGGACGTACCGCGCGGTCCTCGCGCCGGGCCGAACCACCGGGGCGGTCTGGGCGCTCTCGAACCGCGGGCTCTTCGTCACCCGCGACGCGGGCGACTCCTTCGAGCAGGTCCCGGTCGACCTCCCCGACCGTCCGGCGCGGGCGCTCGCGGTCGCGTGAACAGCGAGCGAAGCGGAGTCGACGCCGGACGCGGTCGGCCCGGTCAGTTCCGGACCGCGCCGACGATCAGGTAGACGAGCGGCGTGTCGAGGAGGGCGATCGCGAGCTTCAGCAGGTACTGGCCCAGGCCGAGCGCGAGCAGCGCCGCCGGGTCGAACACCGGCCCGACGCCGAGCAGGAGCGGGGCGGCGTAGAAGGCGACGCCGACGAAGATGGCGGTGTCTATCGCCTGGCTCGTGGCGGTCGAGCCGATGTTGCGGAGCCACAGCATCGCCTCGCCCGTGCGGTCGCGGATGGCGTGGAAGACGAACACGTCCCAGTTCTGGCTCACGACGTACGCCAGCAGGCTGCCCGCGACGACGTTCGTCGCCGGTCCGAGCGCCGTCTGGAAGGCGGCGGACACCTCGGGGTCGACCCCGGGCGCCGCGAGCGTCGACCACACCAGCGCCAGCACGAGGAAGTTCGCGAGGAACGCGACGTTGACGACCACCTGCGTCGCCCGCCGGCCGTACAGTTCCGCGTAGCAGTCGGAGGCGAGGAACGTGAGCGCGTACGCGAGCGCGGCGCCCGGCAGCAGGATCTCCGCGCCGACCACCGGCAGCGAGACCGGGAGCGGCAGCGCGAGCACCTTCGCGGCGGTGAGCTGTGCGGTCCCGAGCGCGACCGTGAACAGCGTGACGAGCGCCACCGCCGCGACCGCCGACCGGTCCAGCGGGTCGGTCCGGAACGGGCCGGCGTCGTCGGCCGCCGTCCGGCTACTCATCGGTCTCCTCCGCCGACTCGCTCCCTCCGGACCCCGCCGCGGTCGACGGGAAATCGTCGTCGAGGCGGTCGTGTCGGGCGTCGATCTCGTCGAGCAGGTCGAGCGTCTTCCGGATCGACGCGCGGACCGCGTCGCTGCGGTTCACGAACTTTCCGTCGTCGCCGACGTGCTCGTCGAGGTCTCCGAGCAGCTCCGCCGGGATTTCGACGCTTATCTTCGGCATACTCGCGTCGTGAACGCCGAGCGGGGATGAACGTTATTATCCGAGGATTATCGGTGGGCACTCCCGGTACTCGTTCGATCAACCCGGTCGCCCCGCACCGTCTCGCACAGAACTCGTAAACCGCTACGTTGAAGTGGGTTTACGAAACCGTTCAGGCATGGCAACGAACACGGAGTCCGTCGATCTCGTCGGCGACGAGGCGGCGACGAACCTCGCCCGCGCCGCGCTGTTCGCGGCCCTGGTCGGCGCGTTCGCGTACGTATCCTTCCCGTTCCCGGTGTCGCCCGCGCCGGTCACGCTCCAGGTGCTCGGCGTGTTCCTCGCCGGGATCTTCCTCGGCCCGGTCTGGGGCGGCGCGGCGCTCGTCCTCTACCTCGCGGCCGGCGCGCTCGGCGCGCCGGTGTTCTCCGGCGGCGCCGCCGGCTTCGGGGAACTCGTGGGCTCGACCGCCGGGTACCTCTGGTCGTACCCGATCGCCGCCGCGCTCGTGGGCGCGATCGTCCACCGCGGCGCCGGTCTCCGCGACCTCGACGCCGTCTCCGCGCCGGTCCTCGTGGGCGCGATGGCCGCGGGAACGGTCGCCGTCTACGCGATGGGCGTCGTCGGCCTCTACCTGACGCTGAACCTCACCCTCGCCGAGGCGTTCGTCCAGGGGGCCGTCGTCTTCCTCCCGGCAGAGGGCGCGAAGATGGCCGCGGCGGTCGGTATCGTCCGGTCCGACGCGATCGCGGCCGCGTGAGGTGACGCCGTGATCGAGGTCGACGGCGTCACCTGCCGGTACGGCGGCTCGGACGGCGGCGACGGCGTCACCGCCGTCGACGACGTCTCGCTGTCGATCCCCGACGGGGAGTTCCTGATCGTCGCGGGCGCGAACGGGTCTGGCAAGACGACGCTGGTGCGGACGTTCAACGGCCTCGTCGAGCCCGACGCCGGCCGCGTCGCGGTCAACGGGACCCCCGTCGAGGCCGACCTCGTCGCGGCCCGGACCGCGGTCGGCATGGTGTTTCAGGACCCGCGCGACCAGTTCGTCGCGGCGACGGTCGGCGCGGACGTCGCCTTCGGCCCGGAGAACCTCGGGCTCTCACACGCCGAGATCGACCGCCGCGTCGAGACCGCGCTCGCCGCCGTCAACATGGCCGGTCGCGAGGGGGACCGGATCGCGTCGCTGTCGGGCGGCGAGCGCGAGCGCGTCGCGATCGCCGGCGCGCTGGCGATGGAGCCGGACCACCTCGTCTTGGACGAGCCGTTCACCGGGCTCGACGAGCCCGCCCGGCGCTCGGTCGTGGAGCGGCTCCGCGGGCTCCGCCGCGAGGGGACCGGCGTCGTCGTCGTCACCCACGACCTCCGGGACGTGTTCGGGGTCGCCGACCGCGTGGTCGGGCTGGCCGACGGGGGCGTCGCCGTCGACGCTCCGCCGGACGAGGCGGCCGACTCGCTGCCCGGACTCGACGTGCGCGTCCCGGACCGCGCCGCCGACGGGCCGCGCCCGGGCCGCCGATGACGCTCTCGTACGTCCCCGGCGACTCCGTCGGCCACCGGCTCGACCCGCGCTCGAAGCTCCTCGTCCAGGTCGCCTTCGCGGCGGCGGCGTACGCGTACACCACGCCGCGGGGACTCGCCGTCCTCACGGTCGCCGCCGCCGCCTGCCTCCTCGCGGCCGACGGCGGCCTCCGCGACCTGTGGACCTACCGGGTCGCGCTCCCGTTCCTGCTCGTCGCGCCCGTCGTGGCCGGCGCGACCGTCGGCGCGCCGTGGTTTCGGGTCGAGCGCGCGACCGACACGGCGCTCGCGAGCTACCGCGTCCTCCTCATCCTGGTCGTCGCGGCCGCCTACGTCCGATCGACGCCGGTCCGCGAGTCGCGCGCGGCGCTCCAGCGGACGGTCCCGGGCCGACCGGGCGTCTTCCTCGGCGCGGGCGTCGCGCTCGTCTTCCGGTTCCTCCCCCTCCTGCGGCGAGACCTGCTCACGGCGCGCGCGGCGATGCGGGCGCGGCTCGGCGACGAGCGCCCCGTCCGAGACCGGATGCGGATCGTCGCCGTCGCGGGGATCGACCGCGCGTTCTCCCGGGCCGACCGCCTCGGGACCGCGCTCGTCGCCCGCTGTTTCGCGTGGAACCCGACGCTCCCGCGGCTGGCGTTCCGCCGCGTCGACGCCCCGGCGCTGGCCTTCGCCGCGGCCCTGATCGCGGCGACCCTCGTCCGGATCGCGTGACCCCGCGCCGTCCGGCGGTCGCGTCGCGTGAACGCAGCGCGACGAACTCCTCGTTGTGGCAAGTTTTAACCCGACTCTATCCCGGTGATCGATCATGACTCCCTTACAGGCGGCCACCCGCGAGACCTTCTGGACCATCGGTCCGGTGGGGAAGGCCGCGTTCTACTGGCTCGCCGCCGTCGCGGTCCTCGTCTTCCTGTACGGCGTGTACGCGCGGTTCGCGGCGTACGCGCGCGGGAGCGCGGACCCCCGCGACCGGCTGTCGAACCTCCCCGGCCGGGTGGTCGGGGCGACGAAGACCGTCCTCACGAACGAGAACCAGTTCGACGGAGACCTCTACACCGGCGTGATGCACACGTTCGTGCTGTGGGGCTTCCTCACCCTGCTCGTCGCGACGACCATCCTCGGGATCGACATCGACGTCTACCGCCCGCTCACGGGCGAGTCGTTCTGGGTCGGCGACTTCTATCTGGCCTACCAGTTCGCCGTCGACGCGTTCGGGCTGCTGTTCGTCGTCGGCGTCGGGATGGCGGGCTACCGCCGCTACCGGACCCGCGAGGGGCGGCTGTGGAGCAAACACAGCTCCTTCGAGGACGCGGCGTTCCTCTGGACCCTCTTCCTGCTCGGGGTCGGCGGCTTCGTCGTCGAGGGCGTGAGCATGGTCGGCCAGCCGCAGCGGGCGACCGAGACGGTGAGCTTCGTCGGGATGGCGCTCGCGACCGCGTTCCGGACGGCCGGGCTCACGGCCGCGGGCGCCGAGGCGGCGTACGGCGTCCTCTGGTGGAGCCACTCGCTGCTGGCGTTCGCGTTCGTCGCGTGGATCCCGTACGCGAAGCCGTTCCACATGCTCTCCTCGTTCGCGAACGTCGTCGCCCGCGACGAGAAGGCGGGCGCGCGGCTCCCGAACGTCCCGGCCGACCTCGACCACACGAACGCGGAGTCGCTCGACGACTTCACGTGGAAGGAGCTGATGGACGGCGACGCCTGTACGAAGTGCGGGCGGTGTACCGACGCCTGTCCCGCCGACACGGTCGGCCGCAACCTCGACCCCCGGAACGTCATCCTCGATTTGAAGGCGTACCGCGAGTCGGTGAGCGACGACCCGGTGGCCGGCTCCGGCGGCGGCGCGGTGGCGACGGACGGCGGGACCGTCCCCATCGTCGCCGACGAGGGCGGCGTCATCGACGCCGAGTCGATGGAGTCGTGTATGTCCTGTATGGCGTGTATGGACGCCTGCCCGGTCGACATCGAACACCTCACCTCCTTCACGAAGATGAATCGCCAGCTCGTCGACGAGGGGGCGGTCGACTCGAACCTCCAGGACGTGTTCCAAGACGTGATGGGGAAGGGGAACACCTTCGGCGAGTCGCA
Source organism: uncultured Halorubrum sp. (assembly GCF_937146585.1). Taxonomy (GTDB): domain Archaea; phylum Halobacteriota; class Halobacteria; order Halobacteriales; family Haloferacaceae; genus Halorubrum; species Halorubrum miltondacostae. The sequence continues at coordinate 6,831 of NZ_CAKZRO010000020.1, read as the reverse complement.
GTCGACGCGGGGCGACTGGGCCGACGACCTCGACGACGTCCCGGTCCCGGACGCCCGCGAGACCGAGGTGGAGTACCTCTGGTACGTCGGCGACTACCCGAGCTTCGACGACCGGAACAAGAAGGTGGCGCGGGCGCTCGCCCGCCTCTTCGACGAGGCCGACGTCTCCTTCGGCATCCTCTTCGACGACGAGAAGACGGACGGCAACGACATCCGGCGCATCGGCGAGGAGTTCCTCTACCTCGAGCTCGCCGGCCACCACGTCGAGACGTTCGCGGACTGCGAGTTCGAGAACATCGTCTGTACCGACCCGCACTCGTACAACACGATCAAAAACGAGTACCCCGAGGTCGACTTCGCGGAGTTCGCGGACGACCCGATGATGCCGTTCGACCGCGAGGAGCCGTGGAACGCCGACGGCGCGGTCGACGTCTTCCACTGGACGCAGGTGGTCGAGGAGCTGGTGAGCGAGGGGCGGCTCGGCCTCTCCGGCGACGAGCTCGACTACACCGTCACCTACCACGACCCCTGTCACCTCGGGCGGTACAACGACGAGTACGAGGCCCCTCGCGAGCTGATCAGAGCGACCGGCGCCGACCTCCACGAGATGCCCCGCTCGCGGGACGACTCGTTCTGCTGCGGCGGCGGCGGCGGCGGCCTCTGGACCGAACACGAGGAGGAGGTCAAGCCGAGCGAGGAGCGCCTGCGCGAGGCGGTCGAGGACACGGACGCGGGCGCGGCCGTCGAGAAGTTCGTCGTCGCCTGCCCGATGTGTACGACGATGTTCGAGGACGGGCGGAAGACGGGGGACTTCGAGGACCAGATCGAGATCGTCGACGTGGCGGAGCTGCTGATCGAGGCGGTCGACGCCGGTCGCTGACGCTCGGCCGCTCCCGTTCGGGACCGGCGACCTACGCGCGTCGCGACTGCGCGCCCGCCTCGTCCGTGCGCCGCAACAGCGCCCGCCCGGGGGCGCGGTCGCGGACCGGCGCGTCGCCGAGGTAGTCGACGAGCGCGTCACGGAGCAGGGCGACGCCCTCGTCGTCGAGCGCCGCGCCCCGCTCTAGGGACTCGATCGGGCGGCGGTACGCGGGGTCCTCGTCGGTCGCGTTCCGCGCGGCGTCGAGCAGCGCCGCGTGAGCCACCCACGCCTCTTCCCGGGTGGCCGTCGGCGCCGGCGGCTCGTCTGTCGTGGGAGGGGTCATTCGTCCGGGTTCTCCCGGCACGGGGACTTAAAACCACGTCCCCGTTCGCGGTCGGAGCCGCCGCCGCGAGGCCGTTGGAACCCGTTCGCTTCCGTCTCACGGCCGTATTCCGCCGAATTACATAGCTCTATATAGAATATGTATCGACGCATAGCGCTACCGGGTCATATGCGCCCCCTTGTACCGCTCATAGCATACTACTTAACCGGAACTCGCCCAGACACGGGTGATGGCTTCTAGCCACGACGCGGACACCGCGGGGATCACACGGCGGAAATCGCTCTCGGCGCTCGCCGGCGCGGGGGCGCTGGCCCTCGCCGGCTGTACCCAGAGCGGGAACGGCGGCGACGGCGGTGACGAGCTCTCCGGCCCGATCAACATCGCCGGGTCGAGCACCGTCTTCCCGCTGATGAGCGCCGTCATGGAGGACTTCGCCGCGGAGCATCCGGGCGTCGACCCCGACATCAGCTCCACGGGTTCGGGCGGCGGCTTCTCGAACTTCTTCTGTACGGGCGACACCGACTTCAACAACGCGAGCCGCCCGATCCAGCCCGAGGAGGAGGAGCTGTGCGCGGACAACGGCGTCGAGTTCGTCGAGCTGATCGCGGCGACCGACGCGCTCACCGTCGTCGTCAACCCCGAGGCCGACTGGATCGACTCGCTCACGACCGAGGAGCTCGCCCAGATCTGGAAGTCCGACCCCGTCCAGACGTGGGACGAGGTCCGCGACGAGTTCCCGAACGAGGAGATCGAGCGGTTCGGCGCCGCCGACACCTCCGGCACGTACGACTACTTCATCGAGGCGATCCTCGAAGACGAGGGCCACACCAGCGAGTACCAGGCGACCGAGCAGGACAACACGATCGCCCAAGGCGTCTCCGGTAGCGAGTACGCGATCGGCTACTTCGGCTTCGCGTACTACTTCCAGAACCCCGACCAGCTGAAGGCGCTCGGGATCGACGACGGCGACGGGCCGGTCGAGCCGAGCCTCGAGACCGCCTCCTCCGGCGAGTACACGCCGCTCTCCCGGCCGCTGTTCACCTACCCGTCCATCTCCTCGCTGGGCGAGGAGCACATCGCGGAGTTCGCCCGCTACTTCGTCGAGCAGACGACGAACGAGGAGCTCGTCGCCAACGACGTCGGGTACGTGCCCGCGACCGAGGAGACGCAGGAAGAGCAGATGCAGAAGCTCGAAGACGCGATCGAACAGGCGCAGGGCTGAGCCGGCGCGATGAACCGGTGTATTGATTTACGACAGCGTTCGATACCCCACCGTTCGTGACTGACAGCACAGAGAGTCCGGACCTGACCCGGCGGGACGGGCTCAAACGACTGAGGGAGGGTACCTACGGCGGGCTGTTCGCGGCGTGCGCCGCGATCACGCTGCTCACGACGGCCGCGATCTTCGTCACGCTCCTGTCGGACGCGGTGGTGTTCTTCCGATCGATCTCGATTCTCGAGTTCCTCACCGGTACCAACTGGAGCCCGAACCCCGCCGGCGGCGGCCAGGCGTTCGGCATCATTCCGCTCCTGATCGGGACGCTCGTCGTGACGGCCACGGCGGCGCTCATCTCGATCCCGGTCGGAACGCTGACCGCCATCTACCTCAGCGAGTACGCCACGCCGAACGCCCGGTCGATCCTGAAACCCCTCTTGGAGATCCTCGCCGGTATCCCGACGGTCGTGTACGGGTACTTCGCGCTCGTGTACGTCACCCCGGCGCTGAAGGCGACGCTGTTCCCGGAGATGAGCACCTTCAACGCGCTGTCGGCGTCGATCATGGTCGGCATCATGACGATCCCGATGGTGTCGTCGATCTCCGAGGACGCGATGAGCGCCGTGCCGGACGAGCTCCGGCAGGCCGGCTACGGGCTCGGCGCGACCAAGTTCGAGGTGTCGACCGGGATCGTCGTTCCGGCGTCGATCTCCGGGATCGCCTCCTCGTACATCCTCGCCGTGTCCCGCGCCATCGGCGAGACGATGATCGTCGTCGTCGCGATGGGCGCGCAGGCGCGGATGCCCGAGGTCCAGCAGGCGCTCTTCGGGATCCCCTTCGTCAACCCCGCCGACGTCCTCTTGGAGTCCGGGATGACCATCACGGTCGCGATGGTCCAGATCACCGGCGGCGACCTCACCGGCGGGACGCTCCCGTACAACTCGATGTTCGCGCTCGGCCTCGCGCTGTTCGCGGTCACGCTCGTTATGAACATACTCAGTGACATCATCGCGCAACGCTACCGGGAGGAGTACTGATGGCGACCGACAACGCGAACGCGGGCGGCTTCGGCGAGGTCAGCCGGGTCCGCGGGATCGTCTTCGAGTACCTCTCGTTCGGCGCGAGCGTGTTCGGCCTCGTCGCCCTCGGCGTCCTCCTAGTGTACGTCGCGATCGACGCCTTCGACCTCGCGAACGCCAGCCCCGAGTGGCTGCTCACGTACTTCCTCACGCTCGTCGTGCCCTTCCTCGCGTTCTGCCTGTACAGCGCGAGCGACCGCGACGTCACCCGGCGCGCGCTCGGCGCGCTCGGCGGCGGCCTCGTCGCCGTCGCCGCGCTGTTCACCGCGGTCGAGGCGTTCGTCGCGCCGATCCCCCGACTCAACTGGCAGCTCGCGTACCTCTTCGTCGTCGCCGCACCGGTCTCGGCGTACCTCGCGTACGTCGGGAGCGGCGGCCGCGTCGGGGCGGTCGGCTTCGGGCTCCTCGGTCGGCTCGTCGGCGGCGTCGCCATCGGGCTCGCGGTCGGCACGCTGTTCCTCGTGTTCGACCCGCTGCTGTGGTTCCTCGCGTACACGCTCGGCGTCCTCCCGGCGGTCGGGCTGTACGCGGTCGGCCGACGCCGGTCGACGCCCCGGGCGCAGACCGCGGCGGTCCCGGTCGCCCTCGCCGGGCTGATCGCCGCGGTGGTCCTCCGCGACGTGGTCGCCACGTACCCGTCCGACCTCATCATCTACCTCTGGACGGTCGCGGTCCCGGTCGCGGCCGCCGGGGGGCTCCTCGTCGCCGGTCGCAGCGGCCGCACCGTCGCGGCCCTCGTCGCCGGCCTCCCCCTCGCCGCCGCGGCCGCCGGCGGGTTCCTCGCCGCGGGCGTCGGGCTCCCGGGCCCCACGGTCCTCCTCGTCCTCGTCCTGACCGGCGTGCCGACCGCGGTGTACGTCTCGCGCGTGGCCGACGCCGGCGAGGGGCTCGCCGGCCTCGGGCTCCCGCTCCTCCTCGGCGCGGGCGCGATCGCCGGCGCCCTGATCGTCGAGGCGTGGGGCGTCCCGGCCCCCGACCCGTGGCTCGACGGGTCGTTCCTCACCGCCGCACCCTCTCGGACGCCGGTCGAAGCCGGGCTGTATCCGGCCATCGTCGGCTCCGTCATCATCATCGCGCTGGTCGCCGTGCTGTCGTTCGCGCTCGGCGTCGGCACGTCCGTCTTCTTAGAGGAGTACACGCCGGAGAGCGGGGCGCTCGGGACGCTGACGCGGATCCTCCAGGTGAACGTCGCGAACCTCGCGGCGGTCCCGTCGGTCGTCTACGGCCTCCTCGGCTTGGGCCTGTTCGCGAACCTCCTCGGGCTCGGCATCGGGACGGCCGTGACGGCGGCGCTGACGCTCTCGCTGCTCATCCTCCCGATCACGATCATCTCCGCGCAGGAGGCGATCCGGTCGGTCCCGGACGACCTCCGGCGCGGCTCCGACGCCATGGGCGCGACGCGCTGGCAGACGACGAAGAACGTCGTGCTCCCCGAGGCGATGCCGGGGATCCTCACCGGGACGATCCTGGCCCTCGGTCGGGCCATCGGGGAGACCGCCCCGCTGATCATGATCGGTGCGGCGACGACCGTGTTCCGAGCGCCGGACAGCCTGTTCAGCCGGTTCAGCGCCATGCCGATGCAGATCTACACGTGGGCCGGCTTCCCGCAGGCGGACTTCCGGTACGGCGTCGTCGCCGCAGGCGTTATCACGCTGCTTCTCATCCTCGTCGGCATGAACGGGACGGCGATTCTGCTGCGCAATCGCGCGGAACGGGGGAGCTAACATGAGTAACACCACATCAGACGACTCGCTCATCACGACGGAGGTACAGGCGGACTCGAACGACGACCGCGCGGCGGCGGCCGCCGGCACCGCGGTGGCGGCGCGGAACCTGAACGTCTACTACGGCGACGAGCAGGCGATCGACGACGTGACGATGGAGATCCCCGAGAAGCGCGTCACCGCGCTCATCGGCCCCTCCGGCTGCGGGAAGTCGACGTTCCTCCGGTGTATCAACCGGATGAATGACATGATCGAGATCTGCCGGGTCGACGGCGACGTCGAGTTCGGCGGCAAGAACGTGTACGACGCCGACGTCGACCCCGTCGCCCTGCGCCGCAAGATCGGGATGGTGTTCCAGAAACCGAACCCGTTCCCGAAGTCGATCCGCGACAACGTCGCGTACGGGCTGAAGATCCAGGGGTTCGACGGCGACGTCGACGAGCGCGTCGAGGAGTCCCTGAAGGGCGCGGCGCTGTGGGACGAGGTGAAAGACCAGCTCGACTCCTCGGGGCTCGAACTCTCCGGCGGGCAACAGCAGCGGCTCTGTATCGCCCGCGCCATCGCGCCGGACCCGGAGGTCATCCTGATGGACGAGCCGACCTCCGCGCTGGACCCGGTCGCGGCCTCGAAGATCGAGGACCTGATCGACGACCTCGCGGAGGAGTACACCGTCATCATCGTCACGCACAACATGCAGCAGGCGGCGCGGATCTCCGACCGGACCGCCGTGTTCCTCACGGGCGGCGAACTGGTCGAGTACGACGACACCGCGAAGATCTTCGAGGACCCCGAAGAGCAGCGCGTCGAGGACTACATCACGGGCAAGTTCGGATAGCGTTCCTCGACATCCTTCCGGGGACCCGGAACGACCCCCGACGCGGCGCGGTCGCCGCGTGCGGCAGGCGCCGCACGCCGGACTGACGCATCGGATCGCCCCGGGCGCTTCCGGAATCACTAATCGGCTCCGTGCGCACTGATCGCACGGTGACGCTACTCTACGAGCTCATCGGCGACCAGTCGCTCGCCGTCTGGATCGCGCTCGGCCTGATCGGCTTCCTGTTGACTTGGAAGGGCGCGAACGTCGTCGAGTCCACGACCTCGAAGATCAGCGACCACTTCGGCGTCTCGCAGGCGATCCAGGGCGGCCTGATCGTCGCGGCCGCGACGTCGTTCCCCGAGCTCGCGATCATCGTGATCTCCGTCCTAGTACTCGGGGAGTTCGGCGTCGGCGCCGGCGCGCTCATCGGCACGGCGGTGTTCAACATCTTGGTCATCCCGGCCGCCGTCGCCATCACGAGCGGCGACACGACGACGACGCAGGGGATCGTCTACCGCGACGCCATCTTCTACACCGTCGCGGTCCTCGCCCTCTTCGGCGTGATCGCCCTCGGCGTCCTCGGAACCGACGGGCGGGAGCTCGCCCGGATCACGCCGCAGATGGGCGTCGGACTCCTGGTGCTGTACGGCGTGTACGTCGTCCTGCTCGTCGGCGGCAAGAGCGGCGCGTCGGACCGGAAGCGGGCGGAGTCGACGAACGTCCCGAAGCAGCTCGGCCTGTTCGCGGGCGGGCTGGCCGTCGTGCTCGTCGGCGTCGAGTCGATGATCGG
>NZ_CAKZRO010000019.1 GCF_937146585.1 uncultured Halorubrum sp. | reverse complement strand
CTTGTTTCGATGCCTTCGGCGCCGGAATCTCGAATAGTAACGTTTCGGAGAGTCCAGTTACCGCTAGCATTCTCGAAGTCGTCGCCGACGAATGATCCGTCACCGGATCCTCCGACGAATACACCGTGATCGTATCCCTCAATAGTGAATCCACGGATCACCGGTGAGATCGGGCCTGCTATACTGTCAGGTGCGATCTGGATACCGGCTGTTCCGAAGGTGTCTGATTTTTGTCCCTCGATCGTCGCTCCGTCGGGAGCGACAAGGGAGATGTTTTTCTCGAGTACAACCTGCTCGGAGTACGTTCCTGGCTGAACTTCGACGGTATCTCCATCTGTCGCGTTATCAACGCCGGACTGTATGGTTGTGTAGTCACCCCCTCCGTTCCCGTCGACAACGATCGTTGACTCAGTATCTTGTGTCGTGAAACGATGTTCATTCTCTGTCATCGAGTCTGGCGATACGCTCGCATGGGTCCCAGCCCCCGAACCGGTAAATCCGACGCCGACCATGGAAACGAGCATCAACACCGCCAGAACGACTGCGCGCGCCTCGGTCCTACGATCCGTCATCTTCCACCACCCGGTCGCCGGTGTATTCGGCCCCACCAACCGACGCGATCAGCGGTCGGCCTCTCATCCGACAGGACGCTCCGCTCCCACCCGAAGCGTTTGTCCAGACAGACGTGTCTGTTTCAGTAACAATTAACCCCTGCTTAAGTGACATACTACAGTAGAAAAACACATTTTGTATAAACTTTTCCCCTATCGGCCAGCATGTCGGTAAACGCGCTTTTAGAGCGTTGGGGACCGGGTTTTGTCATCCACTATCTGGCAGTAGACAGATATTCGAAACAATCTCAGGTAAAACTGGTTGTTCGATCTACAGGTTCAGAGGGTTGATTCGCGACATTCAAACACGGACGTATATTTGATTTGTCGCTTACCGTCACGGTGCCGTCGGCGCTCTCCGATGTGGACCTCATGAGGCGTGGACCGAACGGAGGAAAAACGTCGTACGAAACGTCGGGAACCACCGAACTCCATTCCGATATCGCGCGTAGTTTCCAGTAGGAACCGATCACGCAACAATCGCTGACAAAATCGAATCAGAAATACCAGACCGATCAGGCTACTCAACGGTGATCCAGAGGTGGAGGTCGCGGTACGCGTTCTCGCTCGTGGGTTCGGCGGGAACGTCGTCCCTGAACAACAGGTACTGGACGCGGAGGTTCTCTCCGGAGCGCGTCGGCCGAAGCGTGTGCCGCTCGTGGTGGGTCTCGTTGTGTTCGACGGTCGCGTCGAAGCGATCGATTTCGGTCCGTTCGAGCACCGTCGTGGAGTTGTTGGCCGTCTCAACCTCCTGGAGCTGGACCACGACGTGGTACTCCGTCAGCTCGTACTCGTTGTTCCCGATGCCGACGATCAGCTCGGCGGTGTCGTTGACGGCCATCGTCTCCGGATAGTCGTCGGCGACGAGTTCCCCCTCGGGCGTCTCGGTGAGCAGGTAGAACTCCGAGAACTGCTCGCCCTGGGGCGGAACGGCGACCGCGTAGCCGACGCTCCCGACAGCGAGCAGCACGGAGACCGCGAGGACGACGTTGAGCGCGGCGTCGGTCCGGTCGTCGGGTTCGAACAGCTCGCTCTCGGCGGTGGCGAGCCACTCGCGGTACGGCACCGCGAACCGCTCGTCTGGGGGAAGCGCCCACCGGCGGCGCGCGGCGACCGCGACGCAGCCGAGGGTGAACCCGGCGACCGCGGTCACCACCGGCACCAGCCGGATCCCCCACGGCGTGAAGTTCAAGACGAGGCCGATGAGCGGCACGACCGCGATCGAGAGGCCAAAGGAGAGCGCGACGCGCTCGATCCCGTCGATCCCCGAGCGGTCGGCCGGAGTCGCTCCAGCGTCTGTCCCACCCGGATCGGTGTCCGGTTCGTCGGCCGCCGCCTCGGTCCCCGGAGCGGGAGCCGGTCTGTCGTTCGACTCAGGTGTTGCCCCCTCGATATCGACGGTCTCGGTCGCCACTGGAGCGGTCCCGGCTTCCGGAAACAGCGCCGCGATAAACGCGTAGCCGGGCAGAAACAGCACGAACCCTAGCCCGAAGAGCACCCGGAGCGGCGTCTCGTTGATCACCGGGACGAACACGGCGAGGAGCGTGAGGAGCGTGAGGAGGGTCGTCGCCGCGAGATCGGCGGGAAGTCGACGGACTGGACGGGGAACGACCAGCCAGAGCTCCCGGCGATCCGCCATACGTCACTCAAATAAGACGACGGACAAAAGCGACTCGATCGCCGGACCGCCGTCACGCGGACGCCGACGCCAAACACACCACAGCATTGATATCTATTTACACAAACCAAGGGGTAATGGCTATGGGGAGACGGCGGCAGTTCGTCTACGGCGTCGTCGCGTGGATGCTCGGGGCGACGGTGTTCTTGACGCTGCTCGAGTCGCTGGAGCTCGAACTCTTCTTCGTGCTCTCGCTCATCGGCCTGCTCGTCGTCGTCGAGCTGACCGCGCCGTTCAACGTGACCCCGCGCTGGCGACGGCGGCTGATACCCGTCATCGTCGTCGGCCTCGCGGGGTTCGGCTACATCGTCGTCAGGCGGATCATCGAGATATTGCCGGAGGGAGTCCTGTAGATGGAGCTCCCGTCGACCCCTCGCGTCGTGTTGTACGCGCTGGCGGTGGCCGTCGGCCTCGGGCTCGTCGTCGCAGCGAGCACGACTGGAGCCGCCTTCGGCGCGTACAACCTCGAGTGGGACGGGACGAGCGACCTCCGAGAGCTCACCGACCAGCGGACGGAGAGTCAGGTTCTGCTCGACACGGCCCCTTACGAGCGCAGCGATGCCAACGGATCTATCGCCGTGGTTCTCTCGCCGACCGAGCCGTACGGCCCCAACGACACGCGACGCGTGCGGGAGTTCGTCGACGCCGGCGGAACGCTCGTCGTCGCGGACGATTTCGGGCCGCACAGCAACGCGCTCCTCGACGACCTCGGCGCGAGCGCGCGGTTCAACGGGACCCAGCTCCGAGACGAGCGCCACTACTACCGCGCGCCGTCGCTTCCGGTCGCGACGAACGTCAGCGAGACGCGATACACCGAGGGGGTCGACCAGCTAACGCTTAACAAGGCCACCGCGATCGACGCCGGCAACGCAACTGTGGTCGCCACCACGTCGCCGTTCGCGTACCTCGATCGCAACGGGACCGGGAACCTGTCGGCCGGTGACGAGCTGGGAACGTACCCGGTCGTCACGGCCGAGTCCATCGGCGAAGGACGGGTGATTGCCGTCGGTGACCCGAGCCTGTTCATCAACGCGATGCTGTCGCAGCCGGACAACGCGGCGTTCGCGTCAGCGATCTTCGACGCGCACGACCGCGCGCTGCTCGACTACTCGCACGCCGGCGAGCAGCCGCCGCTCGCCGTCGCCTCGCTGATCTTCAGCTCATCGACGGCGCTCCAGCTGGGAGTCGGCGCGCTCGGAATCGGAGCCGTCTGGGGACAGGCGTTGCTCTCTGGGGGACTCGTCGGCGCGGTTCGGCGGTCGCTGTCGTCGGTGCTCCCGCCGGAGTGGCGGCGTCGGCTTCCCGCGTGGCTCCGTGGAACGAAAAGCGACGACGGCCCAGTCGACGAGGAGGCGATCCTCACCGCGCTTCGGAAACGCTACCCGGAGTGGGACGAATCGCGCCTCCGTCACGTAATGGCAGACGTTTTATCGGAGCGGACACGAGGTGGCGCAGATGAATAGTCCGGCGGCGGTGTACGAAGCGATCCGCGAGGCGACGAGCGACGTGGTCGTCGGCAACGAAGCGGTTCTCGAAGGGCTGACGATCGCGCTGCTCACGGACGGCCACGTGCTCCTCGAAGGCGTTCCCGGCGTCGCGAAGACGACGATCGCGAACGCGTTCAGCCGAGCGATCGGGCTGTCGTACAGTCGTATTCAGATGACGCCCGACATGGTTCCCGCCGACATCTCGGGCACGAACGTGTATCAGCAGGGGACCGGTGAGTTCATTCTCCGGAAGGGACCGATCTTCGCGAACCTCGTCGTGGCCGACGAGATCAACCGCGCCACGCCGAAGACGCAAAGCGCCCTCTTGGAGGCGATGGAGGAGTCGACGGTCACGATCGAGGGGGAAACGCTCGCGCTCCCGGAGCCGTTCATGGTCGTCGCCACGCAGAACCCCATCGAGATGGAGGGCGTGTTCGAGCTCCCGGAGGCGCAACGCGACCGCTTCCAACTCAAGTACACGGTCGAGGTCCCGGGCCGTGCCGACGAGCGAACGGTGCTCGACCGGTTCGACGAGACGCCGGCGCTCGGTGCCGAGGACGTGACCCAAGCCGTCGAGACGAGCGAAATTCAGGCCGCAAGTGAGGCGGTCACTGACGTCTTCGTGGCGGACCCGGTCAAAGAGTACATTCTCGACATCGTGGCGGAAACACGGAGCTCGCCCGCACTCCGCTACGGCGGCTCGCCCCGCGCCACGCTCGCGTTTCTTGCCGGCGGCAAGGCCCGAGCGGCGATCCGGGGCCGGTCGTACGTGATTCCGGACGACGTCAAGGCGCTCGCGGAGCCGGTGCTCGTCCACCGTGTGATCCGGACAACGGACGCAGAGCTCTCGGAGCGCACCGTGACCGAGATTATCCAAGCGGCGGTCGATGGCGTCTCGCCGCCGAGCGCGGACACGTCGTTCGCCGAGAGTGGTGAGCGGCAGCCGCAGGCCGCCGACGGCGGACCCGTGGTAGACGATCAACAGCCAGATATCGACGACTAGGGTCGACGGATCGGACCGGCTATGCCGTGGGGCTCGCTTCGTCGCGCCGCTCCGGTGACGAG
>NZ_CAKZRO010000018.1 GCF_937146585.1 uncultured Halorubrum sp. | reverse complement strand
TGCCTCTGGTCACTCGTTAATCCGTGGCTACGGAAGTCCCGCGACCTCTCAAAACAGGGCTTGGAGCAGTCCGTCCGAACCTACGGGTTCGTACGGAGTTAAACCTCGCTGGAGCACCGCTACACGGCCTTCTTGACTGCTTCGTCCTCGACGTGTTTCACTGCGTTATGTAAGCCTCGTGTTCAGATAAGCTGATTCCATGCGAACGCGAACGATCTCAGCCACTCGTCAGCAGTTTCTGCTTCGGCGTTGCTGAAACAGTTTGAAAAGCTGGTAGTTCTGCGTTTTATTTCACGAAAGACACGTTCGACGCTGTTCCGATTTCCATGTCGTTCGTATCTGAAATCGAGGCCATGTTTGTCACAGGCTCGGTGAAGTGGAACCGCACCATCAACGAGAAAGATCGCGTCATCCACGTCGTGTTTTTCGCGGAGTTCCGCGAAAAACTGATCTGCGATCACGTTCGTTCTTGTCGGCTCAAGCTTTGTGTGGAGTAAATCGTTTGAATCTGGATCGACGGCGGCGTACAGCCAATAGTGTTCATCGTCAAGCTGAATCACCGTTTCATCGACCGCAACGTGATTCGGGCTCCGACCAGATTCCGGCTGTAGGTCGGCCTTGTGAACCCAGTTATGAACGGTGGATCGAACTCTTTCAACACCGAATACCTCAAGAAACGAAACAGTATTCGAAAGCGATAATCCTGCTAAATGAAGCTGAATACTGAGCTTCATCAACAGCCGCGGTGTTGCCTCTCGCTCCACAAACTCTAAGTTGATCTCGTCTAAACAGCCGCTGAGGCGGTCGTTTTCGGGCATGAATCACTTTGAAAGCGCACCGCCTCACCTTTCAATCCTTATCTGAACACCGTCTATGTAAGAGCCCAAGCGATAATAACGATGCCAACCCACCACGGTCGATCACTTCGCTTTTATAATGTAAATTTAATATCATTACATGGGATTTCACACGTTTGACGTCGACCACGCGAAGGGGTTGGAGGATCTGACTGTTACCGCTGGGTGTCCGCCGAAGAGCTGATTGGCGCATTCGAACCCGTCGGTGACGTATCGTAGCTGATCTCGGGAGCGGTACCGGATTTTATATTGACGACGTTGCGCCACACGTCTGTTCGGTGTACGCAATCGACCCCCAAGCGGAGATACACGAGTTTCACTGGGAGGAGGGGGTGCCCGATACTGTCGAGTTCGTCGAGAGCGACGTAGCGGATCTGCCGCTTACCGACGGCGCGCTTGATACCGCATTCTCGACGATGACGTACCATGAGTTCGCAAGCGACAACGCAGTCGCCGAGTTAGCTCGCGTCCTCCGGTCGGTTGGTCGGCTCGTGGTCTTCGACTGGTCGGCTGACGGCGACGGCGAGACTGGCACACCGACCGACGAACGATTCGGCGCCCATGACGCCGCCGAGGCGCTGATGGCCGCGGGTTTCAAGATCTTTTGTGTGGATACTCGGACTGAGACGTTTGCGCTCGTTGCGCTTGCTCCTCGGGGCCAGTTTCGAAGCGGACTATTTACTGAGAGATAGCGAGCCAATTGCTGAGAACCCTGTGAGCGAATCAGCGACGACCGCGGCGGTCCAGTCGGCAAGTCCGATCATGAACCTGGCGACCGTAGTCCGCTCATCGGGATCAATGCCACCCTGACGACTACCATGAGCGGTAGTCTAGTGAGAAGCAACTCGCCAAGCGCGGGTCTAACGAGTCCTTGACAACTTCTCCGCGCTGAAGTGCGAGGCTTCCTCTTCGATTCTCGGTGAAAACCGGGCTAGCTTTCGGCAGCGGGAGCAAAATCCTCGGACTGACTGTACTTTGTTTCGAACTCTTGAATGAGTTGACCCATTTTTGCGTACCAGTCGTTCAACATTCGCTGCATCTCCCCCGAAATCTTCTCAGGATCGGTTGGCTGGTAGACGTGGTAGTAGCCGCCCTGGTCGTAGTTGATCTGCTCTTCGCTGATGAGGCCTGCCTGAAGGAGTCGCTGGACCGCGCGGTAGGCGGTCGAGCGCTCCCGGTCGACGGCCTCGCTGATCTCGTCGACTGTCAACGGCTCATCGCTCTCGACAAGCCTCTCAAAACAATGCCTGTCCAACGGCTTGAGACCGTGGAAACACTCCAGTAAGCCCTCACACTCTATGTCGCTCTGGAGCTGTTTGGCCAACGAGTCTGGCATAGTATTACGAGTAAGTACGGCCCGTGTTAATAAAATACTTGTGTATACAACCCACAATACTGTATACGAAGCCCCGAACGCGTCGGTTTCGTCGATCACGAACCGCCAGGTAGACTGCGGCGGCGGTTAGACGAGGAGTTGGATGTCCGCCTCGGCCATGTCCTGAATGGCGGTCGCGGCGCCGACGCCGGTGGTGACGCCGTCGTAGAAGTCGTCCTCGTCGTAGTCCATCAGCTCGATGGTCATCTGACAGGCCTGGAACTCCACGCCCATCTCGAGGCTCGTCTCGAGGAGCTCCTCGACCGTGGCGGTGTCGTTGTCCGTGATCCGCTTTTCCATCATCTTCGTCGTCACGCGGTCCATGCCGGGAAGTGCGGCGACGGCGTTGGGGACGGGCATGTTGGGGTTCCCGACGGAGCTGAGCTGGAGGCTCTTCGACCGCTCCTCGTGGAGCATGTCGAGCCCCCAGAAGGTAGTGAAGACGGTCACCTCGTAGCCGAACGCGGCCGCGGTGCTGGCGAGGATGAGCGGCGGATACGCCATGTCCAGCGTCCCCTTCGTGGCGATGATGCTCATCTTCTTGCCGCCGTCCTCAGCGGTGGCCTCGGCGAGCGCGTCCTCGAGCTCGTCGACGCGCGCAGCCAGCTCCGCGCGCGAGGGCGCGCCCTCGGCCGGCCCGTTCTCAGCCGGCGCGTCGGGTGTGTCCGTGCTCATCGTTACTCCGTCTTGCGGACGTAGTGGTTGTATACGTCGTCGCCCTCCGTCTGGTCGACGAGCTCGACGCCCTCGGTGCCGTCGGCCCAGCCGTCGATGTCGCTCATGCTACCGGGGTCCGTCGCCACCACCTCGAGGACCTCGCCCGCGGCGAGGTCGTCGATGGCAGACTTCGTCTTCACCACTGGCATGGGACACGATGCGCCCTTCACGTCGAGCGTCTCCGCGATGTCGAATTCGGCACTCATTGTGTATCTGCTCCGATGTCTGTATTGGAGCTATCGCACAATATTCTCTGGTGAAGTAAAACTGTGTCGGTTCTTGGGAATACTGCTAACTATTGTATAAAGTAAAACCGGTTTAGACGGTTTATGAAACCACTAGGAGCAGAATCGCTCGTGTACACGCGAATCCTGCGGGCGATAGTATTGTTTAAAATTGGAAATACTATAGCAATCCTTTTGTGCGTCGGTCCGATAGAAACGACCGCGAAACATGAACGCCGATGACTTTCCGACTCCGGATGTCGATGTCGACTCCGTCGACCCGGAATCGCTCAAAGACCGAATCGACGCCGGCGAGGACGTCACGATCCTCGACACGCGCATGACATCCGACTACGAGGAGTGGCGCGTCGACGGCGAGAACGTCACGTCGATCAACGTCCCGTACTTCGAGTTCCTCGAAGACAACATCGATGACGACGTCATCGACCGGATCCCCGACAACCGCGAGGTGACCGTCCTCTGTGCAAAGGGCGGCGCCAGCGAGTACGTCGCGGGCACGCTCGCGGAGCGCGGCTACGACGTCGACCACCTCGAAGACGGGATGAACGGCTGGGCGAGCATCTACGAGGCCGTCGAGGTCGACCGCTACGACGGCGCCGGCACGCTCCTCCAGTACCAGCGCCCCTCGTCGGGCTGTCTCGGCTACCTCCTCTATGACGACGGCGAGGCCGCAATCATCGACCCGCTCCGGGCGTTCACCGACCGCTACCTCGACGACGCCGACGACCTCGGCGTCGACCTGACGTACGCCATCGACACGCACGTCCACGCCGACCACATCTCGGGCGTGCGCGACCTCGACGCCGAGGGCGTCGAAGGCGTCATCCCCGACGCCGCCGTCGACCGCGGCATCACCTACGCCGACGAGCTGACCACGGCTGAGGACGGCGACGCCTTCGAAGTCGGCGACGCGGCGATCGAGACCGTCCACACGCCCGGCCACACGACCGGGATGACCTCCTACCTCGTCGACGAGAGCCTCCTCGCGACCGGCGACGGGCTGTTCATCGAGAGCGTCGCCCGTCCCGACCTCGAAGAGGGCGACGACGGCGCCCCCGACGCCGCGCGCATGCTGTACGAGTCGCTTCAGGAGCGCGTGCTGACGCTGCCCGACGACACCCTGATCGGCGGCGCGCACTTCAGCGACGCGGCCGTCCCGGCCGACGACGGCACCTACACGGCGCCGATCGGCGAGCTCGTCGAGGAGATGGACGCGCTCACCATGGAGGAGGACGACTTCGTCGAGCTGATCCTCTCGGACATGCCGCCGCGCCCGGCCAACTACGAGGACATCATCGCGACGAACCTCGGGCAGAACGCCGTCGACGACGACGAGGCGTTCACCCTCGAGCTCGGCCCGAACAACTGCGCGGCCAGTCAAGAGTCGCTCGCGGGTGACTAACGCCCCCGATGGCGACCTCCCTCGTACTGCTTCAGGCGGTTGCCGAGCTGTTCCCCAACGGGATCAGCCGGTACGCCGTCGGCGGGCTGCTCGTCGGACTCGGGACCGTCGTGATCTACGTCGGCACGGGCATCCCGGCGGGAGCGAGCACGTTCCTGGAGTCGACGCTGTCGTACGTCTCCGACCAGTCGCGGTTCCAGCGGTACGTCGGCTCGCGGGACTGGCGGGTCGTGTTCACGGCCGGGATCATCCTGGGCGCGCTCGCGTTCGCCGCGACGGTCCAGTCCGGCGTGGTCACCACCTCGCTGTACGAGCCCGGAACGACTGGTCAGCTGTACGAAGTCGCCGGGGTGACGCTGTGGACGACGGACGTCCAGCCGTGGCGGCTGTTCCTCGGCGGGATCCTGGTCGGCATCGGGACCCGCGTCGGGAAGGGGTGTACGTCCGGACACGGCGTCTGTGGCGTCGGCTCGGCGTCGAAGACGTCGCTGGCCGGCGTCGCGACGTTCCTGACCGTAGCGATCGGGACCGCACAGGTCGTCGCCGCGTTGGGGGTGAGCCCGTAGATGGCTGACCGACATCCCCTTTTCAAGCCGCTGGTGTTCGTCGGCGGGCTGATCTTCGGGTTCGGGCTCGGCTTCAGCCACATGGCGCGGCCGGAGGTCGTGGTGAACTTCCTGCTGTTCGAGGACCTCGGCCTCCCATTCGTGATGTTCGGGGCCGCGATCGTCTCGGGAATCGCGTTCGCGCTGCTGCCGCGGATCCGTGACACCGCGCCCCTCACGGGGAGCCCGTACGAGCGCCGGCTGAAACCGTTCGACCGGAACGTCCTCGTCGGCGGCGCCGTCTTCGGCGTCGGCTGGGGGCTCTCGGGGATCTGCCCGGGCGCCGCGTACGCCAGCCTCGGGGTCGGCAACGTCACCATCCTCTGGGCGCTCGGCGGCATGTTCGTCGGCGCGTACGCGCAGGGCTACTGGCGGAGCCGAAGCGAGGCCCGCGACGCCGCCCCGGCGAGCGCGGACTGACACGCCTCCTCCATGGACCCCGCCCTCATCGCCCTCTTCGTCGGCGCGGCGCTCGCCAGCCTGTTCATGACGTGGGTGATCGGCGCCGGGTTGAGCGGCGCGACCCCGTTCGCGCCCGCCGTCGGCGCGAACGCCATCGGAACGATGCGCGCGGCCCTGCTGGTCGGCGTCTTCGGCTTCGCCGGCGCCGTCACGCAGGGCGGGAACGTCTCGGAGGCCGTCGGGAGCGGCCTCGCCGGCGGGATCAGCCTGCTCGCCGGCGTCATCCTCGTGCTCGTGTTGGGCGCCGGGCCGATGGCGGTCGGCATCGTCACCGGGATCCCGTTCGCGACCGCGTTCACTGTGACCGGCGCGGTGATCGGCGTCAGGCTCGCGCTCGGCGGGACGCCGGTCTGGGCGAAGTACGTAGAGATCAGCGCCGTCTGGCTGTTGATGCCGTTCGTCGGCGGCATCGCGTTCGGAATCGCCTCGGTCTTCCCGCGGCCCGGGGTCGCCGAGCGGTACAGCGTCCCGGTCCTTGTCGGGCTCGTCGGCGCCGTCCTCGTGAACGTCCGGTTCAGCTTCCTCGGCGACGGGCCCGCGCCAGGGACCCTCCGCGGGCTCGGACAGCGGAGCCTCTCGATCGAGAGGCTCGCGTCGGCGGTCCACGATCACCGGCCTCGCGGCGCTGGCCGTCGCGACCGTCGTCTGGTGGGACGTGAGGCGTGACGAGTCCGGCAGCCTACGGCGTGTGCTGCTCTCGGGTCGCTCGTCGCGTTCCTCGCGGGCGGGAGTCAGGTCGCGCTCGCGGTCAGCCCGCTGCTCCCGCTGCTTGACGGAGTAGGGATGATGTCGACGACCCCGTCTTCGTCGGCGGGGGTTTGAGATGCTCGTCGGCTCGTGGACCGGCGCGGCCCGGATGATCAAGTCACTCTCGCAGGACTACTCGTCGCTCGGGCCGCGGCGCTCGATCTCGGTGCTTGTCCCGTCGTTTCTGATCGCGCAACTGACGGTGCTGCTCGGCGTGCCGGTTTCGTTCAACGAGATTGTCGTGAGCGCGATCATCGGGAGCGGCGCCGCCGTCGGCGGTCGGGAGGCCGTGGACGCGGAAAAGATCCTCACAACGGTGGGAGCGTGGGCGGGCTCGTTCGCATTCTCATTCGCGCTCGCGTACGCGACTGCCATGGTCGAGTTATAAACATCGCACGCTGCGGCGTCGACTTTTTAAACAGTCCGGGGCGGCGGCACGAGGAAGACGTTGCCCGTCGCGCGCGCAACGATCTCCTCCGAGACGCTGCCCAGCAGGAGCCGCCGGATTCGGCTCCGACCCTTCGACCCGACGAGGACCGTCGACGGGGTTGCCTCGGCCTCGACGGCGAGGATCTCCTCGGCGGGGTCGCCGCGGCGGAGTTCGGTCCGCGTCTCGATTCCCCAGCCTTCCAGCGTGCTCGCCCGCTCGGCCAACCGCTCCGCCGGGCCGACGCCGTCGTCGGCCCCCACGTCTTTCGGCGATCGGACGTGGACGAGCGTCGCCTCCTCGGTCGCGTGACGGAGGTAGCAAAAGGCTTCGAACGCGCGGGCGGCGTGCTCGGAGAAGTCGGTCGCGAAGAGGACGCTCCGGAAGAGGTGCTCGCGACGGACGGTCGGGTCGTCGACCGCCCGCTCGACGCGGTTGACTAAAAGCGGGACGACGGTGGTCCGGGCGAGGTTACGCGTGGTCGAGCCGACGACCCGGTTCTCCAGCGGACTCTGTCCGCGCGAACCGACGACCGACAGGTCGGCGTGAACGGTCTCCGCAATGCCGTTGAGGCGCCGGTGCGGAGTCCCGCGAACGACGTGCGTCTCGACGGCGAACCCCGCGGCCTCGATCACCGACCGGTACCTGTCGAGCCCCCGTCGGCGGCGCTCCTCGAAGTCGACGCCGGGCATCCCGGGGTGGACGTTCGCCGAGACGACCGTGACGAGGTGGACCGTCCGAACGCCGATACGGCCTAGACAGTCCAGACACGTCTCGTCCTCGATGGCCGCCTCGCTGGCGGCCAACAGGTCGGTCGCGCACAGGGCCCGCATGTCGACGTCTTGGGCGGGCGGCGACAACACGGTTGCGCTCGGCCCGAAAGGCGTGCGGCCGAAGACGTGCGGCGACCGCAGCGCAGACGACGCGCGGGGCCCACCGGATGCGGAAACCTCTCCGTAAGTTATCGATACTCCGACCGGGGTTACCGGAATATAGTATTGTACGATCAGCCCAAAACCGTTATAGGCACGAAGCAGGTAGGAGAGAGTGAAGAGAAATGTGCCAGAATCGAATTTCCGCGTTCGGAAGTCGGAGGATGAGTCAATGGCTGGACTAGAGATACCCAGCTGGGACCCGGAGACCGCCCTGCTTATCGGCGCGATCCTCCTCGAAGCGTTCGTGCTGTACGTGGGCTACGGTGGCCTCGAACGGCTCGTCGGGCCGTACCTAATGGACCTCATCGTCGGGGGTAACGCGAGTGCTCGGTAGCCTTCTCAGCGGGCCCGGCTTCCTAGGGACGAGCCCCGAGATGCTCGCCCTGTTCGCCGGGTTCGGCCTCGTCGTCGGCGTCCTGTTCGGGTTCTTCGGCATGGGCGGGTCGTTCCTCGTCACCCCCGCACTGCTAATGCTCGACTACCCGGCGCCCGTCGCGGTCGGCAGCGGGATGGCGTTCGTCTTCGGGACGGCCGTCATCGCGACGCTGAAACACCACGACCTCGGGCAGGTGGACTACAAGCTCGGCGTGATCATGATCACCGGGACGACCATCGGCATCGAGGCCGGGCGCGCCAGCGTCTACTACCTCGAATCGATGGGGCTCGCCGGCGGCGTCATCAGCGTCGCCTACGTCGTCCTGCTCGGCGGCGTCGGCGCGGTGGTCACCCGCGACGCCCTGAAGGACGACGGCGGGGGCGGCGTCGACCACGAGGCGACCGACAAGGACCTCGACGAGTACGAGATCCCCGAGATCGCGAAGAAGATCCAGCAGACGGTCCGGATCCCGCCGATGGTGACGCTCCGCGGGGACGTCCGCGTCTCCGCGTGGGTGATCACGGCCGTCGCCTTCGCGACCGGCGTCCTGTCCGGGTTCCTCGGCGTCGGCGGCGGCTTCATCCGGATGCCCGCGATGATCTACGCGATCGGCGTCCCGGTGCCCGTCGCGGTCGGGACCGACCTCTTCGAGATCGTCTTCTCCGGCGGGCTCGGGAGCTACCTCTACGGACAGGGCGGCGGCGTGAACCTCGGTATCGTCGCCCCGCTGCTGTTC
>NZ_CAKZRO010000017.1 GCF_937146585.1 uncultured Halorubrum sp. | reverse complement strand
AGTCGATGCCGCGGTCGCGGGCCCGATCGACGATCACCTCGGGGAGCGCGTCGGCGTACTCCCCGCCGCCGTACTGGAGCGCGCAGTCCCCCTCGTACTCGAAGAGGGACTCGGCCGCCGAGACCAGCTCGTCGTTCGGGAACGAGTCGGGATAGGGGAACCCGAAGCTCAGCGGGACGGCGTCCGCGTCCCGGATCGACCGCCAGCCCCCGTACACGGAGCCGTCCTTCGTCTCCCGAACCGTCTCGCTGAACAGATGATCGAGATCGTCCGAGTTTGATCCGTCCATTCGGTATCACATACCACGTTTCGACTCAAGAACATAAACGTACTGCCGGCAAAAGTCGAATGATCAATCACATATTGACAATATAGTCGCGTTATCAACAGCGCAGTCAGACCGGCACCGGACGCGCGCGAGCGCCACGTTCGCGGGGGCTCCGGGCGCCGGAGGCCGGCGTCGGCTCACTCCGCCACGGAGACCAGCTCCATCAGCGGGTAGCCGTCCTCCATCGCCATCCGCGTGCGGACCGTGACGCCCTCGTACGCGATCCGCATCTCGACGTCCATCAGCGAGCCGGTGAGCTCGGTGTAGCCGTTCTCGTGGTCGATGGCGTCGGCCACGCGGTCGTCGTGGATCGTCACGTCGACCGCCTCGCAGTGCGGCTGGTTCTCTATCGACTCCGCCATCGCGGTCTCCATGCTCCGCGTGCTCGACGGGCTGATCGGCGTGCCGGCGAACTGGTGGTACAGCGAGCCGAACTTGATCCCCGCCTCGAAACACGCCTGCTGGGCGTCGGTTGCCATGCCGGAACGCGGCCGCGGCGAGCTAAGAAGGTTCTGGCGCCGGAACGAAGCCGGGTCAGTCGGCGGACAGCGGGAGCAGTCCCCCGTCGTCATCGTCGTCGTCTGTCGTGTTCCCGTCGGTCGTATTTCCGTCGGTCGACCCGTCGTCGGTCGTGTTCCCGTCCGTCGAGTCTCCGCCGCTCGTGCCGTCGTCGGTCGTGTTCCCGTCGGAGGTGCCGCCGTCGCTCGACCCGTCGTCGGAGCCGCCCGAGCCGCTCGCGCTCCCGTCGCCGGGCCCCCGGTGGAGCCCCTCGTCGAAGATGTCGGTCTCGACCGTCTCCTCGTGCGTCAGGGCGTCGAGTGGGACGGTGACCCGCTCGCCGCCGGGCAGTTCGACCACCGCGTAGAACTCGATCCGGAGGTCGCTCACCTGGTGGCCGTTGACCGACTCGTCGAGGTGCGTGACCCACCAGTCGTCGAGGCGCTCGTTGCGGAGCGCGGCGGTGAGCTCGACGGTCTCGGAGCCGTACGAGGGGACGACGTACTCCTCCGCGGTCGACCCCGAGCCCATCTCGACGCCGTTCATCGTGACGTCGTAGCCGATCTCCGTGACGACGTACGGTTCGAGGTTGGGGTTGTACACGTCGAACTCCATCGCGATCGGCGTCTCGGCGTCGGTCACCGTCCCCCAGCGCCCGCGCGTCTCGTTGACGTAGAGGACCGGGTCGTCGACCAGCGGGGCGTCGGCGTTCACCGGGCGGGTCTCCTCGGAGGCGAACGCCCCGATGAGGTCCGTCTCGATCTCGCGGGTGCGGCTGAGGTTCGTGCCCCGACCGAGGAACTCCGAGGAGACCCGCGCGTCGATCGCGACGGTCGTCCGCTCGTCGTTCCGGACGTGGCTGGTCCACCACGGGGGGATCGCCTCGTTGTCCAGGTCCGTCTCGAACGCGATCGACGAGTTCCCGGCCGCGACGCTGACCCCCTCGCGGCCGCCGCGCGCCATCTCGACGTCGTTCATCGAGACGGCGTAATCGATCGAGACGCCGTCGAGGCCGACGCCGAACGGGTTCGGGTTCGAGACGACGAGGTCCGTCTCGACGACCGTCGTCTCGTCCGTCACGTCGCCGAAGGAGTTGTTGACGGCGGCGACGCTCGGGACGCCGAACACGCCGAGGGCGAACGCCCCGCCGACCGCGGCGGCGACGACGACCAGTCCGACGAGGGCGGTCCCGACCTTGCTGGCGGTGAGCGTCGCCGCGACGCGGTCGAGAGCCATGCGGGTGCGTTTCGATCCGGCGGTAAAGTCGTGTCGCTCGGTGTCGTCGGGGCCGCTCGTAGCCCCGGCTCGGGCGGGGAACCGAAGGCGTTTGGTGCGGCGGCCGGAACGGACCGGTATGAACCAGCTCCGCGTCAGCGGCGGGCGAGTGCTCCGGCCCGACGGTCGGGTCGAGCGGGCGGACGTCGCGGTCGACCGAGACGAGGGGACGATCCGGGCCGTCGGGGGGCCGAGCGACGTCGACGACGCGGTCGGCGGGGCGACCGACGAGACGCTCGACGCGTCGGGGTCGCTCGTGATCCCGGGGCTCGTCAACGCGCACACGCACGTCGCGATGACGCTGCTCCGCGGGTACGCCGACGACAAGCCGCTCGACCCGTGGCTGCGCGAGGACATCTGGCCGGCGGAGGCCGAACTGACTCCCGACGACATCGAAGCGGGCGCCGAGCTCGGCGCGCTGGAGATGATCCGGTCGGGGACGACCGCGTTCGCGGACATGTACTTCGCGATGGACCGGGTGGCGGCCGTCGTCGACCGCGCCGGCCTGCGCGCGCGCCTCGGCCACGGCGTGGTGACGGTCGGGAAAGACGACGCGGACGCGCGGAGCGACGTGGCAGAGAGCCTCGCGGTCGCCCGCGAGCTCGACGGCGCGGCGGACGGCCGGATCCGCACGGCGTTCATGCCGCACTCGCTGACGACGGTCGGCGAGGAGTACCTCCGCGAGGGCGTCGCCGAGGCGCGCGAGGCCGGCGTGCCGATCCACCTCCACGCGAACGAGACGACGGACGAGGTCGAGCCGATCGTCGACGAGCGCGGGGAGCGACCGATCGCGTACGCCGAGGCCCTCGACGCGCTCGGCCCGGACGACTTCTTCGCGCACGGCGTCCACGTCGACGAGACCGAGATCGACCGGCTCGCGGCGGCGGGGACCGCGGTCGTTCACTGCCCGGCCTCGAACATGAAGCTCGCCAGCGGGATGGCGCCGGTTCAGCGGCTCCGCGAGGCCGGCGTGACGGTCGCGCTCGGCACCGACGGGGCGGCCTCGAACAACGACCTCGACGTGTTCGACGAGATGCGCGACGCCGCCATGCTCGGGAAGCTCGCCGCGGACGACGCGAGCGCGGTCCCCGCCGGCGCCGCCGTGGAGATGGCGACGGCCGGCGGCGCGGACGCCCTCGGACTCCCCGGCGGCCGGATCGAGGCGGGCGCGGCCGCCGACATCGCGGTGGTCGACCTCGACGCGCCGCACCTGACGCCGGTCCACGACCCCGTCTCGCAGCTGGCGTACGCGGCGCGCGGCAGCGACGTGCGTCACACGGTGTGCGACGGCCGGGTCCTCATGCGCGACCGCGAGGTGTTGACGCTCGACGCCGAGTCGGTCCAAGAGCGCGCCGCAAGCGCCGCGAGCGACCTCGTCGACCGCGTCGAGTCGGCATAGCGGGCGCACACGCTGTTTCTCGACAGAACTGCGGTGGCGCGGACCTGCGAGCGGCCGCCCCCGGCGGCCGCGAAGCCAGCACGCGCGAGGTCGTCGGGCGACGCCCGACTGACGAGGCTGGGGCTTTGGAGGTGTTCTCCGCGAGAACGACGTAGATCACGACTACGTAACCGTATCGCGCGCGAGCGACGACCGACCCGAAGTCGGGGGCGAATCCGGGTTCGGTCGCGGCCAGATACGCGGGCGAGCGCCAGATATACGAAATAGCTGTTTCAGCGCCGTTAACCCGGGTCCAAACCGAATTAAACCGCGTTAAGCGACTTCGCTTTTTATACAGATAGGGGGATTGGACCGGAGTGGACATGAGCGAACGCACGACAGCAATCCTACTGGTCGCGGTCGTCGCGCTCGGCGCGATGACCGGCGTGGCGGCCGCCGAGGGTCACCTCGGAGTGGCCGTCGAGCAGGACGCGGACGGGACAGCGACGGTCACGGTGACCGAGAACGACACCGCGGTCGAGAACGCCACGGTGGTAGTGAGCGTGGTCGACGCGGAGAACGAGTCGTACGCGGGAGCGGGCGAGTACGAGACGGACGCCAACGGCACCGTCGAGCTCCCCGCGCCCGAGGAGGACGTCGCGGTCGACGTGACCGCCGCGGCGGATAACGAGACCGCCTCGACGACGGTCGACCTCGAGGCGCCCGACGGCCTCGAGCTCGACGTCGAGAACACCGACGGCGAGCCCGTCGTCACGGTGACGAATAACGACACCGCGGTCGAGAACGCCTCCGTCAACGTCACGACCGCCGACGAGAACGCCTCCTACGTCGGCGAGGGCGACTACGAGACGGACGCCAACGGCACGGTGACGCTGCCCGCCGCCGAGGAGGACGTGACCGTGGACGTCACGGCCGAGTACGAGAACGAGAGCGTCTCGGAGACGGTCGAACTCGAGGCCCCCGACGGCCTCGAACTCGACGTCGAGAACACCGACGGCGAGCCCATCGTCACGGTGACGGACGACGACGCCGCGGTCGAGAACGCCTCGGTCGTCGTCGAACTCGCGGACGAGGCCGGTGAGAACGCCTCGTACAACGGGACGGGCGAGTACGAGACGGACGCCAACGGCACGGTGACGCTTCCCGACGCCGAGGAAGACGTCACCGTCGAGATCACCGCCGCGTACGAGAACGAGAGCGTCTCCGAGACGGTCGAGCTGACCGCCGAAGCGGAGGACGACGAGGCCGCGGCGCAGCCGTTCGGCCAGCTCGTCCGGGACTTCATCGAGGGGCTCGAGAACCGCGAGGGCGGCATCGGCGCCGCCGTCTCGGACTTCGTGACCGAGAACAACCCCGGTAACGCGCCGGACCACGCCGGCGGCCCCGGCGGCCCCGACGACGCCGACGACGAGGGCGCGGAGAACGAGACCGACGCGCCCGGCAACGCGCCGGACGGCGTCGGCCCCGACGGCGAGCAGGGCCCGCCGGACCACGCCGGCGACGACGCGGAGGACGGTGAGGACGACGCCGACGACGAATCCGAAGCGGACGAGTCTGAGGACGACGACGCGGACGAGGACGAGACCGAGGAAGACGACGCCGAAGAAGACGAGGCCGAGGAGGACGACGAAGACGAGGAAGATGAGGACGACGACGAGGACGATGAAGACGACGAGGACGGCGAGAGCGGCCCGCCGGACCACGCGGGCGGCCCGGGCGGTAACTGACGACGCGGTCCGCGGTTCGGTTCGGTGACGCGGGCGGCGGTCGCCGCTGACCGAGGCCCTCTTTTCTGAGCGTACGCCGGTGTCGGCAGGGTTTAGTGCGCCGTGAGCGAACCGATACGTATGAGCGAAACCGCGTATCCGCCGGTGTCACAGCACCTCTCGGACGTCGAAGCGGCCCGCGAGGAGGGCCGCCGGAAGATGGACTGGGCGCTCCAGCACATGCCAATCTTGAACGCGCTGCGCGAGGAGTTCGTCGACGAGCAGCCGCTCGCCGGCGAGACCATCGCGATGGCGATGCACGTCGAGGCGAAGACGGCGAACCTCGTCGAACTGCTCGCCGAGGGCGGCGCCGAGGTGGCGATCACCGGCTGTAACCCCCTCTCGACGCACGACGACGTGTCGGCCGCGCTCGACGACCACGAGTCGATCACCTCCTACGCCGTGCGGGGCGTCGACGACGACGAGTACTACGACGCGATGCACGCCTGCATCGCCCACGAGCCGACCATCACCGTCGACGACGGGATGGACATGGTGAAGCTCGTCCACGAGGAGTACCCCGGCCTGATCGACACCATCGTCGGCGGGGCCGAGGAGACGACCACCGGCGTCGACCGGCTGCGCGCGATGGACGCGGACGGCGAGCTCCACTACCCCGTCTTCGCCGTCAACGACACGCCGATGAAACAGCTGTTCGACAACGTCCACGGCACGGGCGAGTCGTCGCTCGCGACCATCGCGATGACGACGAACCTCTCGTGGGCCGGGAAGAACGTCGTCGTCGGCGGCTACGGCCAGTGCGGGAAGGGCGTCGCGAAGAAGGCCGCCGGCCAGAACGCGAACGTCATCGTCTGCGAGGTCGACCCGCGGAAGGCGCTCGAAGCCCACATGGAGGGGTACGAGGTGCTCCCCATGAAGGAGGCCGCGGCGAAGGGCGACGTGTTCATCACGACGACGGGCAACCGCGACGTGATCACCCGCGAGCACTTCGAAGAGATGAGCGACGGCGTCCTGCTCGCGAACGCCGGCCACTTCGACGTGGAGGTGAACCTCGACGACCTCGACGACCTCGCCGTGGACCGCTACGAGGTCCGCGACGGCGTCGAGGGGTTCGAGATGCCCGACGGCCGCGTGCTCAACGTCATCGCGGAGGGGCGGCTCGTCAACCTCGCCGCGCCGATCGCCCTCGGCCACCCGGTCGAAGTGATGGACCAGAGCTTCGGCGTACAGGCGGTCGTCGTCCGCGAGCTGGCCGCGAACGGCGACGCGTACGACGCCGGCGTCCACGACGTGCCCGACGAGCTCGACCGCGAGGTCGCGGACATCAAGCTCGCCGCCGAGGGCGTCGAGTACGACGACCTCAGCGACGAGCAGCGCGAGTACATGGGGAGCTGGGAGCACGGGACCTGACCCGGCCGGACGGCGACCGCCGAGCCCGCCGGTTCGACCCGCTTTTGTGCCGCGCGACCGTACCGGACGTATGAATCTTACCGCGGTGTTACACTCCGGATTCGGTGTCTCGGTGTTGGCCGGAATCCTCGTCTCGGACATGACGCTTCGCATCGCCGCGTTCGCGCTCGGCGCGGTCCTCTTCGTCGCCGGCATCGTCGCGTCGCGGCGGGGCGACTGAGACGACACACACCGGCGCGCGCCCTTTTTCAGCCGCGACCGCGTACGAGAGCCAGTGACAGTCACGAGCGTCCACGACCCGAGCCACCGCGAGGCCCTCTGGGAGCTGGAGGACGCCTTCGAGCGCGGCGACCTCGTCAGCCTCTTCGGCCGCTGTACGGTCTCCTACGAGGGCCGCGCCGCCTCCGACCTCGGTCCCGGCGACCGGCTGGTGGTGCTGAAGCCCGACGGGGCCGCCCTCGTCCACACCGACGAGGGCCGCCAGCCGGTCAACTGGCAGCCGCCGGGATCGGAACACCGCGCCGCGGTGCGCGACGGGCGGCTCCGCGTGCGCTCGACGCGGAGCAGCCCCGACGAGACCCTGACGGTCCGCTTCGCGGCCGTCCACCAGCTCTCCGCGATGAGCGTGACCGGCGGCCGCGACCTCACCCTCCACGGCAGCGAGGAGGACCTCCGGACCCGGATCCTTGAACGCCCCGACCTCGTCGAAGCGGGGTTCGAACCCCGCGAGACCGAGCGTCCCTCCGGCGCCGGCCCGATGGACGTCTTCGGCGTCGACGCCGACGGCACGCCGGTCGTCGTCGAGCTGAAGCGCCGCC
Source organism: uncultured Halorubrum sp. (assembly GCF_937146585.1). Classification (GTDB taxonomy): domain Archaea; phylum Halobacteriota; class Halobacteria; order Halobacteriales; family Haloferacaceae; genus Halorubrum; species Halorubrum miltondacostae. The sequence goes on along the minus strand of NZ_CAKZRO010000017.1, from coordinate 6,932 downwards.
GGGTCGGCCCGGACGCCGTGGGACAGCTGGCGCGATACGTCCGGGCGCTCCGCGAGGAGTTCGGGATCGAGGCAAGTGACAGCGAGGCCGACGACGAGACCGCCAGCGACGGGGGCGACGACGAGGCCGACGGAGCGGGGTCGCCGGAGGTGCGCGGGATCTTAGTCGCCCCGTCGGTCACCGACCGCGCCGCGGAGCGGCTCGCGGACCGCGGGTTCGACCACGTCGCGCTCGAACCGACGCCGGAGGAGTGAGCGGGCGGCGTGTCAACGCAGACCACAATCCGGCGGATCGCCGGCGCTGACTCCCCGAGGAGCCGCGGCGGACGCCTCGCTATCGAAGGGTTTATCGCCGCAGCGCGGGCTACATCGGACAAGTAGCCATGTCTGACAAACCCGCCTCTATGTATCGGACGATCGACAAGCCGTCGTACACCCGCCGGGAGTACATCACGGGCATCCCCGGCTCGAAGATCGCCCAGCACAACATGGGCGACCTCTCCGCGGAGCCGGACGACTACCCCGTCCAGATCAGCCTCCGCGTCGAGGAGGAGCTCCAGGTCCGACACGGCTCGCTGGAGAGCGCGCGCCTCTCGGCGAACCGCCACCTGATCAAGGAGCTCGGCGAGGGGAACTACAAGATGACCCTTCGCAAGTTCCCCCACCAGGTCATCCGAGAGAACAAGCAGGCGACCGGGGCCGGCGCGGACCGCGTCTCCGACGGGATGCGGCAGGCGTTCGGTAAGCCGGTCGGCACCGCCGCGCGGCTCAACAAGGACGACGTCGTCTTCACGGCCTACTGCGACGTCGAGCAGGCCTCCGTCGTGAAGGAGGCGTTCCGCCGCGCGTACAACAAGCTCTCGCCGCCGTGCCGGATCACGGTCGACCGCGGCGAGAAGCTGCTCGTCTCGTAGACCCCTCGACCCCGACCCCGTCCGTGAGGCGGGTTTTTCTCCGCGCGTTCGCGTGACGTAGCCGCGGCGCCGCGTGTCTCCGAACCGGTTCCGATCCCCGAGCCGAACACCTGAAATACCTCGCTCGCGTACCGCACGGCAGTGTCACAGCAGCTGGCCGAGGTCGAGACGCTGTTCCTCCACGAGGCGCGGAGCGACTACACCGTCGTCGCGAACCGCGACGGCAAGCGCGTGCTCCGCGGGCGGCTCGAACTCAAGGAGACCTCCGCGGGCCCGCGCCCGGGGAAGTTCCGGGTGATCCGCGACGGGGAGGACCACCCCCGCCAGCCGGACGAGTTCGTCGACCTCGCGCGGGCGGCCGGTCGGATCCGCATCTCCGAGCAGACCTCGCCGGAGAACCGGACGCGGCTGAAGGAGATGCTCGACGGCTACCAGCTGGAGGCGACGGCGGTCCGGACCTGCCGGCGCTGCGCGAGCGACGGGCGCTACGGGCCGATCACGAGCGAGGACGCCATCGACCACAACGGCGAGCTGATCTGTCGGGACTGCGCCCGCCGGGAGTTAGAGCGGGAGCTGTCGTACAAAGGGGAGTTCACGGGCGCGGCCGAGGAACGCCTCGAGGAGCTGCTGTACGAGTCGGGCGACCTCGACCGGATCGTGAGTCTCCTCCAGGGCGGACTCGACCCCGACCTCACGAAGTACGACGAGGTGTCGGCGAACGTCGACGACGTCTCGCCCGTCCGGACCGAAGACTTGGACCTCCATCCGGACCTCTCTTCGCACCTCCAAGGCCGCTTCGAGGAGCTACTGCCGGTCCAGAGTCTCTCCGTGCGGAACGGCCTGCTCGACGGCGACGACCAGCTCGTGGTGAGCGCCACGGCGACGGGGAAGACGCTCGTCGGCGAGCTGACCGGGATCGACCGCGCGCTGAAGGGGGACGGGAAGCTGCTCTTCTTGGTCCCGCTCGTCGCGCTCGCCAACCAGAAGCACGAGGACTTCGAGGAGCGCTACGGCGACCTGCTCGACGTGTCGATCCGGGTCGGCTCCTCGCGGGTGAACGACGACGGCAACCGCTTCGACCCGCACGCCGACGTGATCGTCGGCACCTACGAGGGGATCGACCACGCGCTCCGGACGGGCAAGGACCTCGGCGACGTGGGGACGGTCGTCATCGACGAGGTCCACACGCTGAAGGAGGGCGAGCGCGGCCACCGGCTCGACGGGCTCATCTCCCGGCTGAAGTACTACAGCGAGGACCGGATGGAGACCCGCGCGGGCTACGACGGGACGCAGTTCGTCTACCTCTCGGCGACCGTCGGGAACCCGGAGTGGCTCGCGGAGAAGCTCCGCGCGACGCTCATCGAGTACGAGGAGCGCCCGGTCCCCATCGAGCGCCACGTCACCTTCGCTGACGGCCGCGAGAAGGCGCAGATCGCCGACAAACTCGTCAAGCGGGAGTTCGACACGAAGTCGTCGAAGGGGTACCGCGGCCAGACGATCATCTTCACCAACTCGCGGCGGCGCTGCCACGAGATCAGCCGCAAGCTACGCTACGACTCCGCGCCGTACCACGCCGGGCTCGACTACGGCCGCCGGAAGAAGGTCGAGCGCCAGTTCGGGAACCAGGACCTCTCGGCGGTCGTCACCACCGCGGCGCTGGCGGCCGGGGTCGACTTCCCCGCCTCGCAGGTGATCTTCGACTCGCTGGCGATGGGGATCGAGTGGCTCTCGGTCCAGGAGTTCTCGCAGATGCTCGGGCGCGCCGGACGCCCGGACTACCACGACCGCGGCCGCGTCTACCTCCTCGTCGAGCCGGACGGCGTCTACCACGGCTCGATGGACCGCACCGAGGACGAGGTGGCGTTCACCCTTTTAAAAGGCGAGATGGAAGACGTCGCGACCCACTACGACGAGACCGCGGCCGCCGAGGAGACGCTCGCGAACGTCGTCGTGGCCGGCAAGAAGGCCAAGCGCCTCAACGACCGCATGATCGGCGAGGTCCCCACGAAGCACGCGCTCGGGAAGCTGCTGGAGTGGAACTTCATCGACGGCTTCGAGCCCACGCCGCTCGGCCGCGGCGTCACCAGGCACTTCCTCGCGCCCGACGAGGCGTTCTTCATCCTCGACTCGGTCCGAAAGGGAACCGACCCGTACGACATCGTCGCCGACCTCGAACGGCGCGACGACGAGGAGTGAGCGGCGCGAAGCGCAACGAAACCCTTTAGCGGCTCTTCGGGGTACGTAAGAGTGTGGGGCCGTGGGGTAGTGGTATCCTCGCTGCCTTGGGTGCAGTGGACCTGAGTTCGACTCTCAGCGGCCCCATGTTCATTCTGATTCGGTACAGACCGTTTCTCGCAACTCCTCGTATAACTCCGGGTGATGCTCTCGAAGAATGTCGACATCAGTAGCTAGTTCATCATCAATGCGATTCCGGATCCTCGAGATCGCCTGATACCGTTGTGAATCAGCATCTTCCGAGCGAAGATGACTCCTCTCAGTTTCCGTGAGCAGGGCGCGGGTTCGAGCCATACATTTCATGAAAATTGAAAGAGTATCTATCTACTGTAATTCCGCCGTAGTTTGTGAATATACAAATGATATTAAGATTGGATATAGTAGAATACAGTATCTATGGAATCGCATCGACGGGGCGATTTAACAGAGCAAATTGTCATTACCGAATTAAAGAGACGGGAGATTAGTGTCTCGACGCCGGTTGGAGACAACGAACGATACGATATTGTTATCGAACAACCCCGAGGAGACCTGTTGAGAGCGCAGGTCAAAACAGGTCGGTTGAAAGACGGAACGATCCGATTCAGCGGGCTGAGTCAGCACACGAACGCATCAGGTCATACATATGAGAGATACGGAGAGGGTATCGATTGTTTTGTCGTCTACTGCTATGATACAGATCAGACGTATCTGATACCCGCTGCCGAGGTGGGAACCTCGATGTATCTGCGAGTCGATGCTCCTGACAAGGAGACGAGACAGGTCAACTGGGCCGAAAAGTACCGACTGGAAGAACAATGGCCAATCGAAGAGAATGACAACTCGGATACGATAGACTCGACAGTCATCGAGAAACTCCGGGAAGAAGACGTGTCGGTGTACTGTAATCCAGAAGACGAAGATCAGAGAACTGTCCTTGTAGAAGACACAGCTGGAGACGTTTCGAAGGTCGGTATCCAAAGAGCTTGGCGAGTTGAGAACCGGATCAGGTGTACCTTGGAGTCGGAGGCGGACTACTATCTGATTTACTGCGAACCGCTTGATCAGACATTCTCTGTCCGCGCAGCAGAGTTTGGTGAGTCAGTCTCTCTCCGGATAAAGGAAGGTTGTGAGAATCCGTCAAGGGCGAAGTTGGCAGACGACTACGCGTTTGAAGATAATTGGCCGCCAGTGGTAGACCCCTCTGGGACATCTACCTCTGCCTCACTTGTGTCGAGAACGGTTGAGATGGTGGAATCAGATAGATACACGTCAACGGTGTCAACAGACTGTGACGATAGGCAGACGATCATCGCTAACGAGGAAAATTGCGAGTTCCGTCTCCGCGTTGAGTCCGCCTGGCTCGAAGACGGCTTATTGCGGTTCGACGTTACAGAGCCGGCTGATTTCTACGTAATCGAGCATCCTGAAGAAGTAGAGACGTATCTCATACCAGATGACGCGTTCGAGAAGTCGATATCGTTGAGGGTTGAGCCACCTGAAAAGAGCAGTCCGCGAATAAATTACGCGGCGGATTTCAGATTTGAGGAGAGGTGGCCACCATAGTAGCTCAACGCCCGAGTTAGAGACCACCGAGTATCAGGGCAGCAGCCTCAGGCCAAGTCAGTCAGCGATTGCTGTTCGTACACGTCGGGGTCGGCGGGGGGCGCGTCCCGGACCTCGGGGTAGTACTCCAGCAGCTGCGTCGCCAGCTCCTCGCCGAGCCGAACGGGCACAGCGTTGCCGATCTGTTTCATCACGTCGGTCTTGGTCCCCTCGAAGACGAACTCGTCGGGGAACGTCTGGAGCCGCGCCATCTCGCGGGGCGTGAGGTAGCGGTCCTCGCGCGGGTGGATGAATACGTTCGTGCTCACCGTCAGCGACGGCTCCTCGGGGTCGAGCCGGCGGAGGTACGTCCCGTACCGCTTGACGATCTCCGGCTCGTGCGGACAGGCGTCGGTGTCCTCGCAGTCGCACTGGTACTTCTTCGTCTTCAGGCGGTCGGGGAGGTCGCGGTAGTAGCCGCCCGGGGGGACGTGGCGGATGCGTTCGAGCGTCTTCTCACCGGTGTTCGCGTACGTCATGTTCGGGAGGTCGTCGCTCGCGTCGGCGAGCGCCTCGCCGGCCGTGCGCCAGCTCCCCTCGGGCGTCGTCGGCTCCGGGAAGCGGATCGGCACGTCGCGGTCGGTGCCCATGAAGAAGATCCGGCGGCGCTTCTGGGGGACTCCGTACTGTTCGGCCTCGAGCACCCGGTACTCGCACTTGTAGCCGTGGGCCGCGAACTCGTCGACGATGAGGTCTTTCACGTACCGGTCGTCGCTGGTCTGGCGGTTGATCAGGTCCCGGACGTTCTCCATCAGCACCAGCTGCGGTTCGAGGACGGAGACGACCCGGAGGAACTCCTCGAACAGCGTGTTCCGGCGGTCCTTCTCCATCTCGTCGAGCTCGATCTGCTCGTTGTTGAGTCGGCTGAACCCCTGACACGGCGGTCCGCCGATCACCACGTCGACGCCGTCGGGGTCGTAGCCCGCGCCCGCGACCGCGTCGCGGATCGCCGGGGCGCCCAGCTCGCGGACGTCCGCCTCGAGGAACTCGGTGTCGGCGAAGTTCCGTCGGTACGTCTCCGCGGCCGGCTCCCACTGGTCGCTGCCGAGGGCCACGTCGAAGCCCGCCCGCTCGAAGCCCAGGTCGAGGCCGCCGCAGCCGGAGAAGAAGCCGGCGACGACCGGCGCGTCGGCGTCGTCGCTCGCGGCGTCGGAGCCGGAGCCGACGTCCGACTCGGGGCCGGGGTCGGCGTCAGCGCCCACCGGCCTCACCTCGCCGGAGCGTGGGCGCGCGTGCTCGGTCCATTTCGTGCCTCGATTCGCCGCGGGCGCATAAAAGCGTCACACCTCGGCGCGGGACTGGCGGTGCGTGGGCGGCCGGCGAGTCGTCGCCGGGGTCAGGCCCGCCGCTCGCTGATCTCCTCGGCGATCCGCTCGTCGGGGCGGCGGAGCTCGCCGGACTCGACCTCGTAGACGTAGCCGGAGACAGTGGTGTCGTCCGGAATGAACGCCGACTCGCGGAGGTACTCGATCTGCGCGGCGCAGGCCGCGTCGATGTCGTCGGTCATCTTCACCCAGTCGAGGAGGTCGGCGTCGCCGATCGTGAGCTCCGGCAGCGACGGGTCGAGGTCCGCGGCGTCGACGTCGCCCGCCTCGGCTTCGAGCCCCTCGCGGATCGCCTCGTCGGGCGCGCTCATCATCCCGCAGTCGGTGTGGTTGATCACGACGATCTCGTCGGTGTCGAAGAAGTTCGTCGTGAGCGCGGCCGACCGGATCACGTCGTCGGTCACCTTGCCGCCGGCGTTGCGGAACACCTGCGCGTCGCCGAGGTCGATGCCGAGCGCCTCCTCGATCGGGATTCGCTCGTCCATACAGGCGACGACGAGGAGGTTCTCGTCGGTCGGGATCCCCTTGCGCCGGCGGCGCGCCCAGTCGTCGCGCTCGTCGACCGCGGCGTCGAGGTGTTCGTGGTGCGCGTCGTGGTCGGCGTGGTCGTGCGATGGCATCGACGGATCGGAGGGGCGGGAGAAACGGGCCCGTTGCGGAAGCCCCGATCCGCGCCGTCGCCCCGGATCGGCGGCGATATCGTCCGATTTCGAGGATCAGTCGAACCGGGTTCCCCGGATTCGACCGACGCGACCGGGACGAGGCGGGCCGCCGGCGCCCTTTCGAAATCCTTTTGTCTCGAATCGGCGTTGATGCGAGTGCGAGCCGCCTTAGCTCAGACTGGGAGAGCACTCGACTGAAGATCGAGCTGTCCC
>NZ_CAKZRO010000016.1 GCF_937146585.1 uncultured Halorubrum sp. | reverse complement strand
ATTGGTAATACTTATACCAGTGGAGTCTGTGTGGTCCGATACGGTTCACACGGCTACACGCACTACGCTGTGAGACCGTCCCCCGAGCGACACGACTGCGGTCGGACCCACCGGACAGACGATAGACAGTGGCAGCGGCAATCCAACGCAATCGGTCACGTTCGAGACGGCCAAATGAGTGAAAGCGAAAACGCGAACACCAACGCGAGTACAGACGAAGATATCGAGACGGACATCTTCTCGGAGCGAACGCAGCTGAAACCCTACGAGTACAACGAGTTTCTCGACTACGTCGAGGCGATCCGGAACAGCTACTGGGTACACACGGAGTTCAACTTCGACGGAGACGTCCAAGACTTCAAGGTCAACACGACTCCCGCCGAGCAGACCGTTATCAAGCGGACGATGTTGGCTATCGCGCAGATAGAGGTACAGGTGAAGACGTTCTGGTCGGACATCTACGAGGAGATGCCCAAAGCCGAGGTCGGGAACGTGGGTATGACCTTCGCGGAAAGCGAGGTGCGGCACATGGACGCCTACAGTCACCTACTCGACGTCTTAGGAATCGCGGACGATTTCGAGCAGGTGACTGCGGAGCCGGCGATGAAAAAGCGGATCGAGTACCTCGACGAGTATCTGGAGAAGAGCGAGAGCGACGACGAACGGGAGTACGTGATGAGCATCCTGCTGTTCAGCACGTTCGTCGAACACGTCTCGCTGTTCAGCCAGTTCCTCATCATGACGAGCTTCGACAAGCACGAAAAGAAGTTCAAGGGAATCGCGAACGCCGTCGAAGCGACCAGCAAAGAAGAGCAGATCCACGGGCTGTTCGGGGTCGAGCTGGTGGAGACGATCCGCGAGGAGAACCCGGACCTCTTCGACGACGACTTCGAGGAAGACGTTCGAGAAGCCTGTCGGCAGGCCTACGAGGCAGAGACGGAGATCCTGGACTGGATATTCGCTGACGGGGAGCTGGAGTTCCTTCCCAGGGCGCACGTCGACGCGTTCCTGCGAGACCGGTTCAATCAGAGTCTCGAAAACGTCGGCGTCGAACCGATATTCGAGACGGACGACGACCTGCTCGAAGAGACGCGATGGTTCGACGAGGACATCATGATGACGAAAGATAACGACTTCTTCAGCAAGCGGTCGACCACGTACAACAAGCACACGCAGAGCGTCACCGCCGACGACATGTTCTAACGATGGCACAAACAGCACTCGAAAGCGTTGAGCAACGACAGACGGAACCGTTCTACTGGCTGAACGAGGACAGTCGGGAGTTCCTCAGAGAGGGATACCTGCTCGAGGGCGTCGAAGCGGAAGAGAGAGTCAGACAGATAGCGGAGCGCGCCGAAGAGATCCTGGATGAGGAGGGCTTCGCGGACAGGTTCTACGAGTACATGAGCCGCGGCTTCTACAGTCTCGCCAGCCCGATCTGGTCCAACTTCGGACTGGACAGAGGCCTGCCCATCAGCTGCTTCGGCAGCTACATGGAGGACAACATCGAGAGTATCCTCCACACCCAAGCCGAGGTGGGCGAGATGACCAAGCAGGGCGGCGGCACGAGCGGGTACTTCGGTGAACTGCGGCCGCGGGGCAGTCCGATAACGAACAACGGCAAGAGCAACGGGAGTTACAGCTTCACGGAGCTGTTCGATACGATCATCAACGTCATCAGCCAGGGCGAGACGCGACGGGGGCAGTTCGCCGGCTACATCGACGTCGAACACGACGACTTAGAGGAGTGGCTCAACATCAAAACCGAGGGGGACCCGGTACAGGACATCTACTACGGCGTCATCGTCGGTGACGACTGGTTTCAGGCGATGATCGACGGCGACGAGGAGAAGCGGGAGACCTGGGCGAACATCATCGAGACCCGGATCAACATCGGCGTTCCGTACATCATCTTCCGGGGGAACATGAACGAGGGGAAGCCGCAGGTGTACAAGGACAAGGACTACCAGATAAACGCGTCCAACCTGTGTACCGAGATCGCGTTGCCGGCCACGGCAGAGGAGAGCTTCGTCTGCTGTCTCTCGAGCATGAACGCGCTCCACTACGACGAGTGGAAGGACACCGACGCGGTGGAGACGCTGACGCGGTTCCTGGACGCGGTGATGGAGGAGTTCATCCAGCGCACGGAGGGCGTCCGGTTCATGGAGCGGGCCGTGCGGTTCGCGAAGCGACACAGAGCGATAGGGATCGGCGTACTCGGGTGGCACAGCTACCTCCAGCGCAACATGATCCCCTTCGACAGCATGGAGGCGATGGAGAAGAACGGGGAGATCTTCCGGACGATCAAAGAGCGGAGCTACGAGGCGAGCGAGGCGCTCGCCGACGAGTTCGGGGAACCGGAGGTCCTCGAGGGCTACGGCAGGCGGAACGCGACGACGATGAGCGTGGCGCCGACGAAATCGAGCAGCGTCATTCTGGGGCAGGTCAGTCCGAGCATCGAGCCGCTGAAGTCGAACTACTTCGTGCGAGACGGCGCGAAGCTGAAGTCGACGCAGAAGAACAGATTCCTTCAAGCGATTCTGGCGGAGCGGGGCAAAGACACGCGCGACGTCTGGGACAGCATCGCAAACAAAGACGGGAGCGTTCAGCACCTCGAGTGTCTGACGGACGAAGAGAAAGAGGTGTTCAAGACCTTCGCCGAGATACCGCAGATGGCGATCATCAACCAGGCAGCACAGAGACAGAAGTACATCGACCAGGCACAGAGCCTGAACATCTCGATCGACCCGAGCGAAGTGAGCGTCAAAGAGATCAATCAGCTCTACATCGAAGCCTGGAAGAAAGGGGTCAAGAGCCTCTACTACCAGCACAGCGTGAACGCCGCACAGAAATTCAGTCGAGACATTCTCGAGTGTCGAGCCTGTGAGAGCTGATCGCCACCAGTAGTCGGCGCGGCCGCGGCGATCCCTTTCGTCGTCGACGCGTGGCAGCAGCGAGTCGGGATCAGTTCCCCGGCCGCTCGCTCTCCGCCTCCAGTTCGATGTCGCGGTCGGCCTCCCGGGTCGCCGCCTCCTGCTTGGCGAGGTCGACGTCGCGGGCCGCGTCGCCGTCCCGCGTCTCGTCAGTCCGGAGGTCGTCGTCCGCCACCGTGTCGAGCTGTTCGAGGGCGCTCTCGATGTCCTCCAACCCGAGGAGCTTCTCCGTCTCCTCGTCGAACTCCTTGCCTTCCAATCCCTCCATCTGCTGGACGTCAGAGCCCGAGAGGGCCTTGCCGTAGCGGCCGACGAGGCTGGTGAGCTCCTGCGGCAGGACGAACGTCGTGGACTCGCCCTTGCCGATCTCCTCTAAGGTCTCCATGCCGCGCTCGATGATGGCGCGCTCGCCCATCGACTCGGCGGAGCGCGCGCGGAGGACGGTCGAGATCGCGTCACCCTGCGCCTCGAGGATCTGGCTCTGCTTCTCCCCCTGTGCGCGGATGATGTTGGACTGCTTGTCACCTTCCGCCTGCTCGACCGCGGAGCGGCGTTCCCCCTGCGCCTCGAGGATCATCGCGCGGCGGCGGCGCTCCGCGCCGGTCTGCTGCTCCATCGCGCGCTGGACCTCTTGCGAGGGGCTCACCTCGCGGACCTCGACGGCCTCGACGCGGATCCCCCACTCGTCGGTCGGCTCGTCGAGCTCCTCGTTGATCCGGTCGTTGATCAGCTCCCGCTGCGAGAGCGTGTCGTCGAGCTCCATGTCGCCGATGACGGCGCGGAGGGTGGTCTGCGCGAGGTTCGAGACGGCGTTCTTGTAGTCGTCGACCTCGAGGAACGCCTTCTTCGCGTCCATCACCTTGATGTAGACGACCGCGTCGGCGGTCACGGGCGAGTTGTCCCGCGTGATCGCCGACTGGCTCGGCACGTCGATCGTCTGCGTCCGCATGTCGAACGCGTACGTCCGCGAGACGAACGGCGGGATGAGGTGGACGCCCGGTTCGAGCAGTTGGCGGTATTCGCCGAAGACGGTGAGCGCCTCCTTGTCGTAGGCGTCGACGATCTCGACGGCGCTGACGACCGTGACGGCCGCCAACAGCACTGCGAGCGCCGCGACGCCGAAGACGAGGCTCTGCCCGAGGAGGGCGACGCCGACGAGGAGGGCGACGCCGAGCGCGAGGTACTGCCAGACCCCGTCCGGGATCTCCGCCAGCACCTCTTCCAGCTCGGCGGAATCGCCGCGCGGACCTTGTGTTCCCATACGTCGAGTTACGGCCCGACGCTGTTAACGGTTGGCACGAGCGCACCGTCGGACCGTCTCACATCTGCGGATCCGCCGCCGCGGCGGTCGTCTCGGAGCTCCGTGACCGTCGACTCGGAGCCCCGCGGCGGTGGTCTCGGAGATACCGGAAACGTCCGCGTAGGCCGGCCGGCTTTAACTACGCGGCGGGGGAACAGAGATCCATGCCAGCAGACGAGGAGGCCGACGCTCCCCGATTCAGCACGCGAAGCGTACACGCCGGCGCGGACCCGGACCCGACCACCGGCGCGCGCGCGACGCCGATCTACCAGACGACCGCGTACCAGTTCGACGACGCCGACCACGCCGCTGACCTGTTCGGCCTCGAGGAGGCCGGCAACGTCTACTCGCGGCTGATGAACCCGACGAACGCCGCCCTCGAAGAGCGGATCGCCTCGCTCGAGGGCGGCGTCGGCGCGGTCGCGACCGCCTCGGGGATGGCCGCGCTCGACGTGACGACGTTCCTGCTCGCCTCGGCGGGTGACAACATCGTCACCTCCTCGGCGCTGTACGGCGGCACCTACACCTACCTCACCCACTCCGTCGAGCGCCGCGGCGTCTCGACCAGGTTCGTCGACCCGCTCGACTACGAGGGGTACGCCGAGGCCATCGACGAGGACACCGCGTACGTCCACCTCGAGACGATCGGGAACCCCGCGCTGGTCACGCCCGACATCCAGCGCATCGCGGACATCGCCCACGACCACGGCGTGCCGCTGTTCGTCGACAATACGTTCGCGACGCCGTACCTCTGCCGCCCGCTCGAACACGGGGCCGACCTCGTCTGGGAGTCGACGACGAAGTGGCTCACCGGCAACGGCACCACGGTCGGCGGGGTCGTCGTCGACGGCGGCTCGTTCCCCTGGGCCGAGCACGCCGAGAAGTACCCGGAGATCGCGCAGGACAACCCCGCGTACCACGGGATCAACTTCGCCGAGCGCTTCGGCGACGCCGCCTTCACCTTCGCCGCGATCACCCGCGGCCTGCGCGACCTGGGCGACCAGCAGTCGCCGTTCGACGCGTGGAACACGCTCCAGCAGACGGAGTCGCTGCCGCTGCGGATGGACCGCCACTGCGAGAACGCCGGGATTGTCGCCGAGTACCTCGAGGACCACGACGAGGTCGCGTGGGTGAACTACCCCGGCTTAGAGAGCCACGAGACCCACGAGGAGGCGACCGAGTACCTCGACGGCGGCTACGGCGGCATGCTCACGTTCGGGCTGGAGGCCGGCTACGAGGCCGCGCGGGCGACCGTCGAGGAGGCGGACCTCGCCTCGCTCGTCGCGAACGTCGGCGACGCCAAGACGCTCGTCATCCACCCGGCGTCGACCACGCACCAGCAACTGACGGAGGAAGAACAGGAGGCCGCCGGCGTCACCGCCGACATGGTGCGCCTCTCCGTCGGCATCGAGGACCCCGCGGACATCGTCGCGGACCTCGAAGACGCCATCGAGGCGGCGACCGAATAGCCGCCGTCCGTCTACCGCCGCCCGGCCCTCGCCGCGTCTCTGTCCCTGACGGTGTCAGTCCTCCGCCTCGAACCCGTCTTCCCACCGGAACGTCCCGTTCCGCTGGACGAGCTCGCCGTCGACTTCCAGCCGCGAGTGCTCGCTCACGTCGGTGATCATGTCGACGTGGACCGCGCTGTCGTTGCCCGATTCGCCCTCGGGCAGGCAGGCGTCGTAGGCGCGGCCGACCGCGAGGTGGACGGTGTCGCCCATCTTCTCGTCGAAGAGGATCGAG
>NZ_CAKZRO010000015.1 GCF_937146585.1 uncultured Halorubrum sp. | reverse complement strand
TCGCCCAGAGGACGAGCGAAGCGAGTCCTCGCGGTTCGAATCCGGTCCCGCGCATTCGTCTCCGAGCACTTCGCGAGGGGAGCAGTCCGACGTAGTTTTACTTGATACCGAGCGAGCCGACGCCGCTCACCACACGCTTCCCCGGTACGAGAACTGGACGTGGTCGGCCGTCTCCGGCGGGATTCCCATCGCCTCGAACATCTCTCCGAAGGCGGCACGGACGGCGTCCTCTTCGAACTCCCGGGACGCGCGCGTCTGCGCGTCGACGGCCACGCCGCCGTGGTAGTCGACGTGAACGCGGTAGGTGTACCCGTCGACCTCGTGCGTCACGGTCGCGCGGGAGAGGACGAACTCGGCGCTGCCGAGTCGCTCGTCGCCGGCGTGGTACACGCGCTCGTGCCAGCCCGACCCGGGCGTGGAGGTCGCGTCGACCGCGGTCGCGCGCGCCGTCAGGTCCTCGTAGGCGGTCCGGAAGGCGACCGGCTCGTCGACCTCGACGCTCGGCGTACTCGCGCCGGGCTCGGTCGGGTCGCCCGTGCTGACCGCCGTCTGGAACTCGTCGACGTACGCCGCGGCGGTCGCCTCGTCCATCTCGAACAGCAGCGTGAGCCGGTCGACGAGCCACGCCTCTGGCGGGAGGTCCCCGACGGTGAGGTCCGCGCCAGCGTCGTCCGCGAACAGCGTCACGACGGTGATCCCCTCCTCGGCGTAGAACGTCGCCCACAGTCGCGTCGACGCCGAGTGGTCGAACGTGACCCTGAACGCCTCGTACCCGGGACCGAGGTCGGCGTCGAGCTCGTCGATCCCGGCCGGGTGGAAGCCGCTCGATCCGACGCGCTCGACCTCGTAGCCGGCCGCGTCGGCCCCGTCCAGCGCGTCCTCGTACGCGAGATCCGACACGGTCACGCCGTCCGAGGTGTACGACGCCACGTCGGCGCCGATCAGCACCCCGGCGAAGATCGCGTACGCGGCGGCGACCGCGACGAGGGTCCCGACGACGGCGACGGCGACCAGTCGCAATTTGTTCATACTACTGATACGTTTCGCGAGGAGATAGCTGTACCGTCGTTTCCGGTGAACTGCGATCGCCGTTTACGACGTTCAGCCGTGGTTCACAGCGGGCCGTCGTCCGCGAACCGAGCCGGGACCACCTGACGGAGGAGCCGGGACGGGGCCGCGGAGAGCCCGCTCACGAGGAGGAACCCGACGAAGATGACGCCGAAGCCGGCGAGCGACCGCACCGAGAGCGTCTCTCCGAGCAGCGCCCAGCCGCCGACCGCGGAGACGACGGGGACGAAGTAGAACAGGAGGTTCGCGCGCGTCGCGTCGGTCTCGTCGATCAGCGCGAAGTACGCGAGGTACGCGATCGCCCCGGAGAAGACGCCGACGTACAGCAGCGCCGCGAGCGCGACGGGCGGCACCGACAGCCCGGAGACGGACTCCCCGGCGCCGAGGCTCATCGCGTGCGTGAGGACGGCGGCCAGCGGGACGCCCCAGACGGTGCGGGCCGTGCTCGACAGCGTCGCGTCCGCGCGGCGGATCAGCACCGCGCCGAGCGCGCTTGTCACGGCGGCCGCGAACAGCAGCGGGACGCCGACGCCGCCGGCGAGGAGCGCCGCGGGGTCGGGGTCGGCGACGAGCGCGACGCCGAACAGCCCGAGGGCCATCCCGACGATCCCGCGGGCCGAGAGCCCGTCTTGGCTGAGCAGGACCGCGGCGAACACCGGCGTCAGGATCGGGTTCAGGCTGAAGACGACGGCGGCGACGCCGCTCGTCACGTACTGCTGCCCGACGAACAGCAGCGCGTTCGTCAGGCCGATGACGATCGCGCCGGTCGCGACGATGCCGACGACGTCCCCGCGGGTCCGCGGGCGCAGTTCCCCCCGGGAGAGCCTGGTCGCCGCGAACGCCGCGAGGACGACCGCGCCGATGTCGAAGCGGACGGCGACGAAGAGCAGCGGCGGGAGGTGGGCCAGTCCGGCCTTCGCCGCGACGAAGGTGCCGCCGAAGAGGACCGCCGAGACGAGAAGCAGCGCGCCGGTGCGTCGGGTGAACACGTTACCGCGACACCCCGGCTACGGTTTCGGACGAACGATCGGCTTGGAACGAGGTTCTCGCCACGATCCTACGTAACGGCCGGACGCTCATAACGGATTCCGGAAAATATTCCACGCGGAGAAACGCGCCACACGCCGTGCCGATCGCTCACGCCGTGAAACGCCGCCGACGAGCGAAGCCGGTTTATTCCGGTGGCCGCTGGATCGCGTATGGAGGCCCCGCTCGAGGAGATCGAGTTTCTCGCCCGCTCGACGAACCGCGTCGAGGTGCTACAGCTGCTGGCGTCGGGGCCGCGCACGCGACGGGACCTCGCGGCCGCGACCGGCGCGTCGCAGGCGACGCTGGGGCGGATCCTCGAGGACTTCGCGGAGCGGTCGTGGGTCGCCCGCCAGGGGAGCGAGTACGTCGCCACCGCGACCGGCGAGCTGGTTGCCGACGGGGTCGAGGAGCTCGTCTCCGTCCTCGAGACGGAGGCCAAGCTGCGCGACGTCGTGGCGTTCCTGCCGACCGCCGAGCTCGGGTTCGACCTCCGCCGGCTCGCCGACGCGACCGTGACGGTGCCGAGCCGCACGCGGCCCAGCGCGCCGCTCCAGCGCGTGCTCGACGCGATGGAGGACGCGACGACGCTGCGCGCGTTCTCGCACACGCTCAACGAACAGAGCCTCGCGACCGCCCGGGATCGGGTGGCCGCGGGGACGCAGACGTTCGAGGCGGTCCTCTCGACCGACGCCATCGAGGCGCTCGCGGGCGACGACGCCCTCTGGCGGCAGCTGCGGGCGCTGGCCGAGAGCGACGACGCGGAGATCCGAGTCCGCCGCGAGCCGCTCCCGCTCGCGGTCACCGTCGCCGACGGCACCGTCTACCTCCTCGTCCGGGACGAGGGCGGGATCCTCCGGGCGTCGCTCCACACCGACGACCCGGCGGTCCGCGAGTGGGCCGACGAGACGTTCTCGGGGTATTGGGAGGCGGCCGAGTCCTTCGACCCGACGGCGTTCGAGGAGTGAGTCCGTTCCGGGCAAAACCCACTTGTCCGCGGTCCGCGTACGACGGGTAATGTCTTCTCGCGACGCGGAGCTGATCATCGAGACGTGGCAGTTCAGGGAGCGCGAACTGCCCCGCGTCCCGCCGGCGGGGTGGGCGACGACCGACCGGCTCCGCGAGGCGGTGTGTCTCGCGGTGGCGTGTTCGGTCGAAGGCGTCGAGCGCGTCGACCCCTTCGAGGGACCGGGGAGCGAGCGCGAGCGGTTCGAGGCGACCGTGACTGCGGAGTCGATCGACGACGACCTCGTGCGGCTGGTGACGCCGGCGTCGGAGCGCGACGGGGAGGAGAACGAGGAGAAGGAGTTCAGCGAGTCGACGGAGCAGTTCGACTTGGACGAGGCCCTCGACCGCCTCTGACGGGCCCGGTTCGGTCGCTACGTCTCGTCCGGACCGGACACCCGCACCACCTGCTTACCGATGTTGTCGCCCGAGAACAGCCCGAGGAAGGCGTCTGGCGCGTTCTCCAGCCCCTCAACGACGGTCTCGCGGTGTTCGAGGTCGCCGCTCGCGACCCACGTGGCGAGCCGCTCGCTCGCCTCGCCGAATCGGGTCGCGAAGTCGCCGACGAGCAGCCCCTCGACCTTGGCCCGCACGGGGATGATCTGCGGGAGCTTCCGCGGGCCGGTCGGGACCGACTCGTCGTTGTAGTGGGCGATCTGGCCGCAGACTGCGACCCGCGCGTCGAGGTTCAGGCGCGTGAACACCGCGTCGGTGATCGGCCCGCCGACGTTGTCGAAGTAGACGTCGACGCCGTCGGGCGCGGCCTCGTCGAGCGCGGCGCGGTAGTCGTCCGTCGTCTCGTAGTTGATCGCGGCGTCGAAGCCGAGGTCGTCGGTGAGCCACGCCGTCTTCTCGTCGCTGCCGGCGAACCCGACCACGCGGCAGCCGTTGCGCCTCGCGACCTGGCCGACGACGGAGCCGACCGCGCCCGCCGCGCCGGAGACGACGACCGTGTCGCCGGGCTTCGGCTCGCCGACTTCGAGCAGTCCGAAGTAGGCGGTCCGCCCGGGCATGCCGAGGACGCCGAGGTACGCCTCGGGGTCGGCAACGCTCGGGTCGACCGGGGCGACGTCGGCGGCGTCGAGCGCCGCGTAGTCGGCCCAGCGGCCCTCGCCGGTCACGAGGTCGCCGGCGTCGAACGCGTCGCTCTCGCTCTCGACCACTTCGCCGACGACGCCGCCCTTGAGCGCGTCGCCCACGTCCCACGGCTCGGCGTACGACTCGGCGTCGCGCATCCGACCGCGCATGTACGGGTCGACGGAGAGGAACCGGGTGCGGACGAGGAGTTCGCCCGGCGCGGGGGCGGGAACGTCCGTCTCGCGCAGTTCGAAGCTGTCGGCGTCGGGCTCGCCGGTCGGCCGCTCGGCGAGAAGCCACTCGCGGTTGGTGTTCGTCACGGTCCCCGTTGGCGCATGGAACGCAATAGGGTTTGGACCCCAGCAGCCGGCGTGGGGATTCGGAGGTCGCGGCCAGCGTGGGGGTCCGGAAGCTGGATGGTGCGGTAGCGCGGCGAGAAGCGGTCTGCGGGCGGCGTTACGCGACGGCGACGCCGTTGCGCGTGAGGTAGTCGCTCGCGGCTTTGATCTCGACCGGGCTCCCGATGATCCGGTACTGCTCCGCCGTCTCGACGACGGTGACGGTGAACCGGTCCTCGAGACACTCCCGGTGCCCGTCGAGCGCGTGGTGCGGGAGGACGATCTGCGTGCTGTCTCGGAGGCTCGACGGATCTGGCATTCGGCTTGCGTAGCCATTATTCGTCGCCGATATAACCGTGTCGAAGTATCGGCGCACCAACCACTCTCGCGGCGGAGAGTCGCCGATCCGCGGTCGGCCGACGGACGGTCCGCCGCCGCGGTCGGGCCGGCGACCCGAAGGAACACCTTTAACGAGCCGACCGGCCGAGAGACGGGTAATGGGACTGGAGGAGGAGATCGAAGACCTCCGCGAGGAGATCGCCGAGACGCCCTACAACAAGTCCACCGAGGCGCACATCGGGCGGCTGAAGGCGAAACTCGCGGAGAAGAAGGAGAAACTGGAGAACCAGTCCTCCGCCGGCGGCGGCCACGGCTACGCGGTCGAGAAGCACGGCGACGCCACGGTGGCGCTCGTCGGGTTCCCGAGCGTCGGCAAGTCGACCCTCATCAACGCGCTCACCAACGCCGACAGCGAGGTCGGTTCCTACGAGTTCACGACCCTCGACGTCAACCCGGGCATGCTCCAGTACCGCGGCGCGAACATCCAGATCCTCGACGTGCCGGGCCTGATCGAGGGCGCGGCCGGCGGGCGCGGCGGCGGAAAGGAGGTCCTCTCGGTCGTGCGGACCGCGGACCTCGTCGTGTTCATGCTCTCGGTGTTCGAGATCGAACAGTACGACCGGCTGCGCGAGGAGCTGTACGCGACGAACATCCGCCTCGACACCGAGCCGCCGAACATCAACATCCGGAAGACGCACAAGGACGGGCTCGGCGTGACGATGAGCGACGACGTGAGCTTGGACGAGGACACGATAAAGCAGGTCCTCCGCGAGTACGGCTACGTCAACGCGAAGGTCACCATCCCACACGACCTCACGATCGACGAGCTCGTCGACGCCGTGATGGACAACCGCGAGTACCTCCCCTCGATGGTGACGGTGAACAAGGCGGACCTCATCGACAAGAGCTACCTCCCGACCGTGAAAGAGGAGCTGCGCGAGCGCGACCTGAACCCCGAGGACGTGCTCTTCATCTCGGCCGAGAAGGAGCTCGGCCTCGACGGGCTCAAGGAGCGGCTCTGGGAGGAGCTGGGCGTCATTCGCATCTACATGGACAAGCCGGGCCGCGGCGTCGACTACGAGGAGCCGCTCGTCCTCTTCGAGGGCGACACCGTCGGCGACGCCTGTACGAAGCTGGGCGGCGAGCTCGACGAGCGATTTAAATTTGCGCGGGTATCCGGCGAGAGCGCCAAACACGACGACCAGCAGGTCGGGAAGGGCCACGAGCTGGCCGACGAGGACGTGCTCCGGATCGTCGCCCGGAAATAGGACGATATATCTACGCCGGCAGAGCAGTCGATTCCGACGGTCGTGTGTGATAGTTCATACGAGATCGGCGGTGACCATCTCCAAAGCCCCGGCCGCGAGGACTCGCGCGACTCGCTGCGGTCCTCAGTCGCTCGCGGTGCTCGCTCCCCGTGGTCCCTGTGTCGTCGTGCTTCGTCCTCGCAGCCGCCCCTTTGAGTCCCACCCACCCAGCACGGCGACCGCACCTCACACCTCCCCGGCCTCGCGGTCCGCGCTCTTCGAGCGCTCCCCGCGTCCCTCGCGCGTGCTGCTCGGCCGCGGTGCGGCCTCGCGGGAACGCGCCACGGCACAGATTCGGTTGGCCTCGGTCTGTGCTCGAATCGCGCTCGCCTCCTTTGCCGCGCCCGACCGAAAGGCGCTTTTCGCGGGGCCGCGACCGTCGGGTATGCTCACGGTCGCGCTCGCGGGCAAGCCGAACGCCGGCAAGTCCACCTTCTACACCGCCGCCACGATGGCCGACGTCGACGTCGCGAACTACCCGTTCACGACCATCGACGCCAACCGCGGAGTGACCCACGTCCGCACGCGCTGCCCGTGTCTCGACCGCGACGAGCGCTGCGGGAACGAGAACTGTCGCGACGGGAAACGCTACGTCCCGATCGAGCTCCTCGACGTGGCGGGGCTGGTCCCCGGCGCGCACGAGGGGAAGGGGCTCGGCAACCAGTTCCTCGACGAGCTGACGAACGCGGACGTCGTCCTCAACGTCGTCGACGCCTCGGGGGCCACGAACGCCGAGGGCGAGCCGGTCGAGGTCGGGAGCCACGACCCCCTCGACGACGTCGACTTCATCGAGGAGGAGATGGACCTGTGGCTCGCCGGCATCGTCGACCGCAACTGGGAGAGCGTCGAGCGGAAGTCCCGCTCGCCGGACTTCGACCTCGACGCCGCGCTCTCGGACATGCTCACCGGGTTCGGCGCGACCGAGTACGACGTGACCGCGGTGCTGCGCGACCTGGAGTACCCCGACGACCCGAAGGCGTGGAGCGACGCCGACCGCGAGGCGCTCGCGCGGGCCGTCCGCCGGCGCACCAAGCCCATCGTCGTCGTCGCGAACAAGGTCGACGCGGCCCCCGACGACGCGGTCGACCGCATCCGCGAGGGGACCGACAAGCCCGTGATCCCGGCGACCGCCGACGGCGAACTCGCCTTGCGCCGCGCCGCCGACGCCGGGGTCGTCGACTACGACCCGGGCGACGAGTCGTTCGAGATCGTCGGCGACGTCTCCGACGACCAGCGCGCCGGCCTCGACGCCCTCCGCGAGTCGATGGCGACCCACGGTGGCACCGGCGTCCAGTCGGCGCTGAACGCGGCCGTCTACGACCTGCTCGACCGGATCACGGCCTACCCGGTCCAGGACGCCGGCAAGTGGACGGACGGCACGGGCAACGTTCTCCCGGACGCCTTCCTGTTGGCGTCGGGGGCGACCCCGCGCGACCTCGCGTACGCGGTCCACTCCGACATCGGCGAGGGGTACCTCCACGCGGTCGACGCGCGCGCCTCGCGGCGGATCGGCGAGGACCACGAGCTGACCGAGGGCGACGTGGTGAAGATCGTCTCGACCGCCGGGCCGTGACCGACGAGGGGACGGCGGTCCGTCGGCGTCGCGTCCCGCGGTCGCCCGCCGCCGTGCGACCGACAGGCACATCCGGGTCGCCCGAGACGGGCCGGTAGAGAGCGGCCATGCTCGGGCTCGAACACGACTTCCGGATCGTCGACACCCGCGCGACCCTCGACCCCGACGAGTCGTCGGTCGCCACCCACGGGCGAGACATCTCGCCGGAGCGGCTGGAACGCGAGATGCTCCAGGCGGGGATCGTCCGCGCGGTCGCGAGCCCCGGGCAGCGCGCCGCCGGCCGGAGCTACCTCCGCGCGAACAACGCCGTCGCGCGCCTGTCGATCGACCGCCCGTTCGTCGCGTTCGCGCGCCTCAACGGCCCCCGCGACCCGGGGACCGGCCCCGTGTCGGCGGTGCGGAACCTCCGCGCCGAGCGCGACGACCACCACACCCGGCCGGACGACGTCGAGCAGTACTCCTACGACGACCGCTTCCACGGCTTCACGCTGGCCCCCCACGTCGACGGGCTCCCGAACGAGGACGTGCTGGAGCGCCTGGAGGACGCGGACCTTCCCCTCTTCGTCCACGCCGGCCGGGAGTTCCCGCCCGAGGCGGTCGAGACGGAGCTGCTCGGCTACGACCTCCCGGTCGTCCTCGGGAGCTTCGGCGGCTACCCGCTGGACGCCGACATGATGAACGAGACGCTCGATCTCCTCGACGAGCACGACCGCGCGTACGTCGACACGAGCGCGGTGCGGTACCGCGAGGTGCTCGAACGCGGCGTGTTAGAACACCCCGACCGCGTCCTCTTCGGCTCCGGCGCGCCCGACGTCCACCCCAACGTCGGCGTGATGGAGGTGCTCACCCTCGACGTCTCCGAGGACCTGATGGCCCGGGTGCTGGCGAAGAACCCCGCCCGCCTCGTTCCCGCGCTCGCAGAGGGCGCCGACGTCTGAGTGGGCCCCCGCCCTCGGCGCCGAAGCGACGGCCACTTGTCGCGTCGGGGCCGACCGCCGACGATGAGCGACGAGCCCGACGACCCCCGCGTCGAAGTCGTCCGCGCGACCGGCCACGAGAACGTCACCGCCGAGCACGCGAGCACGTTCGAACTCACGACCGACGACTGGCTCACGCCCGCCGGCGACTGCATCGTCGGCGTCGAGGCCGACCGGACGCCGCGCGACTTCTCGGCCGCGTTCCGCGAGGCGTGCCGCGACGCGGACGCGACGATCGAGGCGACGCTCACCGTCGACGCCGGCGACGACGAGTTCCGGGAGACGGTCACCGGCCGGGGCGACCCCGACCTCGCCCTGCTCGACGACCGCTCGATGGTCGGTCGCACGAGCGACTACACCGACGACGAGCGGACGATCCTCGTCGACGGCGACGCCGCCGCCGGCGACCTCGACCGCGACCTCGTCAGCGCGCTGGCCGACGGGGCCGACCTCACGCTGCGGCTCGAAGTCGAGCCGGCGGAGTGACGCGGCCGGGGATCGGTTCGTCCGCGGATAGCTAGATCGGGAGCTCGGCGTCCGCCCCGACCACGCGGTCGGGTTCGGCGGGGGCGCGCCAGTCGGTCGTCCGCTCCAGCAGTTGGACGACCATCCGGCCGGTCACGCCCCAGACGGTGTAGCCGTCGACGTGGAAGAAGTGGATGCGGTGGTCGCCGTACTCCGGGTGGCCGACGCGGCGCTCAGACTCGTAGTTCGCGGGGTCGGTGAGCGCGTCGACCGAGAGCACCGCCACCTCCGCGACCTCCGACTCGTCGGGGACGTACTCGCGGTCGGGCGCGACGCCGACGAACGGGCGCACCGCGTACTGCGACGAGGTGCGCGTGTCGTCGAGCCTCCCGATCACGTCGACCTCCGACGACCGCATCCCGACCTCCTCGTCGGCCTCGCGCAGCGCGGTGTCCGTCAGCGTCCGGTCGATCGGTTCGCGGCCGCCGCCGGGGAAGCTCATCTGGCCGGGGTGTTCGCCGAGATGCGCGGCGCGCTTGGTGAACAGCAGGTGGGCCTCGCCGTCGCGCGCGATCACCGGCGCCAGCACCGCCGCCTCCCGCCGGCCGGCGAGCGACTGCGGCGCGTGGCGGCGCAGCCCCGACAGGTCCATACCCGAAGTAGGCGACGCGAGGCGGTTAACGTTTCCGCGGGTTCCAGTCGCGCGGAACGTGAACGTGTGACAGTACCGTCGCCGGCGGCGACTCGGCGGGGACGGCGGGACGGTCGCTCGCGCCGGGACGACCGCTCACACCGGCGCGGCCTGCCCGATGACCGTCCCGACGAGCGCCGAGAGGCCGACGATTGCGGCCGCGAGCAGCAGGATCCGAGTCGCCTGTGACATGGCAACGGCGAGGGCGGGCAGGGACAAATACCGGGGCGACGGTGGATTCGGATTCGAGCCATTTTATCCCGTTTTGGACCGGCAATGACTCCTTACCGGGCGGGGCGGGCCGTGCCCGACGGCTGGCCGCGTCGCGTCCGACGAGCGCGGCGCGGCGACCGGGTTCGGACCTTTTAAGCCCGCGACACCCGCTTTCGGGAGTAATGAGTGACGACGATCAGGAGCTCGGGATCACCGAGTCCAAGACGCACAACACGGGCGAGTGGTACGCCGAGGTCGTACGGAAGGCCGGGCTGGCCGACTACGGGCCGGACGGGATGAGCGGGTTCATCGTCACCCGCCCGCGGGCGTACGCGGTCTGGGAGCGGCTCCAGGGGTTCCTCGACGCGAAGTTCAAGGACACCGGGGTCCAGAACGCCTACTTCCCGCTGTTCATCCCCGAGTCGTACCTCGAACGCGAGAAGGACATCGTCGAGGGGTTCGACCCCGAGGTGGCGTGGGTCGACGAGGCGGGCAACAAGGAGCTCGAAGAGCGGCTCGCGGTCCGACCCACCTCGGAGTCGATCATCACGCCGTACATCAGTCAGTGGGTGCGGAGCCACCGCGACCTCCCGCTGCGCGTGAACCAGTGGTGCTCGGTCGTGCGCTGGGAGGCGACGGAGACGAAGCCGTTCTTCCGCACGAAGGAGTTCCTCTGGCAGGAGGGCCACACCGCGCACGCGACGCGCGAGGACGCGTGGGCGGAGACGATGACGCGGCTCGACCAGTACGAGTCCGTCTACGAGGATCTGCTGGCGCTTCCGGTTCTCAAGGGGCAAAAGCCCGACCACGACAAGTTCCCCGGCGCGGACACCACGACGACCGTCGAGGCGCTGATGCCCGACGGGAAGTCGGTCCAGGCGGGCACCTCCCACCACCTCGGCCAGTCGTTCGCCGAGGCGTTCGACATCACCTACTCGGACGAGGACGAGGAGGAGCGGACCGCCCACACCACCTCGTGGGGCCTCTCGTGGCGCGCGCTCGGCGCGCTGATCATGACCCACTCCGACGAGCAGGGGCTCGTCTTGCCCCACACGGTCGCGCCCACGCAGGTCGTCGTCGTCCCCATCTGGCAGGAGGACACGAAAGCGGACGTCCTCGAGTACGCCGAGGGCGTGGCCGACGACCTCGACGACGCCGGGGTCCGCGTCGAACTCGACGACCGCGACGAGCGCAATCCCGGGTTCAAGTTCAACGAACACGAGCTCAACGGGATCCCGCTCCGGATCGAGATCGGCCCCCACGAGGTCGACGACGAGGAGCTCACGCTGGTCCACCGGCCCGACGGGGAGAGCGTCGAGGTCGACCGCGAGGGCGTCGCCGAGACCGTCCGCGAGCAGTTCGACGAGATCTACGCAAAGCTGTACGCGACCGCCGAGGAGACCCTCGACGACGGCGTGCGCGAGGCCGACGACCGCGCCGAGATCCTCGGGACGCTCGGCCAGCACGGCGGCTACGTGAAGACGCCGTGGTGCGGGGACGAGGCCTGCGAGGAGCCGATCAAGGAGCCGCTGGCCGCCGAGATCGTGATGGTCCCCTTCGACGACGAGGACCCGCTCGCCGACGGCGACCACGACGAGACGTGCGCGATGTGCGACGAGGCCGCGGAGCGGACGGCGTACTTCGCGAAGACGTACTGACGCCGCGAGGGCGACCCGCGGCCGCCGCCGGTTCTCCGCGATTCGCCCCGCCCCCGTCGCGTCCGGCGATTAAACCGCGTTGATCCGGCTTAACGGAGTTTCGGGTATATACGATCGGAGCGTGTACGTACTGGCAATGAACCGCTGGATTGCGAGTCTCGTCGTCGCGGCCGCCGCCGCGGTCCTGATCGTCGGGGCCGCGGCCGCCGCGCCGGCGGGCGTGGTGACGGCACAGACCGAACCGGGGAACGGGAGCGGCGCGGGCTCGGGCGACGCCGGGAACGCGACGGCCGACCTCGCGCCCGGCGAGCGCCTCGCCGGCGTCGTCGGGGTCCAGGGCGCGGAGATCGAGGGCGAGGTCGAGTCGCGCGCCTTCGAGGTCGCGCTCCGGGAGTCGGAGACCAACGAGAGCCGCGCCGCCGTCGTCGCGGACCGGGTGAACCGGACCGAAGAGCGGCTCGCGGAGCTGGAGCGGCGACAGGAGGAGCTCCGCGAGCGCCGCGACGCCGGAGAGCTGAGTCAGGGCGCGTACGCCGCGCGGATGGCGACGACCACCGCCCGGATCGAGACGCTCTCGCGCGGGCTGAACCGGAGCGCGAGCGTCGCCGCGGAGCTCCCCGCCGCCGTCCGGAACGAGACGGGCGTCGACGGCGAGCGGCTGGCGACGCTGCGAGAGCGCGCGAACGAGCTCAGCGGTCCCGAGGTCGCCGCCCTCGCTCGCGGCGTTGCCGGCGAGGGCGTGGGCGGCCCGGTCGGTCCGGACCGCCGCGGTCCGCCGGGGAACGGGACCGAACGCGGGCCGCCGGGGGACGCCGGACCGCCGGGTGAGGGCGCGATCGGCGGTGGTCCGGGAAACGGATCGACCGGAGCGCCGGGGACGGGGAACGGTTCGGCCGGAGCCCCGGGACGGGGAAACGGCTCAGTCGGAACGCCGGGTACGGGGAACGGATCGACCGGAGCGCCGGGCGCTGAGAACGGCTCGGGGAGCGGCACTGCGAACGGCTCGGGGAGCGGCACCGCGAACGGCTCGGGGAGCGGCACCGCGAACGGCTCCGGCCCGTCCGGGCAGCCGGGCGGGGGTAACGCGACCGACTCGCCGGCCGGATCCGGGAACGGGACGGGCACCGGAAGCGGGTCCGGCAGCGCCGGGGCCGGCGGCGACGGGTCCGACGGCGGCGGGGGCGCTCCGTCGATCGAAGTCACTTCGGACACGCCGTCGATCGCCGCCGGCAGCCCCTCGCGCCTCGATGCGTGAGGCGTCGGCGTGCGGATCCGAAGCGAGGTTCGGGCTCAAGACGGGGCCCGGTTCGACCGGTAGCCGGGAGGCGAGCGCGTCTCGGATGGGAAGGAATTTATCGGCTCTCCGTGTGACGTAGTCCGTGCAGCGAGCGCAGCCCTTCCTCGTCGTCGTCGCCCTCCTCGGAGTCGTCGGTCTCGCACTCGCCGGCGGGGCGGGCGCGGCGCCGTTCGACGGCGGCTTCGCCCAGATGGACGTCGAGCCGGACGACGTGTCGATAACGGCCGACGTCGAGCCGGACGGCGACGCGCGGTGGACCGTGGAGTACCGGATCCGGCTCGCGACCGACGAGGAGGAGCAGGCGTTCGAGGAGCTCCGCGCGGACGTGGAGAACGACACCGAGGCGTACACGACCCGGTTCCGCGACCGGATGGCCTCGACCGCGGCGACCGCGGAGTCGGCGACCGGCCGCAACATGACCGTGTCGAACGCGACCGTCACGGCCGAGCGACGCGAGCTCCCGCAGGCGTACGGCGTGTTGACCTACCGATTCGAGTGGACGAACTTCGCCGCCGTCGACGGCGACCGGCTGCGCGTCGGCGACGCGGTCGACGGGCTGTTCCTCGACGGCTCCTCGTCGCTCATCGTCTCGTGGCCGGAGGGGTACCGGCTCGGGGAGACGTCGCCGGAGCCGAGCGAGGTCCGCGACCGGTCGGTCGTCTGGAACGGCCCGGTCGACTTCTCGACGGGGCAGCCGCGGATCACGGTCGCGCCCGCGGGCCCGCTCTCGGGAGTCCCGACGGCCGGACTGGTCGCGCTCCTCGCCGCGCTCGTCGTCGCGGGAGCCGTCGCGTACCGCCGCCGGGAGGCCGACGACGACGGTGCGGCCGTCATCGCGGGCGACGAGCCCGGGGCGACGGCCGGAGGAGGCGGCGGTGACGCCGCGGACGCGAGCGCGGCCGCCGCCGACAGCGGCGGCGAGGGCTCCGGCGGCGGGGCGACTGCCGACACCGGCGATCCGGACGCGGCGGACGGCGCCGACGACGCGCCGCCGGTCGACAGCGACCTGCTGAGCAACGAGGAGCAGGTGCTCCAACTCGTCGAGTCGCGGGGCGGGCGGATGAAACAGAAGCAGGTGGCGGAGGAGCTGGAGTGGACCGCCGCGAAGACGAGTCAGGTGGTGACCGGACTGCGGGACGAGGGCGACCTCGACGGCTTCCGGCTGGGGCGGGAGAACGTCCTCTCGCTCCCCGACTACGAGCCGGAGGCGGACGCGAACGGTGACGACGGCGACGAGGAGGAGAGCGGGGAGGGCGACGACGCCGGCGGGGGCGACGGAGCCGGCGCTACCGGGAGCGACTGATCGGACCGCCGCCGAGTGGCGAACGAACGGGCGAGACGCCGGTCACAGGTCCCGCGACCGGCCGATGTGCCGCAGTTCGCCGCCGCACTCGCACTCGCCCGGCGAGTCCGTCCGCCGGCCGCATTTGAAACACTCGTACACTTCTTCACCGTGACATTCGTATTCTGGTCGCATATCAGGCCATACGCCTCCGTGGTAAATAATCTCACACCTAATATTGTTTAGATAGTATAAATTAAACCGCGGAGGCCGGTGACCGAACGATCGAAAGGAGAGCGATCGCGACGGAAGGCCGTGGCTCGCGGTTCGAGCGGATACCGATAGAAGAGCCGGAGGAGGGATTTGAACCCCCGACCTATTCCTTACGAAGGAATCGCTCTGCCAGCTGAGCTACCCCGGCGCGCAACAGACAATTCCCGGACGGAAAAATAAGGGTTCCGAAACGGGGACGGAGCGGGGGCGAGGCGGAACCGGTCGGGTCGTTTTCCGACGGTGAACCGGCAAGCGTGACCGACACCGAATACACGTTCGTAACGCATTAGACGGGATTACACGCTGATACACAAGGAGAATCGGAACACAACACAAGTATATAAGGATAAAACCTAAATACTTGTTCAGACTTTGATCGAAGCGTGATGACATCGCCCGCGTGCCGAGACGGCGGGGATCGACTCCCCCGGCGATGCGTGCCCGGTCGAAGCCCGTACCGGGCGGCGAGGGTCTCGTCGGTCGCCGTCCCCACGGCGGCTCGGCGCGGCCGTCATCCCAACCAGCGTTCGGTCGCGGCTACCGTGTGAAACGCGTCTCCGACGCGCCAGGCGCAAAATCGCCTCTGGTCCGCCGACCGTCGCCGCGGCCACTTGTCATGTGACGGGCCCCCAGCCGCACCGCCCCGACCCCCCTCGGGGCAGTGCGGCGTTTTCGCTGTGCCGACCGCTTCTCACCAGCGTTGCGTCCGAGCTATGAAAAGCGATAGACGAACGGCGCGCGGAAGTCCGCGTTACGCGAACAGCAGCCGCGCGCGTCGCAGCGCGGCGGAGAGCCCACCGTACCCGGCTCCGACGGCGCCCGCAAGGCGTACCTCGGCGGGCGCGATGCCGAGGCGGTGCGAGAGCGGACCGGGGCGCGCGTCGGCGCCCGCGACCGCGACCGTCCGCCCGCGGACCCTGACCTCGGCGGTGAGGTCCCCCAGTCGCAGTTCCCTGACCACGAGGTCCGAGGCCGCGTCGCCGGGGAGGCGGCGGGCGACGCGGAGGGCGTCACCGACGCTCTCGACCTCGAGGAACAGCCGCCGCTCGGTGGCGTGGACCGACACGTCGACTCCGTCGACGGAGAGCGTCAGGTCGTCGGTCTCGACCGCGAGGGCGGCGTGGGAGTCAGTCCCGCTCACGAGTCGTGACGCGGACGCCGCCGTCGACGCGCCACTCGGCGTGTTCGACGTCGTCTCCCGTCCCGCTCGGCACCTCGACGGTCATGTCCTCGAACTGGTAGTGAATCTCGGCGTTTCGACCGGTCAGACGGTCGTAGAGCCCAATCGCCAGATCCGGCCACGTGGTCGTCTCGTCGATTCGCTCCTCTGGGTCTGCGGCGTCGCTCATACGTGTACATGTTAGATAGTCACACTCATAAGTATATGCCCTGACGTGTCTGTCCGCGTCAACCGAGCGCGCGGAGCGTCGAATCAGTCGACGGTCCGCGTCAGGCGCACGTCGAGACAGACGTTGTACTCGTGGGGGGCGTACGACCGGACGACGCGCTCGGTCTCGACGTCGACCGCGTAGGCGTCGCCCGCGGCCGCCTCGATCGCGCGCCGCCCCGGGCCGAACGGGTCGTCCTCGTGTTGGATGTCGTAGTAGTGGATCACGCAGTCGTCGCCGGCGAGCGCGACGGCCGCGTCGAGGAACTCGTCCGCCGAGTGGGGGAGGTTCATCACGAGTCGGTCGGCGGTGTCCGCGCGCGAGTCGACGAGGTCGCGCACGTCGCCGGCGACCGCCGTCACGCGCTCCGCGACCCCGTTGCGCGCGGCGTTCTCGCGGAGGTACTCGACCGCGCGCTCGTTGAGGTCGCACGCGACCACGTCGGCGCCGCGGGACGCCATGGGGACCGCGTACGGCCCCACGCCGGCGAACATGTCGATCGCGGACTCCCCGGCATCCACCTGCTCGACCACGCGGTGGCGTTCGGTCGCGAGCCGCGGCGAGAAGTAGACCGCGGCGACGTCGAGCGCGAACTCGTGGCCGTACTCGCGGTGGACCGTCTCCGTGTCGTCGCCGACCAGCACGTCCCACGAGCGGACCCGCAGTTCGCCCTCGATCGGCGACGCGCGGTTGAGGACGGTGTCGCAGGGGACGTCGGAGGCCGCCACGGCGTCGGCGACCTCGCGGGCTCGCTCGTCGTCGTCCTCGTCGATGATGACGATGTCGCCCAGGCGCTCGATGGAGGGCTCGGAGTCGAGTATCTCGGCGGGCGTCGTGGGGCGGTCCCGCCGCTCGGCGTCGCGCTCGACGAGCCGGTCGGCGAACTCCGCGGGGACCGCCTCGCGGCCCGTGACGGGGATGTAGATCGTGTCGCCGTCGACGGCGATCTGGTGGTCGCCGTCGAGGGCGTCGGCGTCGGCGAGCCGGCTCCGGACGGTCTCGCCGCGCTCGCGGGCGACGGCGACGCATGGAACGCTCATCGTCGGAGGGACGCGGGCGAGCGAATAAACGGTGACGCTTCGCGGCCCGGACGACGGGACTCGGGCGGTCGGGGTCACTCCGACGCGTCGGTCGCGGCCGCGACGGCGTCCAGCAGGGCCTCGTCGTCGACGTCGGCCGGAACGGGAACGACGCGGTCCGCGGCCGCCGCGACCTCGGCGTTCGGGCTGTTCGCGGTCGGAGCGCCGTCGCCGCCGGTCGCGACTGCGAGCGTCGCGTCGGCGGCGGCCGCGAGGTCGCGCGCGGCCCGGACGGTCTCCGCGGAGGGATCCTCGAACGGCGGCGCGGCCACCGCGGTCCCTCCCGCGTCCGCGGCCGCGCCGGCGGCCGCGTCTCCCTCGGGGACCACGCCGACCGAGGGCTCGTGGCCCGCGGCGGCGAGGCGGGCGATCACGCGCGCGGTCGGGCGTCCCGTGCCGATCACGTGGACTCGGCGCGGGTCGACGTCGCTCTGGGGGAACGCCGTGACCGCGGGCGTCCCGGTGGCCGGGTTGCGGCCGACGAACGCCTCCGCGTCGAAGGCCGCGCCGACGGCGGCCCCGGACAGGACCGACGCCGGCGGCCCGGCGGCCCGGACCCCGCCGTCCGCGATGACGACCACCTCGTCGCAGTAGCGGGCCGCGGCGTCGAGGTCGTGGATCGCGGCGATCGCCCCGCGGTCGCCGCCGTCGACGAACTCGCGGACCAGTTCGAGCGTCTCGACCGCGTGGTTCACGTCGAGGCTCGCGGTCGGCTCGTCTAAGAGGAGGAGCGGGGCCGCCTGCGCCAGCGCCCGCGCGAGCAGCACGCGCTGCCGCTCGCCCCCGGAGACCTCGGTGATCGACCGGTCGGCGAAGCGCTCGACGTCGGCGGCCGCCATCGCCGCGTCGACCGCGGCGTCGTCCTCGACGCCGTGCGCGTCGAAGCGCCCGAGATGGGGCGTCCGGCCCATCTCGACGACGTGGCGCACCCGGAAGTCGAACGCGAGGTTCGTCGCCTGCGGGACGCTCGCGACGCGCCGGCCGACCTCGCGGGCCGACAGCGACGCCGCCGGGTCCCCGCCGATCCGGACGGTCCCCGCGTCCGGCTCGACCGCGCCGGTCACCGCGCGCAACAGGGTGGTCTTGCCGGCCCCGTTCGGCCCGACGAGGCCGACGAGCGAGCCGGGCTCGACCCGGAGGTCGACCCCGGAGACGACGTCGAGGTCGCCGAACGAGACGGCCACGTCCGCGGCCGACAGCAGCGGCGCGTCGCCGAACGAGCGCGACGTCTCGGGGAGCGACCCGGGGTCGCCGCGCGCGGCGGCCGACTCCTCGGCGTCCCGCCCTTCGGCGTCGGTAGTGGGGTCCGCGCTCACAGCTCCGTCACCTCCCGGGTGACGAGCAGGTAGACGAAGAAGGGGGCGCCGACCGCGGCGGTGATGATCCCGACCGGGTACTCGGCGGGCGCCGAGCGCGCGAGCGTGTCGGCCGCGACGAGGAACGTGCCGCCGGCGAGCGCCGCAGTCGGGAGGAGCACCCGGTGGTCGGGACCGACGACGAGCCGGAGCATGTGGGGGACGATGAGGCCGACGAAGCCGATCACGCCGGCGAACGCGACGCCGGCGGCCGTGACGAGCGCCGACGCCGCGAGCAGCACCCGCTTCGTGCGCTCGACCGCGATGCCCAGCCCGCGGGCCTCCTCCTCGCCGAGCAGGAGGACGTTGAGGTCGCGGGCGTACGCGAGCAGGAGGACGAACAGCGGCGGCACGACGGCGGCGGTGACGGCGACCTCGCTCCACGCCGCGCCCGAGAGGTGGCCCATCAGCCACGCGACGATCTGGCGGAGCGACTCTCCGGCCTGGAGCTGGAGGTACGAGACGACCGCGCCGAGGAACGTCTGGACCGCGACGCCCGCCAGGAGGAGGGTGGCGACCGGCGTCCGGCCGCCGCGGGTCGCGATGGCGTACACGCCGAAGGCGGCGACGAGCGCGCCGACGAACGCGAAGAGGCTCGTCCCCGCGCCGCGCGAGAGCGCGACCTCGACGGGGCCGACGAGCGGGAGCGCGACGGTCGTCGAGAGGGCGACGGGGAAGACGATGAACGCCACCGCGCCGACCGCCGCGCCGGAGGAGACGCCGATGATCGACGGGTCCGCCATCGGGTTCCGGAAGAAGCCCTGCATCACCGTGCCGGCGGCCGCGAGCGCGAACCCGACGAGCGCGGCGAGTAAGATCCGCGGGAGCCGCACGCCCACGACGATCCGCTGGTGGACGGAGTCGACGGGGAACGCGAACGGCGACGTCACCGCGAGGTCGACGCCGGGGAGCGTGAGCGGCCCGACGCCGGGCACGGGTAACGGCCCGACGCCGCTCGCGGTCGTCTCGATCCCCGACGGGACGGAGAGCGCGTTCAGCACCGACTTCAGCACGGTCTCCGGCGGGATGCTGACCGGCCCGACCGCGGCGCTGACGACGATCACGACCGCCAACAGCGCGGCTACCGCCGCCGACCAAGCCGCCGACCGCACCCAGGGACGCATACGTTCTCCAACACAACTTGTAGTAGGTAAATACTTATTGGACGAGTCCGGTCCTCGATCCGATGCGAGACAGCTTCGCGATCGCGATGGCCGTCCTGGTGACGACCGCCCTGCTCGGCGGCGTCGCGGGGACGGCCGCGGGCGCACAGCCGACGATAGCGACGGACGGGCCGACCGCGGGCGCGCAGCCCGCGGTCGGTGCCGCGGGGGCGACCGGCCCCGCACAGACCGGCGACGCGTGCGGGTTCCCGCTCAACGCGACTGACGCGACCGGGGAGACGATCCGGCTGGAGGAGCGGCCCGAGCGCATCACGACGCTCAACCCGTCGGCCGCACAGACGCTGTGGGAGCTCGGCCAAGAGGACCGCGTCGTCGGCGTGAGCCAGTTCGCGTTCTACCTCGAGGGCGCCGAGGAGCGCGCGAACGTCTCCGCCGAGTTCGGCGCGAGCGTCGAGCGCGTCGTCGACACCGAGCCCGACCTCGTGCTGGCGCCGAACTCCTCGGCCGCGGACGTCGGACCGCTCCGCGAGCAGGGGCTGACCGTGTACCACTTCCCGGCGGCGACCTCCGTCGACGACATCGCCGAGAAGACGGAGACGATCGGTCGGCTCGTCGGCGCGTGCGAGGCCGCGGACGAGACGAACGAGGAGATGTACGACGCGGTCGACGCGGCGGAGAACCGGACCGCCGACGTCGACCGCCCGGCCGCGCTGTACCCGCTCGGCGGCGGCTACGTCGCCGCGAACAACACGTTCATCGACGCGATCATGAACGTCGGGGGCACCGAGAACGTCGCCGCGGAGTACGAGGCCTACCCGCAGCTCTCGGACGAGGTCATCCTCGAGACGGACCCCGAGCTGATCTTAGTCACTGACCCCGAGGCCGCGATCTTAGAACAGGAGCCGTACGCCAGCACGACCGCGGGCGCCGAGGGGAACTACGTCGTGATGAACGTGAACTACCTCAACCAGCCGGCGCCGCGCAGCGTGATCCGGTCGACGGAGACGCTGTCGAACGCGGTGGTCGAGCTTCAGGACGCGAGCGGCGAGTCGTCGGACGGTAGCTCGTCGGACGACGGCTCCTCCGACGACGGCTCGTCGGGGAGCGACGACTCTTCCGGCGGCGAGAACGACTCCTCGACCGACGGCATGGACGGAAACGAGACGGAAACGGACGGCAGCGCCGGCGACACCGGCGCGGAGTCGCCCGGGTTCGGCGTCGTCGCGGCCGCGCTCGCACTGCTCGCGAGTGGCCTGCTCGCGCGGCGCGAGTGAGCGACCCGCGATAGTCGCACCGAACCCCAACCGACGCGTTTCTTCAGATCCCCTGCCCCATCAGGTGGCTGCGGAGGATGTCAGGCGTCTTTAGCCCGGCGTCGCTGTTGAGGAGCACGACGGTCTCGTCGCCGTCGAAGAAGTCGTCCTCGGCGAGCGCCCACGCGCCGGCGGGGGCCGCGCCGCCCGTCGCGCCCATCTCGACGACCTCGTTCTGGGCCACGGCGACCGCGCTCGCGAGGATGTCGTCGTCGTCGACGCCGACCGCGGTCCCCCCGCTGTCGGTGACGGCCTCGACGGCCGCGGCCCCGCCGGCGGGGTCCGGGATCTCCAGCTCGCCGCAGATTGTGTCCGGCGTCCCCCACGGTTCGGGCTCGTCGAGGCCGCGCTCGACGGCGGCGGCGATCGGGGCGCAGCCTGCGGCCTGCGCGGCGACGACCCTCGGCGTCTCGGCTATCGCGCCGACGCGGTCGAGCTCGACGAACCCCTTGTGGACGCCCGCGACGACCTCGCCCGACCCGGTCGGGACGACGACGACGTCCGGGGCGTCGCCGAGGTCGGCGACGAGCTCGAACGCGACCGTCTTCGCGCCCTCGTGGCGGTACGGCGTGGCGAACTCGCCGAGGTCGGTGTAGTCGGTCGCGAGCTGCTCGTCGACCGCGTCGGCGGCGTCGGGGAAGCGCCCGCCGACCACGCGCATCTCGCCGCCGTGGACGTTCGTCATCGACTTGTTCGAGAAGGCGCACCGCGAGGGGACGAACGCGTACGACCGGAGATCCGCCCGGCCCGCGTACGCCGCCATCGACTGCCCGGCGTTCCCGGGGCTCGCGCAGACGAGCGGCTCGACGTCGACCCCCTCGGCGGCCGCCCGCTTCGCGACGGCGGTCACGGCGACGGAGAGGCCGCGGTCGAGGACCGTCCCCGTCGGGTTGCGGCCCTCGTCTTTGACGTACACCGCGTCGACGTCGAGCTCGTCCGCGAGCCGGTCGGTGGCGACGAGGGGCGTGCCGCCCTCGCCCGCGGTGAGCGCCTCGCTCGCCGGGAAAGGCAACAGCGCGTCGAAGCGCCAGTGGCCGCGGGCGGTGGCGGGCGCGGCCCGGGCGTCCCCGCTGCCGCCGCGGGCCGCCGGGTCGAAGAGGTCGCCGGGGTCGACCGCGTCGTAGTCGTAGACCGGGTCGAGGCCGCGCGCCCGTTCGTCGTCGTCGACGGTCGCCGCGTCGGCGGTCTCGTGGACGCGACCCGACGCCCGACTCTCCAGCCCGCGGAACGCCGGCGTGGTCTCGGTGGGCTCCATACCGGACCTTGCGGCGGCGGCGACAAATCGCTTCGCACTCCGACGCGCCGCGGGCCGAGAGCCGTCGCGGGTTCGGTATCGCCGTGACTCGTTTATCGGTCAGCGCGAGTCGACCCCGGGCGGCGAGCGCGTCCCGCCGCCGCTTATAAACTCGCGCCCCGAAACGACGCGTATGAACGGAGACGCCACGGTCGTCGGCGGCGGGCTCTCGGGGCTCGTCGCGGCGACGCGGCTCGCGGAGGCGGGCGCTGACGTGACGCTGTACGAGCGACGGCCCGAGGTCGGCGGACGCGTCCGGACGGAGACGGTCGACGGGTTCACGCTCGACCGCGGCTTCCAGGTCCTCTTCTCGAGCTACCCGGCCGTCGAGCGCGAACTCGGCGCCGAGGGGCTCGACGCCCTGGACCTCCGGACGTTCGCCCCGGGCGCGACCATCTGCCGGCCGGGCTCGCGGTCGGTGCTCGGCGACCCGCTCCGGGACCCGCTCTCCGCGCTCCCCTCGCTGCTGAACCGAGAGGTGTCCTTCTCCGACAAGCTCCGGACGCTCGCGCTCCGGTACGACCTCGGAAACCGGGACGAGGGGAAGTTCTTCGCCGGGCGCGACGCCCCGATCCGCGAGTACCTCCGCGACTGGGGGTTCGCCGACGACTACGTCGAACACTTCGTCGAGCCGTTCTACGGCGGGATCACGTTAGACCGGAGCCTCTCGACGTCGAAGCAGGTGTTCGAGTACACGTTCCGCGCGATGGGCCGCGGCTCCATCGGCGTCCCCGCCGCGGGGATGGCCGCGCTCCCCGCCGCGCTCGCCGACCGCGCCCGGGAGGCGGGCGTCGCGATAGAGACCGGCGAGGACGTGGAGTCGATCCGGATCGCGGGCGAGGGGCGGATCCCGTTCCGGAAGGGGCCCGCCGACGGCGCGACCGTCGAACTGGCGGACGGCTCGACCCGGGAGACGGACGCGGTCGTCGTCGCGGCCTCACCGCCCGAGGCGCGGCGGCTCACCGGCGTCGAGTCGGTGCCGACCGAGGGCGTGCCGAACGTCACCGGCTGGTACGCGCTCCCCGCGGGGGAGTCGTTCGAGACCGGCGGACGGATACTGCTCAACGCCGCGGCCGAGTCGCCGAACGCCGTGGTGCCGATGTCGGAGGTCGCGCCGGAGTACGCCCCGGACGACCGGGCGCTGCTCGCGGCGACGTTCCTCGGCGAGGAGTCGCTCGACCGCGACGAGGGCGACCTCCGCGAGGACGTGCGCGACGCGCTCGGGGCGTGGTACCCGGACCGCGACTTCGACGGATTAGAGACCGTCGACGTCCACCGGATCCGGTTCGCGCAGTTCGCGCAGCCGCCGGGCGTCCACGCCGGCCTCCCGGACCCGGACGACCCGGAGGGGCCGGTCGTCCTCGCCGGCGACTACACTGAGTGGTCGTCGATCCAGGGGGCCCTGGAGAGCGGGCGGAAGGCGGCGAGCGCGGCGGCCGGACACCTCTAGGCGAGCCGCGGCTGCGCTACTCTTCCCGCAGGAACGCCTCCTCGCCGTGTTCCTCAACGGCCGCGAGCAGATCGTCGCGCTGGCCCCGGACTTCGCGCGGGAGCTCGGCGAACGCGTGGTCGAACATCGCGGCGGGGTCGGCCGCGACCGACTCCGCGGCGTCGATGGCCTCGGCCACGACCTCGTCGGCCTCGTCGCGGACCGCCGCGACGCCCTCGTCGTCGATCCGCCCGGTCTCGCGGAGGAACGCCTCCATGCGGTCGAGGGGGTCGAGCGCGCGCCACGGGTCCACGTCGTCGGGCTCGCGGTACGCCGTCGGGTCGTCCGCCGTCGTGTGCGCGCCGAACCGGTACTCGACGAACTCGACGAGCACCGGACGCGGGTCGTCCGCGGAGGCGTCACCCCCAGGTTCGTCGCCGCCGGGCCGGGCGCGCTCGGCCGCCTCACGCGTGACGGCGTAGCTGGCGAGCGGGTCCATCCCGTCGACGCGGACGCCGTCGAAGCCGTAGGCGGTCGCCTTCTGCGCGAAGGTGTCGGTCGCGGTCTGGCGCGACTCGGGGATCGAGATGGCCCAGCCGTTGTTGTGACAACAGAAGAGCGTCGGCGTGTCGAACACGCCGGCGAAGTTCATCGCCTCGTGGAAGTCGCCCTCGCTGGTCGCGCCGTCGCCGAAGTGGCAGGCGACGACGCGGTCTTCGTCGCGGTGGTCGAACGCCCACGACGCGCCGACCGCGTGCGGGAGGTGGGCGGCGATCCCGATGTTCAGCGGAAAGACGTTCCCGTCCGCGATCGCCTCGGTCCCGGACTCGTGGCCCATCCAGTAGGGGAGGTACTCCGAGAGCAGGTCGCGGACGACGACCGCGCCGTGCTCGCGGTACTGGTAGGAGATGAGGTCGTCGGCAGCGAGCGCGTGCGTCGACCCGACCGCCGACCCCTCCTGTCCCGCGCAGGGCGCGTACGTCCCGATCCGCCCCTGTCGCTGGAGGCTGACCGCGCGCTCGTCGAACCGACGCGTGGTCACCAGATCGCGGTATATCGCGCGGAACCGCTCGTCCGACAGGTCGGGGACCGTCGCGTCCGGTAGGGGCGACCCGTCCGGCCCGAGCACCCGGGCGACGGCTTCGTCGGCGAGGGGATCGACCCCGCCGTCGCCGGCGGGGTCGCCGCCGTTCTCGTCCATGCGCGACGAGTGTGCGCCCCAGTCACAAGGAGTTAGCGGTCGCGGCGGCCGCCGACGCCCGCCGGCTCCGTCGTCGGACGTACGTGATCGGGAGCCCGACGAGGACGCCGGCGACGGCGACCGCGCCGAGTACGAACCCGACCAGCAGCCGCACGGGCCCGGCGGCGAGCATCTCGAGTCCCCAGACGACCACGAACCACGCCGTCCAGAGCGCGCCGGTGAGGAGCGCGGTGAGCAGCCCGAACGCGGCCCCGCGGAGATACGTGGGCGCGTCCGGCCGCTCGACGAGGGCCCACCAGACGAGCGCCCCGACGACGAGCGCCGGGGTCGCGAGGAGCGGCATCCCGACCGCGGCCGGGAGGCCGACCACGTCGGCGAACAGGCCGAGCACGTCGGAGAGCAGCAACGCGGTGAGGGCGGCGCAGCCGAGCGCGTACACGCCGGCGTACAGCGACCACCGTCGAGCGGTGGTGAAGCGGGAATCGGCGAGGAGGGAGACGTTCATTCCCTAATGCCACGAGCGGCGGAGTAAATGTCTTCTCGTTGTCCGGTCACCGGTCACCCGACCGTGATCGGTACCTCGAACGGGTACGTCCCGCTTTCGCTCGGGGTCTGCCCGGAAACGTTCCACGAGACGGAGAACAGGCCGCGGGTCGCGACGCGGTTCGACTGTCCGAGCGGGTTTCAGGGCGTGATCACGGCGCGGCCGTCGATCTCGCGGTGTTCGAGCTTCTCGGCGACCGCGTTGATCTCGCCGAGGTCGTACCGGCTGGTGTGGAGGTCGACGTCCCCCTGTTCGACGAGCGCGACGAGCTCCTGAAGCTCCGCGTACCGGCCGACGATGTTGCCGACGAAGGAGAACTCGCCGTTCACCAGCGCCTGCGACGGTTCGTGGACGTGGCCCCCGTAGCCGATGATGTGGTGGTCGCCGCCGCCCGCGGTGATCTCCGGGGCGTAGGCGGTCGTCACGTCCTCGCCGACGAAGTCGAGCACCTGCGCCGCGCCCGTCCCGTCGGTGATCCCCTCGATCTCGGCCGCGACGTCGTCGTCGGTCGGGTTCACGAGGTGGTCCGCGCCGTAGCTGTCCGCCAGGTTCAGCGCCGACTCCTTCAGGTCGACGGCGGTGATCTGGGCCGCGCTCATCGCGTTCAGGCACTGGAGCCCGATGTGACCGAGCCCGCCGACGCCGATGACGACGGCGTGGTCGCCGGGATTCAGCTCCGCGACCGCCTTCTTGGCCGCGTGGTAGGCGGTGATGCCGGCGTCCGCGTGCGGCGCGATGTCGATCGGTTCGACCCCGCTCGGGAGCGGGATGACGGCTCGTTCGCTGGTGTGGAGGTACTCGGCGAAGCCGCCGTCGTGAGTCAGCCCGTTGAACGCGCTGTTCTCGCAGTGCATCGTCTCGCCGAGCCGGCAGGGGCGACAGGTGCCGCAGGTCTGGACCGGGTGGCAGATCACCGGGTCGCCGGCGGAGACGATCTCGACGTCCTCGCCCGTCTCGACGACCGTCCCCGCGTTCTCGTGGCCCAGCGTCAGCGGCAGCTCCTGCGGGACGTACTCGGCCCACATCCCCTCGATGATGTGGTTGTCCGTCTGGCACCAGCCCGCGCCCTCGACCTCGACGACGACGTCGTCCGCGCCCGTTACCGCCGGTCGGTCGACCTCGTCGATGGTGAGTCCCTCGCTCATGTCGTCGGTGTACTCGTGGAGTCTGGCTGCTTCCATGTGTGAACGATTCGCACCGCATGAATCATAAACGTTCGTTATAGTCGGCCGTCTGACGAGACGGACAGTACGCGCGGGAGGACGGAAGCGCTCACAACAGCCGGCGGAACTCGCCGAGCGGCGGGAATCGGAGCGCCTCTCCCGCACCGCTCGCGTCGGGACCCCCGTCCGAGCCCTCCGCGGGAGGGTCGACCACGACCGGCGCGAGCCGGTCCGCGTCGGTGACGAGCGGGGAGTCGAACGCGTCGGTCCGCATCTCGTTGACCGCCACGCCCGGCGCGAGCCGGGTGAACGAGGGCAGCACGAGGAGGTCGGCCCCGCGGTACGTCCCGGGGCCCCGGAGGAAGCAGGGCCGGCGGTCGCCCTCGATCTCGATCGTCGGGTGAACGTGGCCGATCACGTATCGGTCAGCGGTCGCGGACGGCGCCTCGTGGCCGTGGCAGACGACGGTGCGCGTCGCGTCGGTGGCGTCGACGGCGTCGGCCTCCCGGTCGCCGCCCTCGCCGAGAACGATCTCCTCGCGGACGGGCCCGTCCCACCGGTTCGG
Organism: uncultured Halorubrum sp.; assembly: GCF_937146585.1. Classification (GTDB taxonomy): domain Archaea; phylum Halobacteriota; class Halobacteria; order Halobacteriales; family Haloferacaceae; genus Halorubrum; species Halorubrum miltondacostae. The sequence goes on along the minus strand of NZ_CAKZRO010000015.1, from coordinate 7,864 downwards.
GAGGGCGGTGTCGTGGTTGCCGGCGACGAGTTCGAAGGCGGCCCCGCGGTCCTCGCAGGCGTCGCGGAGCGCGTCCAAGGTCTCGCGGCTCCGGCCGCTGACTCGGTCGAAGGTGTGGACGACGTCGCCGGCGGCGACCACCGTCGCGGGATCGAACCGGTCGAGGAGGGCGGCGAGCCGGTCGACGAGGTCCGCGCGCTCGCCGAGCGGGAGCGAGACCGCGGAGGCCTCGCCGCGGCCGACGTGGAGGTCGGCGACGACGAGCGCGTCGGCTCCCGGGAGGTAGACGGCGCGGTCCGCGAAGGTCGGGCCGGACTCGGGGCCGGGGGCGCTCACCGGCCGTACCCGGGCGAGCGCTCTCGGCGGCGGCCCGCGTCGCCCCCGTCCGGGCTCGGCCCGCCGTCCGCGTGGTTGCGGGCGGTCGCGTACGCCTCGCGGACGCGCCGGAACGACTCCTCGTCGCCGCCCTGGTCCGGGTGCGTCTCCTTGACGCGCTCGCGGTACGCCCCCTTCACCGCGTCGACGTCGGCGTCGCGGTCGAGGCCGAGCTCGTCGAACGCGTCGCCGACGGGGTCCGCCCGTCCGGCGGGGCCGCGACCGGTCGCCGCACGCGCGCCGAAGCGACCGGCGCCGGAGCCGGCGGACCGACCGCCTCCCGCGCCGGGCGACTCGTCGGTCGCCCAGTCGGGCTCGTCGACGTCGAACGGGAGTCGGCGACCGAGCCCGCGGCCGGGCATCTCGTGCTCACAGAGGACGGTGTAGACGCCCTCGCCCTCCAGCCGGAAGTAGTCGTGCGCGTCGAAGGTGATCGCGACCCCGCGGTCGGGGAGGTAGAAGGGGACCGACACGCCGTCGAACGCGTGGTCCTCGTCGAACCGCTCGCCGGCCGCGTCCAGATAGGTCCGGATCTCGCGGCGGCGCCGGTCGTCGCCGGCGGCGCCGCGGCCGCCGGCCGACGCGGCGGGGGTCGGGACGAGCCGGTCCCCGAGGTAGAACGCGAGGGCGACCACGGCGGTGGCGACCCCGCCGAGGCCGACCCCCCAGAGGACCCACCGCGGCACCAGGCTCGTTAGCTCGGCGAACACACCCGCCGTAGCGGCTCCGCGGTAATCAACCTCCCGCCGGCGCTCGGCGGGGCGCGGCGGACGGTCGGAAGGAGAAATCGGGTCGGTCGGTCGGCCGGCTCAGAGCATTCCCTTCGCCTCGAGCCCGTCGATGATGTCGTCGACGAGCGCCTCGGGGGTGTCGTAGGGGAACTCCTGTTCGCTGCCCAGCTTCGCCGCCATCTCCATGGCGGTGAAGCTCACGTCGCCGGCCTCGAACTTCGTTCCCGGCCCGTCCGGCAGCGCGGGGACGAGGTCCATCTGGTTCTCGACGGGGAAATCTGCGCCGCCGAACGCGTCTAGAAACTGTTCGCGGAGTTCCGCTTTCACGTCGCTCATACACACGACATCCCGAGAGCGCCCGCAAAAGGGTTGCGGAACAACGGTAAACTTATTTAGGGTTGATCGCGGCGCCGAAGGCCGGCGGTCGTGCCGGATCCTGCGGACCTTTGTCGCTGGCGGATCAGGTGGACCCATGGCACGCGAGTTCGCCTTCGACTTCGACCTGCTCCGAGAGCTGACCGAGGCCCGCGGCGTCCCGGGCTACGAGGACGACGTGCGCGAGATCGTCCGGCGCGAGTTCGAGGAGCGCGTCGATCGCGTCCGGACCGACGCGATGGGGAACGTCGTGGGGACGATCGAGGGCGAGTCGGACTACTCGGTCGCCGTCGCGGCCCACATGGACGAGATCGGGTTCATGGTCCGCCACGTCACCGACGAGGGGTTCGTCCAGGTCGACCCGCTCGGCGGCTTCGACGCCCGGGTGCTGCGCGCGCAGCGCGTCACCGTCCACGGCGACGAGGACCTGACCGGCGTCATCGGCTCCGTCCCGCCCCACACGCTCACCGAGGAGCAGCGCGAGAAGGACGACGAGGTGAAAGACGTGTTCATCGACCTCGGGCGCGACGCGGAGGCGGTCGAGGAGGCGGTGAGCGTCGGCGACCTCGTCACCCTCGACCAGACCACGACGCGGATGGGCGACCGGGTCACCGGGAAGGCGCTCGACGACCGGATCTGCGTGTTCGCGATGCTGGAGGCCGCCCGCCGGATCGACGACCCGGACGTGACGATCCACTTCGCGGCGACCGTCCAGGAGGAGGTGGGACTGCGGGGCGCGAAGGCGCTCGGCGTCGACGTCGACCCCGACCTCGCCGTCGCCTTAGACGTCACCGTCGCCAACGACGTGCCGCAGGTCGGCGACCCGGCCGACGCCGTCACCGACCTCGGCGACGGCACGGCGGTGAAGCTGAAGGACTCGTCGGTGATCACCAGCCCGAAGGTCCACAGCCGGCTCACCGAGGTCGCCGAGGCGGAGGGGATCGATCACCAACACGAGGTGCTGCCCGCGGGCGGCACCGACACCGCCGGGTTCCAGAACACGGCGGGCGCGAAGCCCGTCGGCGCGATCTCGATCCCGACGCGGTACCTCCACACCGTCACCGAGACCGCCGACGGCGGCGACGTCGAGGCGACGATCGACCTGCTCGCCGCCTTCCTGGCGTCCGAGACCGGCGAGCACGACTACACGCTGTAGTCGCTCCCGAGCCGCGGAACCGACTCAGTCGTCCCCGGGCGCGGCCGGCCCCGGGTCCCGGGCCGCGCGGTGTGCCCCCCGCGCCTGCCACGCGAACCCGGTGGTCGCGAACGCGATGAACCCGGCCGCCAGGAGGAACCCGGTCTCGGTGGTCGTCCAGTCCATCGTCGTCCCGACGAGCACCGGCCCGACGACCTGCCCGACCTTCCACGACACCGAGCGCAGGCTCATCGCGCTCGCGACGGAGTCGTACGCCTCGCCCTCGTCGACGAACAGCGACATGCTCGCCGGCAGCCGGATCGAGTCGGCGACCCCGAGCAGCGAGTAGGCGGCGAACAGCGCGAAGAAGGCCCCGCCGAGCGTCTGGGAGTCGCCGAGGTACGAGACGGTGACCGGCGCGACGGTCCCGTCGAAGTACGCCGCGAGGGGGATGATCGCCGTCCCGACCCCGTACAGGAGCGCGCCGACCGCGACGAACAGGTAGGTGCGCTCGTATCGGTCGGTGAGGTCGCCGACGAACCCCTGCGTGAGCGCCTTCGTCGCCTTCCCGCCGGCCATGATCCAGCCGATGGCGAACGCGGAGATGCCGAACGTCGTCCGCGCGTAGATCGGGAGGAAGATGATCACCGCCATCTTGCCGACGCTGAACGTGAACCGGAAGAAGACGAGCGCGCGCAACATCGGGAGCCCGAGCAGCGACCGGAACGTCTCGATCCCGCCCGCGTCCTCGGGGTCCTTCCGCCCGCCGGGGTTGTCGCGGAGGAACGCGAACACCAGCGCGAACGCGGCGAGCGTGACGGCGGTCAACACGACGTACGTCTCGCCGAACCCGTAGGCGTACAGGAGGTAGCCGCCGACGAGGTCGCCCGCGAGCGACGAGAAGGAGGCGAACTGGTTGTACGAGCCGAGCCAGCGCCCCTGCTCGTCGTCGGGGCTGATCTCGCCGATCACCGTCGCGCCCGTGATCCAGAGGACGCTCGCGCCGAGGCCCTGGATCATCCGCACGAGGATGATGTGGACGGAGCTGTCGACCAAGGCGAAGCCGACGAAGACGGCGACGTTGATCAGGAAGCCGCCGAGCAGCCACCGCTTCGCGTTGCCGGTGTCCACCCGCCGGCCCAGCGGGAGGACGATGACGAGCTGGACGACGGCGAACGCGGTCCCGAACAGCCCCTCGATGAACCCCGTGGTTCCGAACAGGTCGGCGTACAGCGCCAGCGCGATGAGGATCGTCGAGTACGCCTGGCTACGGGCGAACGCGGTCCCGGCGAGCGCCGCGAACTCCCGGTCCCCGAGCAGCCGTACCGAGTTGCCGAACTGGGCCACGGTGGTCCCCGTCCGCGCCTAACGAGACCCGGAGAAAAAAGCGCCGCAGATCCGGCGGTCCGCGTGGGGTTGTCGCCCCGGCCGGGCTCGACGGCTAGTAACTGAAATGAATCAACAAAGCACTATGTGTGGTCGGATCTAATTACGATACGTATGCGTCGTCGACAGCTCCTCCGCGCGCTCGGCGCCGGTGGCGCCCTCTCGCTGGCCGGCTGTGCGGGCGGGAACGAGGGCCGCGAGCGTGCGCCCGACCTCGGCGCGTTGACCCTCGCGACCGCCACGACGGCGTACGACAGCGGTCTCTTGGACGTGTTACACCGCGAGTACGCCGACCGCTTCGGCTCGCGGGTGGAGGCGCTCGTGCGCGGGACCGGGGCGTCGCTCCGCACCGCCCGGGACGGCGACTGCGACGTGGTCCTGGTCCACGCGCGGCCCCTCGAAGACGAGTTCCTCAGGGAGGGGTACGGCGTGAACCGGCGGCGGGTGATGGTCAACGACTTCCTCGTCGTTGGCCCGCCGGACGACCCCGCGGGCGTGGCCGGGAGCGACCCGGTCTCGGCGTTCCGGGCGATCGCCGACGCCGGGGCGACGTTCGTCTCCCGGGGCGACCGGTCGGGGACGCACGTCCGCGAGCGCCGGATCTGGGACGCGGCGGGCGTCGCCCCCGGCGGCGAGTGGTACATCGAGACGGGACAGGGGATGGGCGACACGCTGATCGCCGCCGAGCGCTCCGACGCCTACACGCTCACCGACCGGGGGACGTTCCTCGCCGTGGGCGCCGGCGGCGACCACGGCCGCCACGTCGACTACGGGATCGACGACCCGCCGCCGCTCCTGCGGAACGAGTACGCCGTGATCCCGGTCAATCCCGCTCGACACGACGTGGCGTACCCGCTCGCGATGTCGTACGTCGGGTTCCTCACCGGCCCCGGTCAGTCGGCGATCGAGTCGTTCCGCGTGGCGGGCGAGCGGGCGTTCCGCCCCGCCGGCCGCTCGGCCGACCCCGAGTTCGAGCAGTACGTCCCGCGCGACTGGGAGGGGTAGCGCCGGCGCTCGGGCGGGACGGCCGCGGTCCGCGTCGGGCCTAGTCGTGCCGGAAGCAGCGCGAGCCGGTGAACGCCATCGCCATGTCGCGCTCGTCGGCCGCGGCGATCACGTCCTCGTCGTTGACGGAGCCGCCGGGCTGGATGACGGCCTCGATGCCCGCGTCGGCCGCCTCCTCGACCGCGTCCGGGAACGGGAAGAACGCGTCCGACGCCATCACGGCCCCCTCGGCGGACTTCCCCTCCGCGTCCTTCTCGGCCTTCATCGCCGCGAGGGTAACCGCGTCGACCCGGGAGACCTGCCCCATGCCGACGCCGACCGTCTCCGTGCCGGTCGCGAAGAGGATGCCGTTCGACTTCACGTGTTTCAGCGTCTTCCACGCGAACAGCATCGTCTCGACCTGCTCGTCGGTCGGCTCGCGCTCGGTGACGACCTCTAGGTCGGCGGCGGTCGGCGACTGCCGGTCGCGCTCCTGAACGAGGCGGCCGCCGACGATGGGCTTCTCCGTGAACCGCTCGGAGAAGCGGTCCTCGCCCGCGCCGAGCGGCCCCACGTCGAGAACGCGGAGGTTCTTCTTCTCGCGGAGGACGTCGAGCGCGCTGTCGGTGTAGCCGGGGGCGACGACGACCTCCTTGAACGAGTCGGCGACCGCGGTCGCGGTGTCGGCGTCGCACTCGCGGTTCAGCGCGACGATGCCGCCGAACGCGGACTTCGCGTCCGTCCGCAGCGCGCGGTCGTAGGCGTCCGCGAGGTCAGAGCCGACCGCGCAGCCCGCGGGGTTGGTGTGCTTGATCACCGCGGCGGCGGGCTCGTCGAACTCCTTGACGAGGGTCAGCGCGGCGTCGGCGTCGTTGTAGTTGTTGTACCCCATCCCCTTCGCGCCGGGGTTCAGTTGGGCGGCGTCGACGACGCTCGCCTCCTCGCAGCCGTCGTCGACGTACAGCGCGGCGTCCTGGTGCGGGTTCTCGCCGTACCGCAGCGTGGCGGTGCGCTCCTCGGAGACGAAGCGCCGCTCCGGGAAGTCACCGCCCACGTCGCCCTCGACCGCGACGTCGACGGGGGCGCCGTCGGCGTCCCGCTCGACGGTCACGCGGTCCTCGGCGAACCAGCGGACCGCCCGCGGGTACGCCGTGAACTCGGCCTCGCGCAGGACGCGCGCCTTCAGCGAGTCGGCGTCGTCGCCCTCGTACACCGGGATCGGTTCCTGAGTGACGACGGGGCCGGCGTCCACCTCCTCGGTGACGACGTGGACCGTACAGCCGGTCGTCCGGACGCCCGCGTCAAGCACCTGCTCGTGGGCGTCGGTGCCGGGGAACGACGGGAGCAGCGAGGGGTGGACGTTCAGCGTCGTCGGCACGGCGTCGAGGAACGCGTCCGTCAGGACGCGCATGTAGCCGTCCAGACAGACGAGGTCGACGTCGTAGTCCGCGAGGCGCTCGACGATCCGGCGCTCGTGCGACTCGCGCGACTCCCCCTCGTCGCGCGCGACGACCTCGGTCGGGATCCGGCGCTCGGTCGCGGCCTCCAACGCCGGCGCCTGCTCGCGGTTCGTCAGGACGACCGACAGCTCCGCGCCGCCGGGCGCGGCGTCGGCGATGTGCCTGAGGTTCCGTCCCCTGTTGCTCGCGAGTCCCGCGATCTTCATACGCGAACGTCCGACCGATCGGGTATATCGATTGCGGTCCGCGTCGCCCGAGTGTACACGATCGAGGATCGGAACGCGGTCTCGACACGGTCCGACGGTGAGACAGATCCACGTCCGTGCCTCGCCCCATCGACACGCTTTTGCTGGCTCCGGCGGCAGTCGCGGACATGACCGACGACTCCGGACCGACGGCCGACGACGCCATCTCGGGGCTGTCCCGGAACGATCCGCTCGCGGCCGTCTCGCCGCTCGACGGGCGCTACGCCGGCCGAACGGCGGCACTGTCGCCGTACGCGAGCGAGGCCGCGCTGATGCGCGCCCGGACCCGCGTCGAGGTGGAGTACCTGCTCGCGCTGGGGGCCCTCGACGCGACGCCGATCGGCTTCGACGAGGCGACCGCGACGGCGCTCCGCGAGGTGTACGCCGACTTCTCGGTCGAGGACGCGCGGCTGATCAAGGCCCTCGAGACCGAGGGGGCCGCGGGGTACGACGCGACAAACCACGACGTGAAGGCGGTCGAGTACTTCCTCCGCGTCCGGCTGGCGGACATCGCGGAAGGTCCCGACGCGCCGCTCGACGACGCGGAGTCGCTGTACCCGTGGATCCACTTCGGGCTCACCAGCGAGGACGTGAACAACCTCGCGCAGCGCCTCCTGCTCAAGCCCGCGGTGAGCGAGGTGGTCGTCCCCGCGGTCCGCGAGGTCCGCGACGCGCTCGTCGAGTTGGCGCAGGAGCACCGCGACACGCCGATGCTGGCGCGCACCCACGGCCAGCCGGCGACGCCGACGACCTTCGGCAAGGAGATGGCGGTGTACGCCGCGCGGCTCGGCCGGGCGCTCGGGCGGGTCGTCGTCGCGAACGAGGACCTCTCCGGCAAGCTCGCGGGGGCGTCCGGCACCTTCGCGGCCCACCGCGCCGCCTACCCCGACGTCGACTGGCGGGCGTTCTCGGCGTCGTTCGTGCGCGACCTCGACCTCGAACACACCGCGCTCGCGACGCAGGTGAACCCCTGCGACGACCTCGCGGCGCTGTTCGACGCGCTCCGGGGCGTCAACAACGTGCTCCTCGATCTGGACCTCGACGCGTGGCTCTACGTCGCCGACCGATACCTCGGGCAGGAGGCCGTCGAGGGCGAGACGGGGTCGTCGACGATGCCCCACAAGGTGAACCCGATCGACTTCGAGAACAGCGAGGGGAACCTCTCGAAGGCGA
>NZ_CAKZRO010000014.1 GCF_937146585.1 uncultured Halorubrum sp. | reverse complement strand
ACGTGTTCGGTGTCGTACGAACCGAGCACCTTGACCCACCCCTTGTCCGCGATGGCCTCGACGTCCTCGACCGCCTTCGCCATGTGGTCCTCGTAGAGACCCGCGTCGACGTCGAAGTGGAACAGGTAGTCGCCGAGGCGCTCGCCGCTCGGGCGCGACTCGATCCGCGAGAGGTTGAGGTTGCGGTCGGCGAACGCCTCCAGCAGCTCTAGGAGGAGGCCGGGATAGTTCGCGTTCGGGTAGACGATCAGCGTGGTCTTCCCGCCGGCGTCGGCCCTGGCGGCCTCGGGCGCGACGACGAGGAACCGGGTCGCGTTCGACGTGCGGTCCTGGATGTCCTCGGCGAGGGTCGAGAGGTCGTCGCCGGCGTTGTCCGGGTGGCCGATCCCGGCGACGCGGGCGTCCTCGCGGGCGCGCTCGACGCCGCGGGCCGTGGAGGCGACCGCTTCGAGGCCGGCGCTCGGGTAGTTCGCCTCCAGCCAGTTGCGGCACTGCGCGAGCGCCTGCGAGTGGCTCGCGACGACCTCGAACGAGTCGTCCTGCGCGAGGAGGGCGTGCCGGATCGGCGTGACGACCTCGCGGGTGACGGAGACGTCGTACTCCGCGAGCGCGTCGAGGCTCTCCGTGACGGAGCCCTCGATGCTGTTCTCGATGGGGACGACGCCGCGCTCGAACTCGCCGTCGGCGACGGCGTCGACGATGGCGGTGACCGATTCGCGGAACGACACCTCGGCGGCGACGGCGCGCGCGGCGCGGTGCGAGTACGTGCCGGCGGGGCCCAACGTGACGGCGTTCATTGCCCCACCGTTTCAGGGGAGCCGAGAAAAGCCTGCGGGGCGCGGCGATGTTTCGGGCGCGTCCGGTCGGATTCGGGCCGCGGGGCAGGTCACTCCTCGTCCGGCTCGGTCGGCACGCCGCCGAGGTTGCCCTCGTCGTCGAACAGCTTCGCGCGGAGGAACCGGGTGCGGTACCGGTTCGCCCCCTCCTTCGTGTCCGCCTCGCGGATCTCGTCGGTCCGGCCGTCGGCGACCGCGTCGATGATTGCCTCCACCTGCTCCTTCTCGCTCGGGGTCAGGTCGAACTCGTACGTCCGCGGCTGCTCGCTCTCCAGCCGCGTCCACTTCCGCGCGGCCGACACCACCACGGAGCAGGGTTCGCGGCAGGGGAACGCGCCGTCGCCGCCGTCGACGTCGAGGTCGGTCTCGTCGTCGTACTGCCACTCTCGGCGCTTGAGACACTGCGAGTCGTCGCAGCACGCTTCTGCCACCCAGTTGACGTGCTCGTACCCCTCGCCGCGGTCCCACGTCTTCACGACGCCGTAGATGCCCGACTGGCGCTCCATCGTCTCGCGCCAGTGGGTCACGTCGAGCTCGCCCTCCCGCTCGCGGTGCCAGTTGGCGACGGTCGCGGGGTAGATCGTCTCCACCGTCTCGTAGAGGTCGCGCGGGCCGAGGTCGGGGAACGCCCAGCCGCCGGCGAGCGACGGGGCCGTCTTGAGCGGGCGGTACCGCCCCTGCTCGTCGAAGGTGACCAGATCGCGGGCGTCGAGGGGGTCCTCGTACGCGTCGAGCTCGTCGACCGGGACGCCGGCGTCGTCGGCGTGGCGCACGTCGTAGCGGCGCTCCCCGCGGTCGGTGACCGTGGCCGTGATCCGCAGTTCGCCCCAGGCGCGCTCGATCCCCTCGGCGAGGGCAGCGTACCGGGTCGCGACGGTCTCGCCGTCCGCGTCCTCGATCCAGCGGAGGAACGCGCGGCGCGGGCCGAACTCGCCGACGACGCGCTCGAAGACGTACCAGTCGGTGACTGCGGCGGCGCGCTCCGCGAGCGCCTCGTGGAGCTCGCCCTCGCCCATCGTCTTCGGCCGGTCGCCGGCGGCGAAGACGTAGCCGTCGCCCTCGTCGGGCGCGGCGCTGAACCCCTCGAACCGGACCGGCTTCCCCGGCTCGCGGTCGGCGAGCGCGTCGAGGACCGCGTCGAACGCCTCGCTCGGGAGCTCGACGTCCGGGACGGCGGGCGCGTCCTCAGCGGGTTCGTCGTCGGCCGCGTCGGCCTCCGCGGAGGTGGGGTCGCTCACGGTCAGTCCCCCGTGGCGACGCGGGTCGTCTCGCGCACGTCGTCGAGCGCCGTCCCGAGGTCGGCGCCGGCGTCGGCGGCGCGCTCCAAGACCACGTCGGCCATGAGCGGCTCCGTCCCCACCGCGCCCGCGTACCAGATCCGCGTGCCGTCGACCGTCTCGGGCACGTCGTACCCCTCGGTGTGGTCCTCACAGAGCCCCACGTCCTCCGGGATGTCCTCCTGGGTGTGGTAGCCGTCGGCGATGAAGAGGGGGACGAGGACGACGTCGTCGCTCTCGAAGTGCTCGGGGAGGTCGTCGACCTCGGGCTCTTCGTCCATGTACAACGCTTTCACCTCGTCGAAGCGGTCGCGCTCGGCGATCCGGTCGGCGTGGTACTCGATCGCCTTCGCCGAGTTCTCGTTGCGCTCGGTGCCGTGGCCGACGACCGCGAGGCCGAACCCCTCGCCCACGTCGGCGTCGTTCGTCACGGACTCCGCGCGGCGGACGATCACGTCGGTCATCGCGCGGTGGGTCCCCACCGGGCCGCAGTAGTGGACCTCCCTGTCGATGTCCTCGGCGACGAGCGTCGCCTGGTCCGCCGAGAGGCCGTCGGAGTCCCATTCCGAGACGTCCCAGCCGGCGAGGCGGAGCTCGCGGGGGATCACCTGCTCGGTGAAGTACCCCTCCGAGATGAACAGCGGGACGACGTACACCTCGTCGCCCTCGACGGTGCGGAGCACCTCTCGGAAGTGCGGCTCCTCCTTCCAGAACCCGGTGCGGACCTCGTCGAAGGCACCGGTGGCGCGGATCGTGTCGGCGTGGTCGTACGTCGGCGCGCTCGACTCGGGGTTGAGGTGGGAGCCGTGCGCGACGATGACGAGCGACTGCATACCCGTACTGGGGCCGCGCCGCTCTTAGGGACTTCGGAGGCTGCGGGGCGTCGAGAACGTGGCGAGGCCGCGACTCGAGTGCGACCGGAAGCGCGGCGGCGGTCGACCGCCCGTCAGGCCGAGTCGGTCGTCGGCACCGCGTCGAGCGACGCCTCGACGACGCGGACCGCGTCCGGCCCGTCGCGCCGGCCGACGACGCAGACGAGCGCGTCTCCCGCGACCCCGGCGGCCGCGACGTCGACGTCCCGGACGGCCAGCCGGCGGAGCGCCGCCGCGAGCGCCCCGGCGTCGACGTCGCCGGTCGCGACGATCGCCGTGCGGTCGCCCTCCGGGACGAGCGCCGCGTCGCCGACGCGGAGGAGCGGCTCCCCGGCGTCGCCCTCGGTCGCGTCGTCGGCCGCCGAGAGCCCGACGCCGCTGCGCATCGAGACGGTCACCGCCCGCGACTCCGCGGCGTACGCGGGCAGGTCCTCACGGAAGCGGCGGAGGGCGGCCGCGACCGCGTCCGGGTCGCCGTCGAGGGGGGCGGCCTCGGCGAGCCACGCGGCCGCGGCGCTGTGGTTCAGGAGTCCGGCGCGGAGCGCGTCGAAGACGAACGGGCGCGATCGAACGGCCTCGCGGGTGTCGGCTGCCAGCGACATAACTCGACGTGCGGGCGTCCGCAGCAAGCCGATTTCGATCGCCGCGGGGCGAGGCGGGGAAATGGTCGGGACGACGATGTGGGATGGTCGCGACGAAGACGGAGGTCAGTCGTCGTCCTCGGCGACGGTCGCGGGCGGGACCGAGGTGCGGTTCGGCGCGCGGTCGGTGTCGTCGGCCGGCAGCGGCTCCTCGGACGCCGACAGCCACCGGACGAACCCGCCCATGGCGACGAGGCAGACGAGCGCGAACGGCGCGCCGGTCACGATCACCGACGACCGGAGCGCGGTCGCGCCGCCGACGACGACGAGGACCGAGGCAATAGCGCCCTGGAGGACGCCCCAGAACACGCGGTTCGCGCCCGACGGCTCCCGGCTCCCGCCGGTCGTGAGCATCCCGACCGCGAGCGTGGAGGAGTCGGCGGAGGTGAGGAAGAACGTCGTCACCAACACGAGGAACAGCAGCTGCCACAGCTCGCCGCCGGGGAACGCCCCGAAGATGACGTAGCCGGAGACGCCGTCGCCGAACTCGCCGACAGCGCCGAGGACGTCGACCGCACCGGACTCCTGAAGCCGGATCGAGGTCCCGCCGACGACGGTGAACCACAGCGCCGAGACCGCCGTCATCGTGCCGAACGCGGTGGCAACGACCGACCGGATCGTGCGGCCGCGGGAGATGCGCGCGAGGAACAGCCCGACGAACGGCGCCCACGCGATCCACCACGACCAGTAGAAGACGGTCCACGCGGCCGTCCACCCCGCGCCTCCCTCGACGCCGCTCCCGGTGAACAGGCTCATCTCGAAGAAGGAGGTCGCGTAGGTGCCGAGCGCCGCGACGCCGACGTTCAGCACGTCGGTCGTCGGTCCGGCGACGAGCGCGACGCCGAGCAGCAGCGTCATGATCGCGATGTTGAACACGGAGAGGCGGCGGATGCCGCGGCTGACGCCGGCCACCAACGAGAGGGTGAACAGGACCGTGATCCCGACGATGACCGCGACGGTCTCCGCGTCGCCGAAGGCGATCCCGGTGCGGAACGTGACGCCCGTCAGGAGCTGCGTCGCGATGAAGCCGAGTCCGGTCGCGATGCCGCCGATGGTGGCGATGACCGCGAGCGTGTCGACCGTCCGGGCGACGACGCCGTCGAGCCGGTCGGGACCGAGCACGGGGTACAGCGCCGTCGACACCCGGAACGGAGCGTCGTGCCGGTAGGCGAAGTACGCGACCGGAATGCCGATCGCGAGGTACCCGCCCCAGGCGCTGACGCCGTAGTGGAAGACCGTGTACGCGACCGCGGGCACCGCCGCCGCGCTCGACTCCGCGGCCACCTCGCCCGCGAACAGCGGCGGGACGGTCTGGTAGTGTAACAGCGCCTCCACGGGACCGAAGAAGACGATGCCGGCCGACAGCCCGGCCGAGAAGAACATCGCCACGTACGACGCCGTCCCGTACTCGGGGTCGCCCTCGCCGAGGCGGACGCGTCCGTAGCGACTGACGAGGAGGTAGCCGGCGGCCCCGACCAGCGCGAGCACCGTGCCGAGGTAGAGCCACGCGAGCCCCTGGCCGAACGTGACGAACGCCGCGTCGATCGCGGCGGCGGCGCCTTCCGTGTCGGCCGCCGTGTACGCGAGGAACGCGAACGTTGCCAGCGCGCCGGCGGCGAAGGGCACGGGATCGACCTCGGATCTGAACGAGCGTATCGACTCGACGACGGAGCGTCCATTCATAAACGAGTGGGTATCGATCAGCAGGGGCTCAACCGGGTTAAACCTGTTTCCGAGCGCGTGTACGTCCGTTTTCGTCCGCGCACCGCGGTCGGAAATCGACGGCGGACCGTCACCGTCGTCGGCCGCGCCGATCCGGCGGCGCGCGGGCGGCAGAGATTCGTGTCGCCGGCCCGTATCCGCGGCCGTGAACCACGTCCCGAACGAGGCGCTGGCCGCGATCGACGCGTTCGGCGAGGGGCACCTCCGCGGCGACCCGCCGCCGGTCCGCGAGCGGTTGCGCTCGGACCTCCGGATCCGGATCGAGGTCAACGACGACGGGCGGACCGCGCGGTGTCGGTTCGAGACGGAGTACACCCGGACGCCGCCGACGCTCCGCGACCGGGATTCGTTCCTCGTCACCTACGTCGACGGGGTCGACGAGCGGCTCCGCGAGTGGGGGATCGAGCCCCCGCCCGCGTACGAGTACCGCGAGACTGTCGACGGCACGCACCGGTACGAGGGGACGCTGACGCTCCCGTGACGCCGCGGTCCCGAAGCGCGGCACCGCGGGCCGGAATTTATGCCGGCGTCGGCCGGACGGCACGGTGTGCTGCTCACGACCGCCTTCGTCTTCCACGTGGTCTCCGGCGCGCTGTGGACCGGCGCGACGCTGTACGTCGTCTACGCGACCGTACCGCGGGCGACCGACGGGACGCTCGGCCGCGAGGCGTTCGTCGACGCCGCGCACCGCCTCCTCGTGGTCACGCGCTGGACCGGGGTGGTCCTCCCCCTCACCGGCGCGTACATGGTCTGGCGGCTGTACACGCCCCTCGATGCGCTCGTGACGACCAGTCGGGGGTGGGCCGTGCTCGCGATGCTCTCGCTGTGGGGCGCGATGAACGGGCTCGTCGAGCTCGGCGTGCTCCGGATGCGCCGCGAGGTCGACCCCGACGTCGGGTGGGGTCGGTACATGGCCGAGGGGTTCCCGGTCGACCGACTCGCCGGCGGCGCGAGCGTCCCCGGTGCCGCCCAGTTGGCGTCCGTCGCCCGCCCCTACCTGCTCGCGAGCGGGGCGTTGGCCGTCCTGCTGCTCGTCGACGCCGCCCTGCTGGCGGGCCGCGTGCCGGGGTGAGCGAGCCCCGAGACCGAAGTATATAAACGGCGTCGAATGGGCTCGGTCGGAGCGAGAGAGATCAATGCTAACTCTCCGCACGGATCGCGGCCGAAACCCGTGGTGTCCGGCGGTTTCGTCGGTGGCACCACGGCGCCGACCGGGATCGGGCGCTCGTCCCCCAACGAGACATTTATATAGAATCACAATCAATCAAACGCTGTATGAGTCAGCGAATGCAGCAGGGTCAGCCGATGATCATCATGGGCGATGACGCCCAGCGCGTCCAGGACAAGGACGCACAGGAGTACAACATCTCCGCGGCGCGCGGCGTCGCCGAGTCCGTTCGGTCGACGCTCGGACCGAAGGGGATGGACAAGATGCTCGTCAACTCGATGGGCGACGTCACCATCACCAACGACGGGGTCACCATCCTCCAGGAGATGGACATCGACAACCCGACCGCCGAGATGGTCGTCGAGGTCGCCGAGACGCAGGAGGACGAGGCCGGCGACGGGACGACCAGCGCGGTCGCCATCGCGGGCGAGCTGCTGAAGAACGCGCAGGACCTCCTCGAACAGGACATCCACCCGACGGCCGTGATCAAGGGGTTCAACCTCGCGAGCGAGTACGCCCGCGAGCAGGTCGACGAGGTCGCGACGGCGGTCGACCCCGACGACACCGAGACGCTCCAGAACGTCGCCGAGACGTCCATGACCGGCAAGGGGGCCGAGCTCGACAAGGACGTGCTCGCCGACCTCGTCGTCCGCGCGGTACAGGGCGTCACGGTCGAGGCCGACGACGGCTCCCACGTCGTCGACCTGGCGAACCTGAACATCGAGACGCGCACCGGGCGCGCCGCGGGCGAGTCCCGCCTGCTCACCGGTGCGGCGATCGATAAGGACCCGGTCCACGACGACATGCCGACCGACTTCGAGTCGGCGAACGTCCTGCTCCTCAACGACCCGATCGAGGTCGAGGAGGCGGACGTCGACACCTCCGTCAACGTCGACTCCCCGGACCAGCTCCAGAAGTTCCTCGACCAGGAGGAGAAGCAGCTCCGCGAGAAGGTCGACCAGATCGTCGACTCCGGCGCCGACGTCGTCTTCTGTCAGAAGGGCATCGACGACCTCGCGCAGCACTACCTCGCGAAGGAGGGCGTGCTCGCGGTCCGCCGCACGAAGAAGTCCGACCTGACCTTCCTGAAGAACGTCCTCGGCGCGCCGATCGTCACCGACCTCGACTCCCTGACCGCGGACGACCTCGCGGTCGGCTCGGTCGAGCGCGACGACGACGAGGAGCTGTTCTACGTCGAGGGCGAGGACGCCCACGGCGTCACGCTCCTCCTGTACGGCACCACCGAACACGTCGTCGACGAGCTGGAGCGCGGCATCCAGGACGCGCTCGACGTGGTCTCGACGACCGTCTCCGACGGGCGGACCCTGCCCGGCGGCGGCGCGGTCGAGGTCGAGATCGCGCGCCGGCTGCGCGACTACGCCGACTCCGTCACCGGTCGCGAGCAGCTCGCGGTCGAGGCGTTCGCTGACTCCCTCGAGCTGATCCCGCGCGTGCTCGCCGAGAACGCGGGCCTCGACGCGATCGACCTGCTGGTCGACCTCCGCGCGGCCCACGAGGCGGGCGACCAGAACGCCGGGCTCGACGTGTTCGCCGGCGAGGTCGTCGACACGGCCGAGGCGGGCGTCGTCGAGACGGCCCACGCGAAGGAGCAGGCGATCGCCTCCGCGGCCGAGGCGGCGAACCTGGTCTTGAAAATCGACGACATCATCTCGGCGGGCGACCTCTCGACGGCGGGCGGCGACGACGAGGGCGGCGCCCCCGGCGGCGGCATGGGCGGCATGGGCGGCATGGGCGGCGCTATGTGAAATCTGTCGGAGACAGATTTCCATAGACCGTCAGGCCTCGCCTGACGCAGTCGATGTAAGCGAGGTTTCGAAGGAACCTCGAACGGCGAGCGGGGAGCGAAAGCGACCCGCGAGCCGGAAGTCGGCCGAAAACTGACTTCCACCGGTTCCGCCGTCTCGCCAATCGAACGCTCCGTTTTCCCCCATTTTCGAACATATCTAGCCGGAAGACCGCCGAACTCAGTGGGCGCTGATAAGGCCTCGCTCGCCCGTGCGCGCCGCGCACATCGGCGGCCGCACCTCTTTACGGATCCAAGCCGTACGGAAGGGCGATGGTAGATCTAACGCTCTACGAGCTCGAAGGCTGTCCGTACTGCGCGAAGGTGAAGACGAAGCTGGCCGACCTCGATCTGGAGTACGACTCGGTGATGGTCCCGCGCTCGCACGGCGATCGCACCGAGGTCGAGGAGGTCTCCGGACAGACCGGCGTGCCCGTCCTCGTCGACGAGGAGCACGGGGTCGAGGGGATGCCCGAGAGCGACGACATCGTCGAGTACCTCGAGGAGACGTACGGCGGCGCGAGCTGAGCGCCGAACGAGAGGCTATTTATTCGCCCGCGGCGAGGTGCGCCGCGTGCGACTCGTACACCGCCCCGACGCGCCGGGCGACCGGACGGAGACCGTCCTCGCGAGCGACGTCGACGTCGCCCGCTCGACGCTCGAACAGGCCCGCGGGCTGATGTTCCGGCGGTCGATCCCGGACGACTACGGGCTCGTGTTCCCCTTCGACGAGCCCGAGACGCAGTGGCTCCACATGCTGTTCGTCCCGTTCGCGATCGACGCGGTGTGGCTCGTCGACGGCGAGGTGACGGCGAAAGAGCGGCTCAACCCGTTCGTCGGACTGGGTCGCGGCCGCGCCGACACCGTCATAGAACTGCCGGCGGGCGCGGCGGAGTCGGTGACGGTCGGCGACGAACTGCGGCTCGTGGAGTGAGGCGAGCGGCTGGCCGGTCTCGGCGCCGACGGGGCGGCCGCGTCGCCGCCGGTCGGCTCAGTCGCCCGGGGTGAACAGCTCCTGCTCGTCGATCGGGGGCGCGTCGGCGACGCGCAGGGACAGCTCGATCCGGCTCCCGCCGGCCTTGCTCTCGACGATGTCGAGGCTCCCGCCGCCGGCGGTGACGATCCAGTTCACGTACCAGAGGCCGAGCCCGCTCGCGTGGTCGAGCGGCGTCTCCTCGCCCGTGAGGACGGCGCGCTCGGCCGGCGGGATCCCCGGCCCGTCGTCGGCGACGACGAGCGAGACCCACGACTCGCTGGGCAGCTCCGCCGCCGACACGCGGACGCGCGGCTCGTCGCCGTCGTTGTGGCGGATCGCGTTGTCGACGAGTTCGGAGACCGCCTCCGGGAGGAACGCGACCGCCGAGACCACGAGGTCGTCCGGGACGTCGACGTCGACGGCGGCCCCGTCGAAGACCATCGGGTCGACCGATTCGAGCGCGGCGTCGACGGCGGGCGCGAGCGCGATCGGTCGCGACGACGGCCGCTGGGAGAGCAGCCGCTCCACCTTCCGGGACGTCTCGCCGAGTCGCAGCAGCCGCTCGGCGGTGTCGACGACCCGTTCGAGCTGTCCGACGAGCTCCGGGTCGTCGACGGCGTCGATGGCCTGCCCGGTGAACCCGGTGACCACGTTGAGGTCGTTCCGGAAGTTGTGCCGCAGCACGCGGGTCAACACCGCGAGCCGCTCCTCCCGCAGCGACGCTTCGGTGAGGTCCTCGCCGACGCCGACCGCGCCGACGACCCGGTCGCCGTCGGTCATCGGCCCGATGGAGAGGCGGTACGGGAGTCGCTCCCCGGAGCGGGTGAGCAGCCGCGCCTCGCAGGTGGCGGCCTCATCGTCGCGGTACACCCGCGAGAGCGCCTCGCTGACGGCGTCCCGCGTCGCCTCGTCGAACAGCGACGTGAGCGCCCGCCCGGACAGCGACGTGGGGTCGTAGCCCGAGTCGGCGGCCAGTCGGTCGTTCCACCGCGAGAGCGTCCCCTCCTCCGTACAGCGGAACAGCGCGAGCGGGACGGTGTCGGCGAGCGCGTCGACGAGCCGGCGCTCCTCGTCGCGCTCGGCCTCGGCGGCGACGCGGGCGGTGGCGTCGGAGAGCCCGACGACGAGCCACTCGCTCCCCGCGATCGTCGCCGTGTGGACCGCCGCGTCGACCCGGAGTCCCGGGTCGCCGAGCCGGAGGTCCCACTCGAACCGCTCGACCCCGGCGTTCGCGCCGTTGGAGTCGGGGGAGCCGGACGCGGACGCGGCGCCCGCGACGTCCGCGATCGGTTTGCCGGAGACGGCGGCGTCGGTCTCGCCGAGGTCCGGGAGGCCCATCAGCGTCAGCGTGCCGCGGTCGTGGCCGACGAGGTCGGCCGCCGGCGCGTTCGCGGCGCGGACGGCCAGCGTGTCCGGGTCGCAGGCGAGCGTCGGGGTCGGCACCGCTTCGACGAACGCCCGGAGGATCCCGGTCGCGGCGGCGTCGCCGCTCGACGGTGATCGGTCGTCGGCCGACGAGTCCGCGTCGCGGTCACCCATCTGTCGGTAGTCGAGACACTCCGCGCATATGTGTTTATGGATTTATGAATCGCGCCGGAGCCGGAGCGGTCGGTGACGCGGTCGCGGTCAGTCGGCGTCCGCCTGCCAGTCGCGGACCGTGTCCGCCGCCACGCCGTCGACGTCTGCCGCGAGGTCGTCCGGGTCGGCGGACTTGAGCTCGTCGACGCCGTCGACGCCGGCGTCCTTCAGCTTCGCGGCAGTCTTCTCGCCGATCCCCTCGACGGCCTGAAGTTCCGACCCCTCTTGGCGGGCCGTGAACTCGCGGTAGTTACAGATCGGACAGCCGAGCTCCCACGGCTCGTCGCCGGAGTGGACCCGGAGGTGCGGGAGGTCGTGCTCCTCGCAGCGCTCGTCTGTGACCTCTATCTCGCCGCGCCGGGGGAGCGGCAGCGAGTAGTCGCAGTCGGGGTAGCGCGTACAGCCGACGAGCCGCGAGCCGGAGCGGAGGCGCTTGATCGCGAGCTCCCCGCCGTCGGCGGCTTCACCGCCTCCGTTGCGCGGCGAAGCCGCGCCCTCCCCGCAGTCGGGACAGACGCCGATCACCTCGTCCTCCTGCTCGTCCGCCTCGTCGGCCTTACACTGCGGGCAGCCGTGGACGAACGTCTTGCGGCCGGCGAGCATCTTCACGTGGCGGAGGTCGTGCTCCTCGCAGGTCTCGTCCAGGAGGAGCGGCTTTCCGGTGGAGGGGAGCGGCAACGTGTACTCGCAGTCCGGATAGCCGTCGCAGCCGACGAAGTACGACCCCTGTCGCGACTTCCGGACGAGGAGGTCCGAGCCGCACTCCGGACACGGGCCCAGGGTCTTGTCCGCCTTCAGCGACGTCTGGAGGTGGTCGCCCACCGCCTCGCGGGAGTCGGTGAGGTCGTCGAACACGCGCGAGAGCAGCTCGCGGGACGCCTGGGTCACCTCGTCGTACGCCTTCTCGCCGGCCGCGATGGCCGCCATGTCCTGTTCGAGCTGGGCGGTCATCTCCTCGCTCACGATCCGGTCGGCGAACTCCTCCGCGGCCTCGACGACCGCCTCGGCGAGCCGCGTCGGCCGCGGCGGGTCGCTCTCGACGTAGTTGCGGTCGTACAGCTTCTCGATCGTCCGGTGCCGGGTCGCCTTCGTCCCGAGCTGGCGCTTCTCCATCTCCTCGATGAGGCGTGACTGCCCGTAGCGCCGCGGGGGTTGGGTCTCCTTCGCCTCGGTGGTGCGGTCCGAGAGCGCCAGCGTCTCGCCGACCTCGACGTCCGGGACGATCCGCTCGTCGCTAGAGCGGTACGGGTACACCTCGTGGTAGCCGGCCTCCAGCAATCGCTTCCCGTTGGCCTTCAGCCGCAGCCCGCCGTCGGCGGCGAGGTCGCCCGGCTTCGCCGCGTCCTCGGCGTCGCGGAGCGCCGCGAGGCCGTCCGCGCGCTCGGCGATGGGCGTCGCCTCGCCGTTCGCGAGCGCGACCACGCGGAGCCGCTCCCAGGTGGCGGGGTCGGCGCAGGTCGCGAGGAACCGGCGGACGATCAGCTCGTACACCTCCCACTCGTCGTCGGAGAGGTCAGCGGCGGCGGGAAGCTCGCCGGTGGGGTGGATCGGCGGGTGGTCCGTCGTCTCCTCGTCGCCCTCGGTGGGCTCGATGTCGCGGTCGTCGTCGAGCAGGCTCGCGGCGTCCTCGCCGAACGTCGGTGAGTCGCCGAGGTCGGCGATCAGCTCCTCGGGCTCCAAGTCCTCCGGGTACACCGTGTTGTCGGTCCGCGGGTAGGTGACGTAGCCGGCGGTGTAGAGGTCCTCCGCGAGCGACATGGCGCGCTGCGCGGAGTAGCCGAGGGACCCCGCCGCGCGGATGAACGCGGTGGTGTTGAACGGCGTCGGCGGGTCGTCGGTCTGGGTCCGTCGGGTGACGTCGTCGACGGTCGCCCCGTCGGCCGCGTCGAGCGCCTCGGTGAGCGTGTCGGCGACCGCCTCGTCCCAGACGCGCTCGCGCTCGTTGCCCTCGTCGTTCAGGTAGAAGTAGCGCGCCTCGAACGGGTCGCCGCTCGATTTCGCCAGCTCGCCCGTCAGCTCCCAGTACGACTCGGGGTCGAACGCCTGGATCTCCCGCTCGCGGTCGACGATGAGCTTGAGCGTCGGCCCTTGGACTCGGCCGACGGAGATGAAGTCGTCGCCGAGCTGGCGCGCGGACAGCGAGAGGAAGCGGGTGAGCGCCGCGCCCCACGTGAGGTCGATCGTCTGTCGCGCCTCGCCCGCGGCCGCCAGCTCGAAGTCGAGGTCGTCGGGGTTCGCGAACGCCTCCTGCACCTCGTTCTCCGTGATCGAGGAGAAGCGCACGCGGTCGACGGGGACGTCCTCGTTCACCTCGCGGACGAGCTCGTACGCCTCCTTGCCGATCAGCTCGCCCTCGCGGTCGTAGTCGGTCGCGATGACGACGCGGGAAGCGTTACGGGCGAGCCGGCGGAGCGCGGCGACGATCCCCTCCTGCGTCGGGGTCTTCGTGACGGGCGCGTCGATGAGCTCGACCGGCTCCACGTCGCGCCAGTCGTTGTACTCGGCGGGGAAGTCGACGCCGACGACGTGGCCGGAGAGCCCGATACACCGCTTGCCGCCCCACTCGTAGACGTTGACGTCGTTCATCCGGTCCGCGGTGGCGGACTCGCCGCTCAGGATGTCGGCGATGCGCCGCGCCGCGTTGTCTTTCTCCGTGATGATCAGCTCGGGGCCGCGACTCATTGCGCCGAGATAGGCCGCTCCTCCGTCTAAAGCTTTCGCGACGCGAGATCAGCGGCAGGCGCGGGGAGAAAGGGGTATGGAAAACGAGGTCGGGACGCGACCGGTCACCGGGCCGCGTCGTCGGACTCGGCGAGGAACTCCGCGTCTGTCCCCTCCTCGTACGGTTCCGGCGGTTCGTCGTCCGCGTCGAGTTCGCGCCGTGCGAGGTGGTTCTCGAGTTGGCGGCGCTTGTTCCTCCCTTTCCGCTCGCGGCCCGATTTCGTGTCTGGCATCGTCACCCGTGTCAACAATACCCACACATATGAATCTTGTGTCGGTGTGCGAACGCGTCCGAGGCGACCGAATCGGACGTTATCGGCGCGTATTCGACCGACTACGAGGATATGAGAGTCGAACGCCCGGAAGCGACCACGGTTGCTTGTCAGAAGGCGATGTGGTGGTGCGTGCCTGCGAGCGGCCGCCGAGGGCGGCCGCGAAGCCAGCACGCGCGAGGTCGTCGGGCCACGCCCGGCTGCCGGAGAATATTCGATTCTCGCTGGAGTCGCTGGCGGCGTCGGCCGCCAGCGACGAGGCTGGGGAGGTTTGAGGTGCGGTGCTGTGTGGTCGAGGGAGGCTCGAAGGGGCAGCCGCGAGGCGGCCCGGGCTTTGGAGGTGTTCGTCGACGCCGGACTCGCTCGTCGCTGTCGCTCCTCGCCCGTAGTCGGCGTCGACAGAACGGCAGGAGAGGGATTTGAACCTCAGTCGTTCCGCTCGCTTCGCTCCCTGGTTCAAATCCGCAGGCGCTTCGCTGTCGCGGTACTCGCTCGTCGCTGTCGCTCCTCGCTCGTTGTTGCGACAGCGAAGCGCCAGGAGAGGGATTTGAACCCCCGATCCCGGATGGGAACACGCTTTCCAGGCGTGCGCCTTACCACTCGGCCATCCTGGCTCACTCCGTGCTACTCCGGTGCGACTGTTAAGTCCTTCTTTTCGCTCGCAGTCGCGCCTCGGCGACGTAGGAGAGACCGGCCGACGCGACCGCGACGGCGACCGCGACGAGCACCGTCCCACCGAAGCCGACCGGCAGCGACCCGGGACCGAGGAGCCGGTACCCCTGCGCGAGCGCGAGGAAGGCGAACCCGCCGACGGCGCCCCACAGCGCCGCGGACCGCGCCCTGACGCGCGGCGTGGCGGGCGCGCCGACCGCGCGACCGTCGTCGGAGCCGGGCGCGTCGTCCGGGCCACCCCCGGCGTCGGGTCCGCCCTCGCCGTCGCTCATCTACTCGACGACGGCGACGGCCTCGATCTCGACGCCGGCCCCCTTGGGGAGCGCGCCCGCCTCGACCGCGGAGCGGGCCGGCGGCGACTCGTCGAAGTAGCCGGCGTACGTCTCGTTCATCTCGTCGAAGTCGTCCATGTCGGCGAGGAACACCGTCGTCTTGAGGACGTCCTCGGGGGCCGCTCCGGCCTCGTCGAGCACCGCGAGGAGGTTGTCGAGCGCCCGCTCCGTCTGGACCGCGATCGACGCGTCGTCGAGGAGCTCGCCGTCGGGCGTCAGGGGGATCTGTCCGGCCGTGAACACGAGGTCGCCGTCGGTCGTCGCCTGACTGTACGCGCCCACCGCCGCCGGCGCGTCGTCCGTGTGGATCGTCTCCTTCATGTGAGCGGCCCTTCGGCCGGCGGCCTGAAGAGTACTCTGGAGCGGTCCCGCCGGACGCGAAAGGGGGTTTCACCGTCAGACACAAGCGGCTGGAGTGGTAACACGACACACATGACGGGAGACCAGCTCCTGCCGCTCGCCGCGGTCTTCGTCGGCGTGGCGGCGATCAACCTCGCGGTGACGTGGCTGCTCGTCCGGCGGAACCGCGGCCCCGCGGAGCTGCTCGGGTCGGTCGCGACCCGGTCGTCGGACGCGGACGGCGACGGCGAGGTCGGACCGGCGCTGGCGATCGACCGGGACCCGGAGCCCGACGGAGCGGACGAGACCGACGACGGGGACGGCCCGCCGCCGCTCAACGCCGACGGGGAGACGGTCGTCTGCCGACACTGTGGCGCCGAGAACCGCGCCGGCTACCGGTACTGCCGGTGGTGCGCGCAGTCGGGGTTCGTCGACGGGGACGGCGGCGTCACCGCGGGGACCGCGATGGCCGACCGGTCGCTGTGAGCGCGGTCAGGGGAGGCCGTCAGGCGGCGTCGATCTGACAGCCGGCGGCGTAGTCGATCCCGTCGATGGTGTCGATCCCGTCGTCGCCGCACACCGGGCAGTCCGGGTTCCGCGCGTACGGCACCGTCTCGAAGGAGAGGTCCATCGCGTCGTAGAACAGCATGCGACCGACGAGCGGGTCGCCGACGTCCATGATCAGCTTCACCGCCTCCGTCGCCTGGAGGCAGCCGACCGTCCCGGGGAGGACCCCGAGGACGCCGGTGCTGGCGCAGTCCGGCACCGTCCCGGGCTCCGGCGGCTCGGGGAACAGACAGCGGTAGCAGGGGCCGTCGGGCGAGAGCGTCGTCACCTGCCCCTCGAACTTGTAGATGGCCCCGTGCGAGACCGGGACCCCCTCGATTCGGGCGGCGTCGTTCACCACGTAGCGGGTGGCGAAGTTGTCCGAGCAGTCGACGACCACGTCGTGGGCCGCGATCAGCTCGCGGGCGTTGCTCGCGTCGAGCCGCAGCTCGTGGCGCTCGACGTCGACGTCGGGGTTGAGGTCGGCGACGAAGTCGGCGGCGGAGTCGACCTTCTTCCGGCCCACGTCGCCGTCGCCGTGGATCACCTGTCGCTGGAGGTTGGAGCGCTCGACGACGTCGTCGTCGACGACCCCGACCGTGCCGACGCCCGCGGCGGCGAGATACTGGATCGCCGGCGCGCCGAGCCCGCCCGCGCCGACGACGAGGACCTTGGCGTCGAGCAGTCGCTTTTGCCCCTCCGGACCGACGTCGTCCAGGATCACGTGTCTGGAGTAGCGGTCGAGCTGGGTCGCGTCGAGGGAGAGACTCATGCCTCCGACCAGTGCCGGCGCGGATATAATCGTGTTCCCGGCGGCGACCGAGACGCGGCGCGGCCGACGCCCGCTCGGTCGGCGACGGCTTCTGACCCGACGCCGGCGCTCACTCCGCCGACGCGGCCACGGCGTCGGTCATCCAGCAGTCGTCGACGCTGCCCAGCGAGCTGTCCGTGGTGGCGCTCCCGCCGCCGACCCGGACGAGGCGGAACTCGTAGCGCCCGGTCACGGTGCCGTTCTCGCGCGTGACGACCTCGACCGCGGCGGTCCCGTCGGCGATCTCCGGCACCGAGTACTCCGCGGTGTCGTACGTGAGCATCGGGCCGTACCGGGCGGTCTCGAACAGCTCGACGTACTCGCCGACCGGACCGACGACCTGCCTGTTCTCCGGCGACGCGAACGCCCGGAGGGTCCGGATGCCGTCGTTCGTCGCGTTGTCGTTGTACCGGAGCGCGTTCATCTGGATCTGGACGACCTGAAGCGCGGACCGCTCGCAGGTCGGGGACAGCGCCGTGTTCCGCGCGGCCTCGCCGGTCGGATCGCCGTCGGCGACCGACACGGTGTTCCCGCCGTCCGAGTCCGTACCGCTCGCGTCGCCGCCGTCGTCCGTCGGTCCGTCCGCGTCCGCGTCGGTCGCCCCGCCGTCGCCGACGCCGGCGATGCCGCCCGGCCCGCCGATCCCGGCGGCACCGGCGGCGAACCCGGCCCCGGCCGCAGCCACGAGGAGCGCGACGACCGCGATCGCGGCGACGACGGTCCGGCGGGACGGTCGATCGCTCGCAGCGGCGGCGGTCGAATCGTCGCCCGGCTCGCCGCTCCGGGGTGCCTCGGGGGCGGGGTCGCTCGGCCGGTCGTCAGCGCGCGACGCGCCGGCCGCTATCGACGCGCCGACGAGATCGCCCGCGTCGCCGTCGCCCGACGCGTCGTCGCCGTTCGCGTCGTCGACGTTCGCGTCGTCGGCGTTCGGGACGTCGGCGGTCGCCTCGTCGTCGGTGGCTACCGATCCGTCGCCGGAGTCGTCCGCAGCGCCGGTCTCGGGTGCGACCGCGTCGTACGACGCGGACCGGACGGGGACGCCGAGGATCCGGTCCGCGATCTCGTTCGCCGCCGCCGGCGGGACGGCGTACAGGAGCCGCTGTCGGAGGTCCGCCGGAGAGACGACCGTCGCGTCGGCCTCGGGCGCATCGTCGTCGAGCAGCGAGTCGGTCGCGACGACGACGGCGTCGGCCGGGCCGTCGGGGACGCGCCCGTCGGCGGCCGAGGCGACGAGCAGTTCGGTCCGCTGGTCCCCGTTTCGCACGGTCACTCGGGGCGGGTCGGCGTCGGCCGCGTCGGCGGTCGCCGCGTACGCGTCGGCGACGAGCGTCGCGAGCGCGTCCGTGTCGAGCGACTCGAGCGCGCTCGCGAACGCGTCGGGCGGAATCGGGGTGGTCCCGGTCACGTGGCGATCGCCATGACTACAGTTGGTATGCGACGCGGTGTCTTTGCTCTTGCGCCGCCGGCGACCGGAGCGCGACGGGGGAGAGCGTCGGGAGCGTTCGACGGCGAGCGCGTCGGGGAACGAGCGCGTCCGCTCGGCGACGGGGTCGGTGAAGAAAAACGAGAACCGAAGCCGACGGCGACGTTACTTGCCCTGTCGGTCGTTCGAGGTGACGCTCGGGCGCGTCTTCTCGGTGCCCTTGCCGCGTTTGCGCTGGCCGCGGCCCTTGGTCCCGGCGGAGGTGAGGCCGCGGTACGCGCGACCCTTGTGGTCGTCCGAGCAGATCCAGTTCAGGTCGTCGTCGTTCTCGATCGCGGGGTGGGCGGGGTCCACGAGGATGACCTCGTGCCACTTCTGCGAGCCGTCCTCACCGACCCAGTAGGAGTTGAGCACGCGGAGGTTCCGGTACTTCCGCGAGGCGCGCTCCTCGGCGATGCGCTGGATCGACTTGCGGCGCGAGACGCGGTTGACGCCCTGGCGCTTCGAGCGGCGGCCCGCCTTGAAGCGCTGCTTGCGCGAGCCGCCCTTGCGGACGCTCACGCGGGCGACGATGACGCCCTGCTTGGCCTTGTAGCCCAGTTCACGGGCCTTGTCCAGCCGGGTGGGGCGCTCGATGCGCTCGATGGCGCCCTGGTCGCGCCACTCCTGCTTGCGCTGCCACTGCAGTTCCGCTAGTTTCCCCTCCTTGGGGGACCGCCACGCCTCCTTGATGTGCGAGTAGAAGCTTCGTGCCATTGTGTGTCCGCGGACGGTTGCGATTCAGCCGCGAGGGGCCACATGTCGTCTCGTCCCGGGGCGCGCGGCGGTCGGTCCGACCGCGGTCCCGGCGGCGAGTGCCCGCTGTGTCCGCACCAGCGAGTTAGCGTGAATTCCCGCGGTTCGCCCTTAACCGCTTCGCTCCGCGGGTCGCGTGGGTGGCCGTCGCACGGCGTGGAGAGACGTTCAGTCGGGGAACTCGCCAGAAGCGCGCGGTCAGTTGTGACGGGCGGTCGAGGCGTTCGGATCGGTCACCGCGCGTCGATCGATTAAAGTCCAGTTGTATCGATGAACCGGTAGTGGTACACTTCGACGCCGCGCCGCCGGCACGCGGGTGCGACGGAGGTGGGTTCCGGTGGGAGCCGTGAGGCTCGTGATCGTCGCCGGGACGACCGAGACGGCCGCCGTCGACGGGATCAGCGCCGCGGGCGCGGACCCGGAGCTGCGCGTCCACACGCCGAGCGCCGACCTCGAGATCGTCGACGCGGGACGCCCCGCGCCCGGCTCGCCCGTGCCGGTGAGTCCGACGGGGTGTCCGACGCCCGCGGTCGTCACTCGCGCGGTCCGCGAGCTGCTCGGCCCGGAGGCCCTGCCGGTCGAGTTCGTCGACGCCGGGCTCGGAGCGCCCACCGCGGCACGGGTCCGCGACGTCGGTGCGGCGCCCGGCGGCGACGTCCGCGACCCCGAGCCGGTCCCGGAGGCGGCGACCGTCTTCGAGCGGGCTCGCGCGCTGGCGCCGGAGCTCGCCGCGCCTGCGAGCGGCGACGGACGCGGAGGCGACCCGGAGAGCGGACCGGCCGACGAGCCCGCCGAACTGCTCGTCGCCGAGACGATTCCGGGCGGGACGACCACCGCGCTCGGGTCGTTGACCGCGCTCGGCGAGCGCGGCGCGGTCTCCTCGTCGCTGCCGGCGAACCCGATCGAGCGGAAGCGCCGCGTCGTCGACGAGGGACTGGACGCGAGCGGCCTCGCCCCGGGCGACGCGGCCGGCGACCCGGTCGAAGCGGTCCGGCTGGCGGGCGACCCCGTCCTCGCCGCGGTCGCCGGCCTCGTCGTCGGCTGCGCGGACGCCGGGGTCGACGTCACCC
>NZ_CAKZRO010000013.1 GCF_937146585.1 uncultured Halorubrum sp. | reverse complement strand
CGCATGGTTGTCTATGACAGACACGGAATACGACTTCGTCGTCGTCGGGGCCGGCTCGGCGGGCTGCGTCCTCGCGAGCCGACTCACCGCGGACCCGGACACGAGCGTGCTCCTGCTCGAGGCGGGCACGCCCGACGACGACCGGAACATGCGGATCCCGGCGGGCTTCCCGGAGCTCTTCGAGACCGACGCGGACTGGGAGTACCACACCGAGCCGCAGGACGGCTGCGCCGGCCGACGGCTCTACTGGCCGCGCGGCAAGACGCTCGGCGGCTGCTCCTCCACGAACGCGATGATCTACATCCGCGGCCACCCGTCCGACTACGACGACTGGGCCGCCCTCGGCAACGAGGGCTGGGGGTACGACACCATGCTGGAGTACTTCAAGCGGGCGGAGACGTTCACGCCGTCGGGATCGCCCTACCACGGGTCCGCGGGGCCGCTCAACGTGACGGACCAGTCCTCGCCGCGACCGGTCTCCCGGGCGTTCGTCGACGCCGCCGCGCAGGCGGGCTACGACCGCACGGACGACTTCAACGGGGCGGCACAGGAGGGCGTGGGGATGTACCACGTCACGCAGAAGAACGGGGAACGCCACAGCGCCGCCGACGCGTACCTCAAGCCCGCCCTCGACCGACCGAACCTCACCGCCGAGACCGGGGCGCAGGCGACCGAGGTGACCATCGAGGGCGGTCGCGCGACCGGCGTTCGGTACAGCCAAGACGGGCGGAGCCGGTCCGTCGAGGCCGCCGAGGAGGTCCTCCTCAGCGCCGGCGCGGTCAACTCCCCGCAGCTGCTCATGCTCTCGGGCGTGGGCGACCCCGACCACCTCGCGGACCACGGCATCGACGTCGAGGCGGCGTCGCCCGGCGTCGGCCGGAACCTCCGGGACCACCTGTTCGCGTTCGCCGTCTACGAGACCGACGACGACGTCAGCACGCTGGACGACGCCGGGGGACTGAAGGACGTGTTCAACTGGTTCCTCCGCAAGCGAGGGAAGCTGACCTCCAACGTCGCCGAGGCCGGCGGCTTCGTCGCCGCCGACAACGATGAGTCGCGACCGGAGCTCCAGTTCCACTTCGCCCCGTCGTACTTCATGGAACACGGCTTCGAGAACCCCGAGACCGGGCGTGGCCTCTCGATCGGCTCGACGCAGCTCCGGCCGGAGAGCCGGGGACGTATCACGCTCCGGTCGGGCGACCCGTTCGACGACCCGGCCATCGACCCGAACTACCTCGACGCGGACGCGGACGTCGACGCCCTCGTGGACGGGGTCAAGCGCGCCCGCGAGATCGCGCGGCAGGACGCGCTCTCGGAGTACGTCGGGCGCGAGGTGTGGCCCGGGGAGGACGCGCAGACCGACGAGGAGATCGCCCAACACGTCCGTGACACGTGCCACACGGTGTACCACCCCGTCGGCACGTGTAAGATGGGCGACGACGAGGCGGCGGTCGTGGACGACGAGCTCCGCGTCCGCGGCGTCGAGGGGCTCCGCGTGGTCGACGCGAGCGTGATGCCCACCCTCGTCGGCGGCAACACGAACGCCCCCACGATCGCCGTTGCCGAGCGGGCGGCGGACCTGATCCGCGACCGCCCGGCGCCGACCGCGGAGGAGGCGGCTGCGGCCGCCGACGACTAACCGGTTCGAGCGTGGAGAAGGCGACCGCTCCGCCGCGGACCGCGCCCGGTCCGACCCCTGCGTCAGACGCTCGCACGACGGCGACGCAACGACTTTACGCCCACCGGGAGTCACGTGAGTCAATGGCCTCGCTCACCGACCACCTGTCCGATCTCGTCGCTGACGTCGACGCCGCGCTGCTGTTCTCTCCGACGAGTTCCTTCTACGAGCGGTTCGCGAACGACGGGAGCGAGGTCGTCGTCGTCGCCCCCGACAACGACGTCGACGCCGAGACGTTCGTCGAGCTCCCGCTCCCCTTCGACAACGTGAAAGACCGGATCCGGTTCGGAATCGAGGGCGCGATGGACGCGGACCTCGTCTCCGAGGGCGACGAGGTGGCCTGCGTCACCTCCGTCTTCGAGGGCGGCTCGGACGCGATCGTCCGGGTCACCGTCGACGAGAGCGTCCACACCGGCATCTTCGACCTGTTCGCCAACTCCCGCGCCGAGCCGAGCGTCATCCGCGACGTGTTCGAGGTCGCGATCGAACTCGGGCAGAAGGGACAGAAGGGGAAACCGGTGGGCGCGCTGTTCGTCGTCGGCGACGCGGGGAAGGTGATGAACAAGTCGCGGCCGCTGTCGTACAACCCCTTCGAGAAGTCGCACGTCCACGTCGGCGACCCCATCGTGAACGTCATGCTGAAGGAGTTCTCGCGGCTCGACGGCGCGTTCGTCGTCTCCGACTCCGGGAAGATCGTCTCCGCGTACCGCTACCTCGAACCGGCCGCGGAGGGTGTCGACATCCCGAAGGGGCTCGGCGCGCGCCACATGTCCGGGGCCGCGATCACCCGCGACACCAACTCGACCGCCATCGTCCTCTCGGAGTCGGACGGGCTCGTTCGGGCGTTCAAGGCGGGCGAACTCGTCTTGGAGATCGATCCGGAGGAGTACTGACAGATGTCCGCGGTCCAGACCGCCCTCTCCGAGTTCGCGAGCACCGTTCCGGACCGGATCTGGCTGGCGCTGTTCGTCCTCCTCGTCGGCCTCGTGTTGGCGTACCTCGTCGGCGTGGTCAACCGCCGGCTCCTCCGGCGCGCCGGCGTCCCCGAGGTGATCGAGGGGACGGCCTTCGAGCGGACGGCCCGCGAGTTCGACACCTCGACGGTTCGGATCTTGGCGCAGCTGTCGAGCTACTTCATCGTCGCCGTCGCGGTCATCGTCGCCCTGACGGTCGCGGACGTGAACTACCTCGAGCAGTTCTGGTCCGGGGTCGCCGCCTTCCTCCCGCGGCTGTTCGTCGCCGCCGTCGTCCTCATCGTCGGCGTCGTCGTCGGCGACAAGGCGGAGCTCCTCGTCGCCGAGCGCCTCCGGGGGATCAAGCTCCCCGAGCTGGGCGTGCTCCCGACGCTCGTGAACTACAGCGTCGTCTACGTCGCCGCGCTCATCGCGCTCGGCCAGGTCGGCGTCCAGACGCTCGCGCTCATCGTGCTGCTCGCGGCGTACGCGTTCGCGGTCGTGCTGTTCGCCGCGCTCGCGACGAAGGACTTGGTCGCGTCGGCCGCCGCCGGCGTCTTCCTCCTCCTCCGGCAGCCGTACGGCATCGGCGACGAGGTCCGCGTCGCGGGCGAGCGCGGGGTCGTCCAGGAGGTCGACCTCTTCGTCACCCACATCGAGACCGACGGCGAGGAGCACGTCCTCCCGAACCACGCGGTGTTCCGCGAGGGCATCGTGCTGATCCGGGAGTAGGCACCGACCCGACCGCGTCGCGGCCGCCGTCGGGACCGTGAGCGATTCCCACGCCGTGAAAGTCGTTGTCACCCTATAACACGACGCGGCGCCAACGTCGAGACATGACCCCCGATACCGCGAGCGTCGCTTGCGACGGCTGGGACGGGAGCGAGTGCGAGGGGACGCCGCACTGCCCGCCGCGGTGTCCGCGCTTCGTCGACAAGGAGGGCGCGCGCTGGACGATCCGGCCCGCGACCGACGCCGATGAGCCGTTCCTCGCCGAGATGTACGAGGACTTCGGCCGTCCGCATCGCGCGCAGGGGCTCCCGCCGGTGAGTCGGCGACGGCGCGTCGACTGGATCCAGTCGATGCTGTCGGAAGGGAACAACGTCGTCGCCGAGCGGAACGGCGAGCTGTTCGGCCACGCGATGTACACGCCGACCGACGCCGACACCCCCGAACTCGCCGTCTTCGTCCACCCCGACGCGCAGGACCGCGGCGTCGGCACGGAGCTGTGCCGGCACGTGATCGCGAACGCCGCGGCCGCCGGCCGCGACGGGATCGAACTCCACGTCGAGACCGGGAACCGCCCCGCCCGGAGCGTCTACCGCACGGTCGGCTTCGAGGTCGTCGAGCGGCGCGGCGACCTCCGCATGCGGCTCGACCTCGACCGGCCCATCGCGACCGAGGTCCGCTGGCCGCCGCTCGCCCGGAACGGCCCGACGGAGTCGCTCCGCGACGCGCCGTCCGTCGACGCCGAGCCGACGCGGTCGCCGGCGGACGACTGACCGGCGGTCGCGCGCCGCGCCGCGCCGCCGCCACCGCAACCGTTAGGCCCCGCCGACCCCAGGGTACCGTAACCGTGGACGACGCCATCGAGTGGCTGCGGGACCGGCCCTTCTACGAGGGACAGATCGCCGACCACCGGCGGCTCCCGGCCCGCGAGCCCGAGTTCGCCGACGTGGACCTCGAACCGCGGCTCGCCGACGCGCTCGGCGACCGCGGCATCGACCGACTCTACCGCCACCAGGCCGAGGCGATCGGCGCGGTCCGCGACGGCGACGACGTCGTGCTCGCGACCGAGACGGCCAGCGGCAAGTCGCTCGCGTACACCGTCCCCGCGTTCGAGGCGGCGATGGACCGCGGCGGGCGCACGCTCTATCTCGGCCCGCAGAACGCGCTGATCGCCGACCAGGAGGAGTCGCTGTCGGATCTCGCCGCCGACCTCGGCTTCGGGAGCCGCGTGTCGGTCGACTCCTACACCGGCCGGCTCTCGCGCTCGGAGAAGCGCGACGTGCGCGACCGCCGGCCGACCGTCCTCCTCTCGAACCCGGACATGCTCCACTACGCGCTGCTCCCGTACGCGGACCGACTCTGGGACTGGTTCTTCTCGTCGCTGGAGTACGTCGTGATCGACGAGGTCCACAGCTACCGGGGCGTGTTCGGCTCGCAGGTCGCCCTGACCCTCCGCCGGCTCGCTCGGACCTGCGAGCGGTTCGGCTCCGCCCCGCAGTTCGTCTGCTGTTCGGCGACGATCAACAACCCCGTCGACCACGTCGCGACCGTCACCGGCCGCGACCCCGAGGGGATCGCCCTGGTCGACGAGGACACCTCGGGGCGCGGCCCGCGCGACTGGGTGCTGTGGAACCCGCCCGAGTACGACGACGACTGGCAGGAGCGCGGCAGCGGCCGCCGGAAGTCGAGCCACACGGAGAGCAAGCGGCTCTTCGTCGACCTCGTCACGGCGGGCCAGCAGACGCTCGCGTTCACCCGCGCCCGCCAGACCGCCGAGCAGTACGCGACCGACAGCGCGAGCGACCTCCGCGACCGTGGGCAGCGCGACCTCGCCGGGAAGGTCGGCGCGTACCAGGCGGCGCTCACTGACGATCGCCGCCGCGAGATCGAGTCGGCGCTCCACGCCGGCGACCTCCGCGGCGTCTGGTCGACGAGCGCCCTCGAGCTCGGCGTCGACGTGGGGGGACTTGACGCCGTGGTGCTCGACGGCTACCCCGGCACGCGGATGTCCGCCCACCAGCGCGCGGGGCGGGCCGGCCGCGGCGACGACCCCGCCACGGTCGTCATGGTCGGCGGCGAGGACCAGCTCGACCAGTACCTCATGCGCAATCCGAGCGACTTCTTCGACGCGCCCCCCGAAGACGCCATCTGCGACCCGGAGAACGGCCAGCTCATGCCCGGCCACGTCGCCTGCGCGGCCGACGAAAGCTGGCTCTCGCCCGAGGACGAGCGCTTCTTCGGCGACTCGTTCCCGAGCGTCGTCGCCGACCTGACCGAGGCGGGCGTCCTCGAGCGGCGCGAGGCCGCGGAGGGGACGCGCTGGGTCCACGCCGGCGGCGGGAGCCCGCAGCAGTCGGTGAACCTCCGCACCGCAGAGGAGCGCGAGATCTCGCTGATCGAGCGGTCGAGCGGCGAGACGGTCGCGACGCTCGGCTTCGCCGACGCGCTTCGCGACGCCCACCCGGGCGCGATCTACCATCAGCAGGGCCGGACCTACGAGGTGGTGGAGCTGGACCTCGACCGAGACGTCGCCGAGCTACAGCAGTCGTGGGCGGACTACTACACGCAGGTGCGCTCCGACAAGGACATCGTCGTGAACGCGGACCTCGACGAGCGCGCGCTCTCGGTGCGCCCCGACGTGCCCGTCCGGTTCGCGGACGTCACGGTGACCGAGCAGATCACGGGGTTCGTCCGGAAGGACGCCGCGACCGGGGAGTCGCTCGGCGAGTCGACGCTCGACCTCCCGGAGACGACGCTGCGGACGAAGTCGCTGTACTTCCCGGTGCCCGAGGACGCCGAGCGCGAGATGCGCCGCCTCGGCGACGCGGTCGACGAGGACGCGCCGGACCCGGGGGTCAGCGCCGACGGCGGCGAGCCGATCCCCGGCGGCGAGTACGCGTTCAACGGCGGGATCCACGCCGCCGAACACGGGATCATCTCGCTTTTCCCCTTCCACCTGCTGTGCGACCGCGCCGACGTCGGCGGTATCTCGACGCCGCACCATCCCCACACCGAGGGGCCGGCGGTGTTCGTCTACGACGGGTACCCCGGCGGCGTCGGGCTCACGCGGCGCGGCCACCGCCGGATCGAGGAGCTGATGACGCGCACGGCGCGGCTGATCGACTCCTGCGACTGCGAGGGCGGTTGCCCGGCCTGCGTCCAGTCGCCCCACTGCGGCAACGGGAACGACCCGCTGGCGAAGGCGCCGGCCGTGCGACTGCTCGAATCGCTCACGGGAGCGGACGCCGGAGCCTGACGGAGCCACCCAAAGCTCCATGCCGCCCGGGCCCGACGGGAAGACCATGGCCATCGACCTCGACGACGCCGCGGACCCCGCGGCCCGGGCGATGGAGTGGCTCGTCCTCGGCGCGGCGTACTTCCTCCTCCTGCTCTTCGTCATCGGCGTGTTCGACCTGTTCGTCTCGCTGTACCGCCTGCTCGTCGCCGGGAACTTCACCGATCCGGCGGAGGTCGTCGAGCTGCTCGACAGCGTCCTCCTGCTTTTGATCATCGTCGAGGTCCACCGGACGCTCGTGGCGTACGCGCGCGGTAAGCCCGTCCTCCGGACCGTCGTGAGCGCCGCGATCATCGCCGTCTCGCGGCGCGTGATCAGCTTCCGGCTCGAAGACTACGGCACGGGCGACGAGGCGCTGCTCGCGGCCGTCTCGCTCGGCGTGCTCGTCCTCACGCTCACGGTCGGCTACTTCCTCCTCGACCGCGTGAGCGTGCCGGGGCGGCTGGAGCTCTGATCGGCGGCGGATCGCGTGCGCTCACACCCCGTCGAGGCCCCGTCGGTCCCGGTGGTTTCACGGTGGACGCGCCCGTGTGGATCCCATGGAGCTGTTCTGGCACCGCCGCGACCTCAGGGCCGCGGACAACGTCGGGCTCGCGGCCGCAGCGGGGATCGGGACGGACGACGCCGACCGGGGGCCGGCCGCGCCCGTCTTCGTCTTCGACCCCGACGTCTTAGCCCACGCGAGCGACGTGCGGGTCCGCCGCCTGCTCGACGGGCTCGCCGCGCTCCGAGAGGCGTACCGCGACCGCGGGAGCGACCTCGTCGTCGCGCACGGGGACCCCGAGACCGTCCTCCCGCGCCTCGCCGACGCCCTCGACGCCGAGCGCGTCGTCTGGAACCGCGACTACTCCGGGCTCGCTCGGGAGCGCGACGCCGGGGTGCGACGCGCGCTCGACGCGGTCGACGTCGCGCGCGAGGCCCACCACGACGCGGTCCTCCACGACCCCGACGCCATCCGGACGAACGCCGGGGATCCCTACTCCGTGTACAGCTACTACTGGAAGAAGTGGACCGACCGCGCGAAAGACGATCCGGCCCCCGTGCCGACCGACGAGGCGCTCGTCGACGATGGGCGGCTGACGGACGCGGTCGACGCCGTCGACGGGACCGGCGCGAGCGACGCGACGCTGGCCGACGGCGGCGTCGACGAGCCCCCGGTCGCCGCGGTCGGCGACCTCCCGACGCCCGCCGACCTCGGCTTCGCGGAACCGGACGCGGACGTCGGTCCGGCCGGGACCGCCGCGGCCCGCGAGCGCCTCGACGACTTCCTCGACGAGGCGGTGTTCGCCTACGAGGCCGAGCGCGACTTCCCCGCCGAGGACGCGACCTCGCGGCTGTCGGCGTTCCTCAAGTACGGCGAGATCGGCGTCCGGGAGGCGTACGCGGCCACCGAGGAAGCGATGGCCGAGGCGGAGTCGGACGCGCGCCCCGAGGACGCCCCGGAGCAGGTCGAGGAGTTCCAACAGCAGCTCGCGTGGCGGGAGTTCTACACGCAGGTCCTCTTCCACAACCCCGAGGTGGTGACGGCGAACTACAAGGAGTACGAGGAGGGGATCGACTGGCGCGACGACCCAGACGAGATCGCGGCGTGGAAGCGCGGCGAGACGGGGTACCCGATCGTCGACGCCGGGATGCGTCAGCTGCGCGAGGAGGCGTTCATGCACAACCGCGTGCGGATGATCGTCGCCTCCTTCCTCACGAAGGACCTGCTCGCGGACTGGCGGCACGGCTACGACCACTTCCGCGAGCGGCTGGCCGACCACGACACCGCGAACGACAACGGCGGCTGGCAGTGGGCCGCCTCGACGGGGACCGACGCCCAGCCGTACTTCCGCATCTTCAACCCGATGACGCAGGGGGAGCGCTACGACCCCGACGCGGAGTACATCAAGCAGTACGTCCCCGAACTGCGCGGCGTCGAGCCCGACCTGATCCACGAGTGGCACGATCTGTCCCCGACCCAGCGCGCGAACGCGGCCCCGGCGTACCCCGCGCCGATCGTCGACCACTCCGAGCGCCGCGAGGAGGCGCTCGCGATGTACAAGCGGGCGCGCGGCGAGGACCCGAACGAGTGACCGGCGGCGGCGGCCGCCCGCCCGCCCCGGCTCACTCCTCCCGCTGTGCCTCGGTGGCCGCGCTCACCAGCGCGTTCACGGGGAACGACTCGTCGTAGTCGAACGACGCGAACACCGCGTCGTACCGGTCCGACGGGAAGAGGAACACCACGAGGTCGTCGAAGAACAGCGTCTGGGCCGCGTACTGGCTCCGCCCCACGAGGCGCTTGAAGTCGTCGCCCGTGATCTGATTCGACATCACCAGCTGGTACGCCTCGTCGAGGTCGGCGTCCGAGTAGCGGTCCTCGACGTCCTCGCGGACGTACTCGACCTCGAACGAGACGCTCCGGAGGTCCGCGACGACGCGGGGGGTGGCCCCGTCGAACGCGAGGATCGTGTCAGCGATCGGTGACATGTCACACCGATTCAACCCCCGAGCAAATAAATCACCGCGACGGAGCCAGCAAGCCCCGTTCCGCCGCGCTCGTCCCGCCTCCTCAGAACAGCGCCTCGCTCTCGTCGAGGACGCGCGCCGGACCGCCGACCTCCCAGACGTCGGTGTCGATGCCGATCTCGGCGATCCGGCCCTCGACCTCGTCGACGTGGTCCGCGAGCGTGTTCACGTACACCGAGGCCCCGGTGTCGGTCGAGAAGTAGACGGGGACGCCCGACTCCCGCAGCTCGCGGACCGCGTTGAACACGGCGATCGTCTCGGGCTGCCAGTACACCCACCCCGCCGGGCCGGTCATCGTCGTGGCCGTCAGGGACAGCGAGTCGTGCTCGGCGGTCTCGAAGATCCGGTCGAAGTCGCCCGCGCGGAGCGCGTCGGTCATCTCGACCAGCTGGTCTTGGACGTGGGCGGTCCGCGCCTGCATCATGTGGCTCGCCGCGGCCTCGCGGTGGGCCTCCTCCGTCTCCTTGTACGCGGGGACGTGCGCGGCGACGATCCGGAGGTCCTCCTCGGGGTCGAAGCCGTCCTCGCTCACGCCGACGTCGAGGCGATACGAGCGGCAGTCCTCGTCGTTGAGCCCGGCGTCGAGCCGCGAGTACGCGCCGGTGACGGCGCGGGCGGCCGACGAGGACCCGCGGCGGGCGACGGTGGAGACGTCCGGGAGGGACATGTCGAGCCCCGCGGCCTCGACGAGGGCGAGCGCGGCGGCCGCGAAGCCGGACGACGACGAGCCGAAGCCGATGTTCGACGGGAAGGAGTTCTCGCTCTCCAGCCGGACCGCGGCGTCGACCCCGGCCAGGTCGCGGACGTGCTCGACGACCATGTCGATGCGCTCGGCGGCGCGCCCGTCGACCGCCTCGCCGCCGATGACGTAGGCGTCCTCGCTCGCGTCGGGCTGCCACTCGACGGTCGTCGTCGTCGCGGTCGGGGCGGTACAGAGGCTGATGCTGTCGTGGTACGGGAGCCGCAGTTCCTCGTCGCGCATCCCGTGGTACTTGACGAGCCCCTGGATCGGGTGGGCTCGCGCGGTGGCCTTGCCGGTCATACCTCGGGAAGCGTCCGGCGGGGGATTAGTCGTTGCGATGGGCGGGAGCGACGCGGCGCGGCCGGCAACGCGGACGACCCCGGAGCAAACTATTAGTGACGGCCGACGCCCGAGCCGACATGGCCTTCGGCGACGCGTTCGCCCGACGACCGCGGGCGAAGGTGTACGCCCTCGCCGCCGTCTCGGCGGCCCTGTCGTTCCTCGAACGCGTGGTCCGGTCCCGCCAGTACGCGATACGGGAGGGCCAGCCCGTGCCGGCCCGGACCCCCCTCGATCTGCTCGTCGACGTCGCCGGGACGTATCTCCTCGTGCCGGGGCTCCTGTTCGTCGCCTACTACGCGATCGACGGTATCGGACCGCGGGTCTCTCTGACCGCTCGGACGCTCGGAGCGCTGCTCGCGGCCGTCGTCGCCGGCGGCCTCGCCGGGCAGTACGTCGGCGGGGCCCCGCACACGCTCCGACTCCTGCTGGGGTCGAACGCCGTCGCCGCCCGCCCGCTGACCGCGCGCCTGTGGCTCGACGCGTTCGGACCGATCGGCCGCGACTTCCTCGCGGCCGTCGGCCTGTTGGTCGTGACGAGGGCCGTCCGGCACGCGAGGGGCGACCGCGACGACGCCGTCGAGTAGCGACCGCGCGCCGCGCCCGCTTCCGTCCCCGCGACGGCGACGAGATAGAGGGAACCCTTTTTGACCGGCCGGCGGGTAGCTCGCGGCATGACCGAGCACACCGTCGAGTTCGTCGGCACCGGCGAGACGATCGAGGTGGCCGACACGGAGACGATCCTCAGCGCCTGCTTCGAGGAGGGGATCGCTCAGGAGT
The DNA here is from genome assembly GCF_937146585.1 of uncultured Halorubrum sp. GTDB lineage: Archaea > Halobacteriota > Halobacteria > Halobacteriales > Haloferacaceae > Halorubrum > Halorubrum miltondacostae. The sequence continues at coordinate 9,372 of NZ_CAKZRO010000013.1, read as the reverse complement.
ACTCCTGCCGCGTCGGAATGTGCCTCGCCTGTTCCGCCGAGATCCTCGAGGGCGAGGTGACCCAGCCCGCGGCCCGCGGCTTCAGCGACGAGGAGGCGGAGGACTACGCGCTCACCTGTATGGCGCGCCCGCAGTCCGACCTGAAGCTCGAACGCGGGAAGTACCCGCCGAGCATCGAGGACGACGCGGCGACCGCGGCGGGCGACGGCGCGGCCGCGGACGACGACTGAAAAGAGGGGCCCCTTTTCAACCGCTCAGTACGGCACCGCGTACAGCGCGATCGCGAGGAACGGGATCAGCGCGATCAGCATCGCGATGGCGTAGCCGAACATCTCGCGCGCCTTGACGTTCGTGATCGCGAGCAGCGGGAGCGCCCAGAACGGGTTCAGCAGGTTCGTGTGCGCGTCGCCGACCGCGTACGCGATGGTGGCCTGTCCGTAGGGGACGCCGAGTTCCTGCGCGGCCTGAAGCACTGACGGGCCGACGACGAGCCACTCGCCGCCGCCCGAGGGGACGAACAGGTTCGCGACGGAGCCGACGACCCACGCGATAACGGGGTACGTCGCCGCCGTCGACACTTCGAGCAGCCCCTCGGCGAGCAGCAGCGCCAGCCCGGAGCTGGCCATGATCCCCTGAATGCCGGCGAAGAAGGGGAACAGCAGGACGATGCCGGCCGCCGCGCCGGCGGCGTCGTTGAACCGGTCGCGGTAGTACGCCGGGCGCTGGTAGATGAGCAGGCCGGCGAAGAGGAAGCCGAAGTTGACGGCGTTCAGCGTGAACGCGCCGAGCCCCTGCCCGGCGAACTGGAGCGCGAGGATGGCGACGCCCGACAGCGCGACCAGCCCGCCGATGATCCGGCTGTTGTTCAGCCGCTCTGCGGGGACGTCGGCGACCCCGGTCGGCGGCTCGTCCACCGGGTCGGCGGCGTCGGTGCCGCCGTCGGTGGCCGGGTCGTCAGTTGCGCGGCCCCCGTCCGCCGCGGAGTCAAACAGGTCCGCCTCGTCGACGTACTCCGTGATCCCCTTCGCGCGGTCGCCCGACGGCGCGAGGACGTACAGCACGGCGCTCGCGAAGACGATGGAGAGCGCGGTGAGCGTGAGCGCGTATGGGTGGAAGATGGTCTCTGCGGCCGGCACGGTCGACGTCAGGAACTCGAACCCGGTCCCCTCGCCGATGTTGTTCGCGTCGGTCAGCTGGAGGGGCGCGGAGCCGGAGATGCCCCAGTGCCACGTCAGGCCGAGCCCCATGTAGCCGGCGACCGCGAGCAGCGGGTAGTGAATGCTGATGTCCTTCCGGTGGGCGACCTTCCCCATCTCGCGGGCGAAGATGGCGCCCATGATGAGGCTGAACCCCCAGTGGACCCATGCCAGCGACATCGAGATGAAGCCGACGAACGCGGCGGCCTGGGCGCCGGAGTTCGGCACCTCGGCGAGCCGCTGTAAGATCGCGTTCACCCGCGGGTGGTACGCGATGACGAACCCGGTCATCAGGATGAGCACCATCTGCATCGAGAACCCGAGGAACGCCCAGAAGCCGCCGTACCAGAACTCCAACAGTTCCACCGGCCCGGAGTCCGTGGCCACCAGCCCGGCCACGTAGACGATATACGTCAACAGGATGGCGAAGACGAACGGGCTCGGCATCCACCGTTCGACCACCTCCGACATTCGGAATCCGATACGTTCGACGACGCCTGCCCCGTCACTCGCTGACATACATCCCGTCTCCGGTATCTTACAGTATAAATAATGGGATACGGTCGTATCGCGTGACACGTTCGCGTCCGGGGTAGCGGCGTCGCCCTGTGGACGCGCTGCCGTGCCCTACTCGACCCGTTCGAAGCGGTGACGCACCACGTCGGCGTCGTCGTCCCACTCGAAGTTGCCGCCGTGGGCGCGAACCATCCGCTCTTTGTACGCCGACAGCGACGGCGACCCCTCGCGTTTCGCGTCCTCGTCGGTCATGTCGCCGAGCGTGCGCTCGGTCACCTCGACCAGTTCGAAGGCGACGCCGTCGATCTCGAAGGTGTCGCCCTCCTCGCCGTACTGGTTCCCGCGGTGGAGCTGCGTCACCTCGCCGTCGATGGCCGCCTGCTTCACGCGGTCGTTCGGGAGCAGGTCGGCCGGGTCGTTGTCTGCCATGCGATCCGTTTCGGCCCGCGACGGCTTATGCGCGGCGGCGGTCGCCCGGTGCGGCGAGGGGGGTCCAGTCCGGTCGCGCCGACTCCGGACCGGGGCGCGTTACGGATATCGAAGCGGCGACCCGCGCGGGTACGCACGTCCGTGAACACCCGAGCTGCGCCCCGAGCCGAGGGATTCAAGATACTGCCGACACCCATCTCTGACGATGCGACAGGACCACCTCATCACCGCGACCCAGCTCTCGCGGGATGACATCGAGGCCGTACTCGACCGGGCCCGGGCGGTCGCCGACGACCCCGCCGCCTACGCGGACCGGCACGCCGGGCGGGTGCTCGCGCTCTGCTTCTTCGAGCCCAGCACGCGCACCCGGATGAGCTTCGACAGCGCGGCCAAGCGCCTCGGGATGAACACCATCGACATGGGCGACGTCGACTCCTCGTCGGTGTCGAAGGGCGAGTCGCTGTCGGACACCGTCCGCGTCATCGAGGGGTACGCGGACGCCCTCGTCCTCCGGCACCCGAGCGAGGGAGCGGCCACGCTGGCGGGCGAGCGCGTCGACGTCCCCGTGGTCAACGCGGGCGACGGCGCGGGCCAGCACCCGTCCCAGACGCTCCTCGACCTCCACACGATCCGCGAGGACCACGGTCTCGACGACCTCACGATCGGGATCATGGGCGACCTGAAGTACGGGCGGACGGTCCACTCGCTGGCGGCCGCGCTGACAGAGTTCGACGCCAACCAGCACTTCATCAGCCCCGACTCGCTGCGGCTCCCGCGGTCGGTCCGCTTCGACCTCCACGAGACGGGCGCGCAGATCCGCGAGCACGACGAGCTCGACCCGGTCTTGGAGGAGCTCGACGTGCTGTACGTCACCCGGATCCAGAAGGAGCGGTTCCCGGACGAGAACGAGTACCACCGCGTCGCGGGCGAGTACCGGATCGACGCCGAGACGCTCGAGGCCGCCGCGGACGACCTCACCGTGATGCACCCGCTCCCCCGCGTCGACGAGATCGCGCCCGACGTCGACGAGACCGACCACGCGCGCTACTTCGAACAGGCGCACAACGGGATCCCGGTCCGGATGGCGCTGCTCGACACCTTACTGGAGAACGCCGAGGCCGCCGAGGGGACGGAGGTGGACCGATGAGCGACCACGAGCTCCGCGTCTCGAAGATCCGCGACGGCACCGTGATCGACCACGTCGAGGGCGGTCAGGCGCTGAACGTGCTCGCGATTCTGGGCATCGACGGCTCCGAGGGGTTCGGCGTCTCGGTGGGGATGAACGTCCCCTCCGACCGGCTCGGCCGCAAGGACATCGTGAAGGTCGAGGACCGCGAGCTGTCCCAGTCCGAGGTCGACGTGCTCTCGCTCATCGCGCCGGAGGCGACGATCAACATCGTCCGCGACTTCGAGGTCGTCGAGAAGAACCGCGTCACCCGCCCCGACGGCGTGACGGGCGTCCTCTCCTGTCCGAACCGCAACTGTATCACCAACGCCGGCGAGCCCGTCGAGACCCGGTTCGACGTCGTCGCCGACGGGGTGCGCTGCGACTACTGCGCGACGATCCTGCGTTCCGACATCGCCGACCACATCGACGTGTGAGGCGACCAGCGACGCGGGCCGTCTCTCCCGGGGCCGATCCCCGCTCGGTCCGGTAAGTTTTAGCGCCCGCCGTGCCAACCGGCCCGTATGAGCAAGAAAGCCAAGCTCGTCCTCGTGCTGTCGCTCGTCGCGCTCGCGTACTTCCTGTTCGCCGGCGACAAGGAGCCGGTCGAGATCGAGTAACCGCGCGACTCCGCGTCCGCGCCCTCCGCGAACCGCACCGACGACCGAGCGGCGGCGCAGACCGACCCGCAGCCGCGGTCGACCGCCCGATACCGTCCGTTTTTACCGACCAGTCCCGTAACCAATCCCATGTACGGGGTCGTCACGCGGAACGCCGACGAGGTCGCGATGGAGCCGTTCGACCTCGGGTTCTACGAGGTGAAAGACGTCACGGGGCGGGCGGCCGAGCCCCTGCCGAACGCCGTGAACATGGTGTCGTGTTTCGGCGACAACGCGGCCGCGGGCGAGGACGAGGACCTCGTCCCGGTCGACGAGCGCGGCGAGCCGGCGACCCGCGACCGCGACTACTTCGACTGGGCGTACATCTGCCCGACCCACCCGGAGTACCGCGAGGGACTCCTCGAGATCATCGCGGACTGCGCCGCCGAGAACGAGGACGTGCGCCTCGACGACGTGGGGTTCCCCCGCGAGGGGTTCTGTCACTGCGACCGCTGCGAGCGCCTGTTCGCCGAGAGCGACCGCGACGACTTCGCAGACTGGCGCGCGGACGTCATCACCGAGTTCGTCGCCGAGGCGGCCGACCTCGTCCCCGGCCGCCTCCTGCTCACGCTGTACCCCGACCCCTACCCCGACCACCTCTACGAGCGGGCCGGCCTCGACCTCGACCGCCTCGCCGACCACGTCGACGAGTTCGTCGTCCCGCTGTACGACACCGAGTACGCGACGACTTACTGGCTGGAGGCGATCGCCCGGGGGTTCCGCTCCCGGCTCGGCGGCGACTACGACGTCCACGGCGCGCCGCCGGAGACGCCGTTCTCGCTGGAGCTGTACGCGGTCGAGGTGGACGTCGACGACTTGGTCCACGCGACCGAGGTCGCCGAGACGTACGCGAAGGACGTGTTCTTCGGCTACGACGCGAACAACGCGGCCGCGGCGATCCGGCGGAAGAACGCCGACTCCCGCGACGGCGAAGTCCACCGCCCGGACTGACCGCGGGCTCGACCGTTCCCTCGCGGTCCCGTGAACGAGGGTTTATATACGGCCGCGGTCGATGCTCACTCGACCGGCCGCCGGCGCGCGACACGACCGGTCGTCTCGCGTTCGCGCGAGGCGGTCGCCTTTCAACGTCCGCGCCGTAGCGGCGGTCGCCCTACACCGGTGAGCCGCCGGCTCGTCGCGTCCCTTATCGATCGACTTCACCCATGATGGTGTCGAGACTGCCGAGCGCGGCGATCAGGTCCGGGATCGACTCCCCCTCGGCCATCTCCGGGAGCGTCTGGAGGTTCGAGAACGAGGGTCCGCGGATCTTGAACCGGGCCGGCTTGTCCGTGCCGTCCGCGCGGATGTAGATGCCGAGTTCGCCCTTCGCGCCCTCGACGGCGCGGTAGATCTCCGCGTCGTCGTCCGGGCGCAGCGTGCGCGGCACGTTCGCCTGGATGTTGCGTTCGTCCTCGGGCCAGTCCTCGAGCAGGTCGACGCACTGCTCGATGATCTTCGCGGACTCCTCGACCTCGCGCATCCGGACGAGCAGGCGGCTGAAGTTGTCGCCGCCGTCCTCGGTGACGACGTCCCAGTCGAGCTCGTCGTAGTAGCCGTACGGGTCGTCGCGGCGCAGGTCGTAGTCGACCCCCGAACCGCGGACGACCGGGCCGGTCGCCCCGTAGCTCTTCGCGACCTCCGGCGGGAGGACCCCCGTGTCCACCGTGCGGAGCTGGAGGATCTCGTTCCGCGTGAGGAGGTCGTGGTACTCCTCGATGCGACGCGGGAGGCCGTCGAGGTACTCGCGGACCATTGAGAGGAACTCCCCTCTGGGCTCCGGGAGGTCCCACGCGAGCCCGCCGAGCCGGAAGTAGTTGAACATCAGCCGCTGGCCCGTGAGTTCCTCCAGGATGTCTTGGACGCGCTCGCGCTCCTGGATGGCGTACATGAACGTCGCCGTGAAGTCGCCGATCACGTCGAGCGCGTACGCGCCCATCGCCAGCATGTGCGAGAGGATCCGGCTGAACTCCGCGCTCATCGTGCGGACGACCTGCGCGTATTCCGGGACCTCGACGTCCGCGAGGTCCTCGGCGACCCGGGCGTACGCCCACTCGTTGAGCAGCCCCGCGCCGCCCCAGTCCCAGCGGTCGGGGTACGGCATGATCTGGTGGCGGTACGTCCCGGACTGCGCCATCTGCTCCTCGCAGCGGTGGATGTAACCGATGTCGGGTTCGACGCCGACGACCGTCTCGCCGTCGAGCGTGACCTGAAGGTGTAAGACGCCGTGGGTCGCCGGGTGGTGCGGGCCGACGTTGAGCAGCATGGTGTCGCTGCCGGTCGCGGACGAGGATCCCGGCTCGATCGGCTCGTTCTCCGAGAGCGCGGCGATCTGCGGCTGGTCCTCGTCGTAGTCCGTCGACAGCGGGTGCCCCTGCCACGTCTCGGGCAGGAGTATCCGGCGGAGGTCCGGGTGGTCGTCGTACTCGATCCCGACGAGGTCGTACGCCTCGCGCTCGTGCCAGTCCGCGGTACGGAACACGGGCGCGGCCGACTCCGAGACCGGGTCGCTCCGGTCGGCCGGGACCACGACGCTGAGCTCCCGGGTCGGGTCGTCGTAGGAACGCAGGTGATAGATGGACTCGTACCGGTTCTCGTACTCCTGTGCCGTGACGCACGCGAGGTGGTCGTACCCCGCCTCGTCCCGCAGCGTGGAGAGCGCCTCCCGGACCGCGTCCGGTCGGACCCGCGCCGCGGGGGCGTTCAGGTGTTTCTCGCGCGCCGTGACCAGCTCCCCGATCGACGAGAACGGATCCCTCGTCTCTTCGTTGTCCTCGTCGCCTTCACGCAGCAGCTCTGTCGACATACCGGAAGAGACGCGAGGGCAGGACCCGAGGCTTCTGCCGGCTCAGTACGGGTATTTATCAAACCGCCGTCGTCATTGTCCGGCGTGAAGTACCTGCGCCTCGAACTCCGGTACCCGCCGGAGCTCCTCCACCCGATGCACCGACTGGTCGACGAGTCGGACGCCATCGATCGGGACGTGCTCCTTCACGGCAGCCTCTTCGACGAGACCGCGGACACATTCCTGTTCTACGTGGAGGGGGACATCGATGTGTACGTCGACGCGCTGCGCTCCGTCGACCGCATCCGGGAGTTCGAGGTCACCCGGATCGACGGGTCGGGATACTACGTCTTCCTCACGCAGCGACGCGACGACGTCGACGACGCGATGTTCGGCTCGCTCCGGCGGACCGGGATCGTCGTCGTCCCGCCGATCGACTTCCGTCCGGGCGGCGTCGCGCGGCTGACGATCCTCGGCGACCACGGGCCGCTCCGGGAGGCGCTCGCCGCGCTCCCGGACCGGATCGACAGCGAAGTCCTCCGCGTCGGCGAATACGACTGGCGCCAGCACCTCTTCGACCCGGGGCTGACGGACCGGCAGTTCGACGCGGTCGCGGCCGCCGTCGAGTGCGGCTACTACGAGTCGCCGCGCGCGGCGTCCGTCGCGGAGGTCGCCGATCGGATCGACGCCTCGCCGAGCACCGCCTCTGAACACCTCCGGAAGGCCGAGTCGGCGGTGATGAACGCGTTCATGCGACTTCGCGACGTGGCCTGAACGCGCGCGGCCGGCGGCACCCGCGCCCGACAACGCGGCCGACCGCGGGTCCCCTCAATGAACGCTCCGGTCGTCGCTCGTGTCGATCTCCTCTCTCGGGTCCGCGTTGCCGAACTCGGGCGTCGGCCCGTCGCCCGGCTCAGCCCAGTCGACTGCGTTTCGAAGCACCTGCCGGACGTCCCCGTCGTAGTAGATCGGATACGTCTCGTGGCCGGGCCGGAAGTAGAACACCCGCCCGTTCCCGCGGCGGTAACAGCAGCCGGAGCGGAACACTTCGCCGCCCTCGAACCAGGAGGTGAACACGAGCGTGTCGGGCGCGGGGACGTCGAACCGCTCGCCGTACATCTCGGCCTCGTCGAGCTCGATCGCCTCCCCGATCCCGTCGGCGATCGGGTGGCTCGGCTCGATCGTCCAGAGCCGCTCGCGCTCGGCGGCCTCGCGCCACTTCAGCGAGCAGCTGGTCCCCATCAGCCGCTTGAAGATCTTCGAGTAGTGCGCGGAGTGGAGCACGAGGAGGCCCGTCCCGTCGAGGACGCGCTCGTGGACGCGGTCGACGACTTCGTCGCGGACCTCGTCGTGGGCCGCGTGGCCCCACCAGACCAGCACGTCGGTGTGGTCCAAGACCGCTTCGGTGAGCCCGTGCTCCGGGCCCTCGTCGAGGGTCGCCGTGCGGACCTCGTGGCCGCCCTCCTCCAGCGCGTCCGCGACGACGGCGTGGATGCCGTCGGGGTAGACGTCGGCGACGACCTCGCTCTCGCGCTCGTGTCGGTGCTCGTTCCAGACCGTGACGCGTGCCATACGCGGGGTCGACGCCCGATCGACTTGAGCGCTCGCCTCGTCCGTCGCCGACCGACCGGAAAACACTCCTCGGTGGCGAGACAGGGCGGGACATGGCAAGTCCCCGTCAGCTGTACCGCCGCGCCGACGACTGGGCGCGCGGGCTCTCCAGAGTTCGGTACGCCCTCCTCACCGGAGCCGTGGTGACCGCGTCGGTCCTCGGCGTCGGCGTCCTCCTCGACACGTCGACGACGGTCTACGCGGTCACGATGGGCGTGACGATGGCCGTCCTCTACTACGCCGGTGACGTGAACTCCGAAGACGGCTGAGTCCGCGCGACTCAGAGGAAAAGCGACTCAGGCGGTCGCTTCGACGTCGGCGAGTCGCTCGGCGAGGAACTCCGCGATGGAGGCGTCCTCCTCCTCGACGAACCGCGCGAGCTCCTCGCCGTCGGGCGACTCGACGACGACGGTCGGGATCAGTTCGATCCCGTACGCCTCGACGAGCTCGCCCTCTTTCCCGTCCGAGCCCTTCGTCACCGGGTACGCCTCGATGTGGTCGTCCGGGACACCGGCGGCTGCGAGCGCGGCACCGAACTCGGGGAGCTGTCGCTGGCAGTCGATACACCAGTCGCCGCCCCAGACTTTGAACGCGTAGTCGTCCGCCGCAAGCGCGTCCAGAACGGAGTCGTCGAACGCGTCCGCGTCGACGTCCTCCGCGGGTGCGAGCGTTTCGAGTGACATACCCGCCGTTGGTCGCCGAGCCACGTAAACGGCGCGTCGGTGGCAATAGCAAATTCGGCTCGGGACCGCCGACGACGCACCGTCGAGTTCGCGTACACTCTTGCCCTCCGTCGTCGACCATGGACCGACCGCCGACACCCACGAAGCCCCAGTCGCGAGGCGGGCGCACGTTCGGGGCGGTCCTCGCTCGTTCGCTCCGCTCACTCGCTGCGGTCCTGCCGTCACCTGCGCCCGCCTCGCGACTGCCCCTTCGAACCCCGCCCCACACGACACCGCACCTCTCACCTCCCCAGCCTCGTCGCTGGCGGCGGGAGCCGCCAGCGACTCCCTC
>NZ_CAKZRO010000012.1 GCF_937146585.1 uncultured Halorubrum sp. | reverse complement strand
CCGCGTCGCGTCCGTCGACTCCGCTCCGGCTCGGTCCGAGCGACTGGATTTTTATCCTCACCCGCGAACCGGTCCCCATGAGAGAACGGACGCGTCGCGACCTGCTCCGCGTCGCCGGCGGCGTCGGCGTCGCGGGACTCGCCGGTTGTAGCTCGCTCGACGGCGACTCGACGGCCGACGGTGACTCGCCCGCCGCGGACGCCGGATCCGGGTTCGACGAAGCCGACCTGCCGCTGGATCTCGACGGCCGACCGCAGTCGTCCGACGGACTCGCCTCGCAGTTCCGACAGGGGCTCCGGAACCACGGCCACATCGACGCGACGATCCCCGAGACCGTCGGGGTGCGGTGGTCGGTGCCGGCGAACCGCGGCGAGCACTCCGCCTCGAAGGGTAGCCCGATGCCGACGCCGTCGGGCGACATCCTCGTCGCCGACGACACGGGACGCATCCAGTCGATCGCGGTCGACGGGACGACGAACTGGGCGACGGACCTCTCCGACGCCAAGTGGGGGAGCCACGGCACCCCCGCGATCGCCGAGGGGTCGGCGTACGTCGGCACCTACGACGGCGTCGTCTCCGCGGTCTCGGTCGCGAGCGGCGAGATCGAGTGGCAGACCGACGTCGGCGACGCGGCCGCCGCCAGCCCGACGTACCACGACGGGACGCTGTACCTCGCCGTCGAGTTCTCGCCGCCGAGCGGCGCCGCCGTCGCGCTGGACGCCGAGAGCGGCGAGGAGGTGTGGCGCGACGGCCGGCCGACCGACCACCCGCACTCGACCGTCGCGGTCGACCTCGAGCGCGACCGCTTCCTGTTCGGCGCCAACGACGGCCGCGTCTACGCGTGGTCCTTCGCCGACCGCGAGCGCGCGTGGACCTTCGACACCGGCGGCGACGTCAAAGCGCCGATCGCGATCAGCCGCGGGATCGCGGTGGTCCCGTCGTGGGCCGGCACCGTCACCGCCGTCGACGTCACCGACGGCTCCGGGCTCTGGGCGTTCGAGACGGACGAGTCTGTGTCGCCGTCGAGCGACCCCGACCCGATCCGCACGGGCGGCGTCATGTGCGCGCCGGCGGTCCACGACGGGACGGTGTACGTCGGGAGCCACGACAGGAACGTCTACGCGATCGACTTGGCGACCGGCGAGGAGCTGTGGTCGACCCCGACCGACGGGTGGATCACGGGGAACGTGACCGTGACGAACGGCCACGTCCTCGTCGGCTCGTACGACGAGCACCTCTACGCGCTCGATCGCGAGGACGGGTCGGTGACCTGGGCGGTCGAGGGCAACGGCGAGGTGACCAGCGCGCCGTTCGTCACCGACGACGGGGTCTACTACACCGAGCGCGCCCCGGAGGACGCCGACGAACCCGGCATGTGCTACCGGCTCGCCGCGCCGGAGTGAGCCGGCAGCCTCGCCGTCGGGCGGTCGGACGGTGCGTCGGCAAATAGTCACGAACGTCCAGCGAAACGCGGGGTCCGAAACGGTTTTGCCGGCCCCTGACGGACGGTCGATATGCCAGCAGATCCCGACACGGGGTACGACCCCTCGCTGGGTCGGAAGTTCGTGTTCGTCACGGGCGGTGTGATGTCCGGGCTGGGCAAGGGCATCACCGCCGCCAGTACCGGGCGCCTTCTCGCCAACGCGGGCTTCGACGTCACCGCCGTGAAGGTGGACCCCTATCTCAACGTCGACGCCGGGACGATGAACCCGTACGAGCACGGCGAGGTGTACGTCCTCAAGGACGGCGGCGAGGTCGACCTCGACCTGGGCAACTACGAGCGCTTCCTCGGCACCGACATGACGTTCGACCACAACGTCACCACGGGGAAGACGTACCAGCACGTCATCGAGCGCGAGCGCGCCGGCGACTACCTCGGCAAGACCGTCCAGATCATCCCGCACGTCACCGACGACATCAAGCGACGCATCCGCGAGGCCGCCGAGGGGAGCGACGTCTGTCTCGTCGAGATCGGCGGGACGGTCGGGGACATCGAGTCGATGCCGTTCCTCGAAGCGCTCCGCCAGTTCGCCCACGAGGAGGACGACGAGGACATCCTCTTCACCCACGTCACGCTCGTCCCGTACTCGAAGAACGGCGAGCAGAAGACGAAGCCGACCCAGCACTCCGTGAAAGAGCTGCGCTCGATCGGGCTCCAGCCCGACATCCTCGTCGGGCGCTCCGAGGACCGGCTCGACCCGGAGACGAAAGAGAAGATCGCGCTGTTCTGTGACGTGCCCACGGACGCCGTCTTCTCGAACCCCGACGTGGAGGACATCTACCACGTCCCGCTGATGGTCGAAGACGAGGGGTTAGACGAGTACGTGATGGAGCGGCTCGGCCTCGTCGACGAGGCGCTGCCGAAGGCCGAGCGCTCGACGGAGTGGCGCGACCTGGTCACCCGCGACCGCGACGAGGAGATCGACGTGGCCCTGGTCGGGAAGTACGCCCTCGAAGACGCCTACATGTCGATCCACGAGGCGCTGAAACACGCCGGCATCCAGACCGGTACCGAGGTGAACGTGCTGTGGGTCGACGCCGACGAGACCCGCGAGGAACACGAAAAGCGCCTCGCCGAGGCGGACGCGGTCGTCGTCCCCGGCGGCTTCGGCTCCCGCGGGACCGACGGGAAGATCGAGGCGATCCGCTACGCCCGCGAGAACGACGTGCCGTTCCTCGGGCTCTGCTTGGGCTTCCAGATGGCCGTCGTCGAGCACGCGCGCAACATTCTCGGGCTCGACGGGGCCCACTCCGCCGAGATCGACTCCGACACGCCCCATCCCGTCATCGACCTGCTCCCCGAGCAGTACGAGACGGAGGACATGGGCGGGACGATGCGGCTCGGCGCGCACGAGACCGACATCCAGCCCGACACGCTCGCGGCGCGGGTGTACGGCGCCGACTCCTGTACCGAGCGCCACCGCCACCGCTACGAGGTGAACCCCGAGTACATCGACGACCTGGAGGCCGACGGGCTGACGTTCTCCGGGCGCGCCGACAACCGGATGGAGATCCTCGAACGCCCCGACCACCCGTTCTTCTTCGGGACGCAGGCGCACCCCGAGTTCCGGTCGCGGCCCGACCGCGCGAGCCCGCCGTTCGTCTCCCTCGTCGAGGCGGCGCTGGGATCGACGGACACAACCGAGCGCAACGCGGACGTGAGGCTATAGATGGTCGAGACGGACGAATTCATCGCGGAGGCGAAAGCGGAGATCCGGGAGGCGATCGGCGACGCGAACGCCGTGATCGCCCTCTCCGGCGGGGTCGACTCCTCGGTCGCGGCGACGCTCGCGTACGAGGCGGTCGGCGACCAGCTCACCCCCGTCTACGTCGACACGGGGCTGATGCGGAAGGGGGAGACGGCGGAGATCCGCGACACGTTCGAGTTCATGGAGTCGCTGCGCGTCATCGAGGCGCAGGACCGCTTCTTCGACCGGCTTACGGGGGTCACCGATCCCGAGGAGAAGCGCCACGTCATCGGCGAGGGGTTCATCGACGAGTTCGAGACGGTCGCGCGCGACGTCGACGCCGACTACCTCGTTCAGGGGACGATCTACCCCGACCGCATCGAGTCGGAGGGGAACATCAAGTCGCACC
>NZ_CAKZRO010000011.1 GCF_937146585.1 uncultured Halorubrum sp. | reverse complement strand
CCGCGTCGTCGTCGCGCCACGCGATCTCGTTCGGGAACGACTTGTAGTTCGACACGGCCAGGTCCGGGTTGTAGTACAGCAGGTGGTACATCTGCTCGCGCCACGAGAGCTCGTACCGGTACTTGTCGACGTTGCGGCGCTCGCCGCCGGTCACGGCGTCGTACACGTCGCCCGCGCCCGCCCACAGCTCGCGGATCCCGATCGCCCCGGTCGCGAGGTACGGCGACATCCGCGAGACGGCGTGCGTCGGGGCCTCGACGGCCTTCGGGAGGTCGTCGCGGGTGTCGTTGTACGAGGTGATCCCGTAGTCGAGGAACTCGTCGAACCGCTCGCGGGCGGCCTCGTACCCCGCGTCGGGGAGGTCGATGTCGGCGTCGGGCTCGGGGACCGTCTTCCCGTCGCGCACGTCGGCCAGCGCGTCCGCGTCCGGCTCGGCGTACGGACCGCGCTTCGGCACGGCCTCCCAGTCGCCGTGGAACTGACTGTGGTTCGGGTAGCGCGCTTCCAGCCGCCCGGGGTCGACCATGACGAGGTCGGTCCGCGAGTCCGTGTCGACGCCCGCGCCGGCGAGCGCGTCTTCCACGGCCCGCTGTCGGTTCCGACGGGCCGCTCGGTACTGCTCGTTGTAGAACACCGCCTCGGCGTCGTGCTCCGCGGCGAGGTCGACGAGGACCTCCGCCGGGTCGCCGGCGCGGACGATCAGGTCGCTCCCCAGTTCGCGATACCGCTCCTCCAGTCGCTTCACGTGGCGGAGGAAGAACGCGCGCTGGCGCGCGCCGACCGTTCCGAGCAGGTCGGCGTCGTACACGAACACCGGCACGACCTCGCCCTCCCGCGCCGCGGCGGCGAGTCCGGCGTTGTCCCGCGTCCGCGCGTCGCCTCGGTGCCAAAACAGGCGCATACGATCGCCAGGGCCCCCAGCGGATAGTGTCTGTCGGCCGCGTTCCAATCCGGCCCGCGTCGCCCGCTCCGCCAGTACGTTCAAGACGCTCCGTCACGAATCCTGACCTGTATGACCCGACGCGATCCCTTCGACGAGATCGAAGACCTGCTCGAACGGATGGGCCGCGAGTTCGAGGAACTCGGTGGGACGCTCGAGGGGACCGGCCCCGAGGTCCCGCGGTTCCCGGGCGCTCGCGACGTCGACGTCGACGTGGTCGAGGACGACGAGACGATCACCGTCCTCGCCGACCTCCCCGGGTTCGACGCCGACGACGTCGACGTCGAACTGCGCGACGACGCGCTCGTGATCACCGGCTCCCGGGAGGAGTCGACCGAGTTCGCCGTCGACGAGGGAGGTCACGCCGACGAACCGGCAGAGGATGAGGGCGACGCGGCAGATGCGGACGACTCTGAAGACGCCGACGACTCCGACGACGTCCGCTATCACCGCCGCGAGCGCCGGTTCAGTTCCGTCTCCCGCCGGGTTCCGATTCCCGGACCAGTCGAGGCCGACGCGGCGACGGCCTCGTTCGACGCCGGCGTGCTCACCGTCACGCTCCCCAAGCGCTCGCCCGACGACGACCGCGGGCACACGATCGACGTCAGCTGAGTCCCTAGTCTCGCCGGCGCGCGCGGCGCGGAGCGCGAGCGCGGCCGAGATACCGGAAGCCGCCGCGGCCGCGAGATAGCACGCGTCAGTCGCTATTTAATACCTCACGGCCCCTTCCTGTCGGTATGGACGCGACGAATCCCTTCGACGAGATCGAGCAGCTCCTCGGCCGCACCCCCTTCGCCGGCGAGCGGGCCTGGGGCCGCGACCTCCGGACCGCCGACATCGACGTCGCCGAGTACGACGACGAGTACGTCGTGATGGCCGACCTCCCCGGGTTCGACCGCGACGAGATCGACGTCCGGGCACTGGAGGACCGACTCACGATCGCGGCCGAGCGCGCCGCGGAGCGCGAGGACGCGGACCGTCGATACCTCCGCCGCGAGCGCCGTCACGAGTCCGTCACCCGGACCGTCGACCTCCCGGCGACCGCCCGCCTCGACGACGCGACCGCGACGTACCGCCACGGCGTCCTCACCGTGACGGTCCCGCTCGACGCGGTCGACGCGGACGAGGGGCACCGGATCGACGTGAACTGACCCGACCGGCTCGACCCCTTCCCCCCGCCGATGCTTTCTCCACGCACACCGTGCTACCGACTCGCATGAACGACGGCGACCGCGCGGCCGAACGACGCGACCTCGTGAGCGCGCTCCGACGGCGCCTCGACGCGAGCGAGCGGACGCTGTCGGCGATCGGGGCCGTCCCCCGCCACGAGTTCGTTCCCGAGACGCACCGCGAGTCGGCGTACGCCGACCGACCGCTCCCGATCGGCCACGACCAGACGATCAGCGCGCCGCACATGGTCGCGGTGATGACGGACCTCCTCGACGTCGAGCGCGGCGACCGCGTCCTCGAGGTGGGGACCGGCTGCGGCTACCACGCTGCGGTCGTCGCCGAGGTCGTCGGCCCGGGGAACGTCTTCTCGGCCGAGCGCCTCCCCGACCTGGCGACCGCCGCCCGCGATCGCCTCGATCGCCTCGGCTACGACGTGACCGTCGCGGCCGCCGACGGGCGGGAGGCGTTCGCCGACGAGGCCCCGTTCGACGCCGCGTACCTCACCTGCGCAGCGCCCGAGGCGGTCCCCGACGCGATCGTCGACCGCGTCCGACCGGGCGGTCACGTGGTCGCTCCCGTCGCGGACGGCGGTCGCCAGCGGCTCGTCCGACTCGCGGTCCGAGAGGACGGCGTCGACCGCGAGGACCACGGCGGCGTGCGGTTCGTCCCGATGCGGTAGCCGGCCCGCCGAACACACAGTTTTAGAGGACCGAGCCCTCAGACCGCGCATGGACGACGCGTCGCTCAGGGCGGACATGATCGAGGGGCTCGAACACCAGATCGGCGAACCGATCGAGCCGCCCGTGCTGACCGCGCTCCAGCGCGTCCCCCGCGACCCCTTCGTCGACGACTCGCCCCGCGGCGGCGTCGTCGACGAGGACGACCCCCACTCGCTCTCCCTCGCGACGGTGGTCAGGCTGGTCACCGCGCTCGACGTCGAGGGGGACGACACGGTCCTTGTCGTCGGCGCGGGGATCGGCTACTCGGTCGCGATGCTCGCCGAGATCGCCGGCGCGCGCCGCGTCCACGCGGTCGACATCGACCGCGCCGCCGTCGCCGCCGCGCGGTCGAACCTCGACGCCGCGGGCTACGAAGCGGTCCTCGTCGACCGCGCGGACGGGGCCGACGGGCTCCCGGCGTACGCGCCGTACGACCGGATCCTCCTCGAGGCCGCCGTCGTCGAACCGCCGCGCGCCCTCCGCGAACAGCTCGCGCCCGGCGGCCGGATCGTCTACCCGCGCGGCGCGGGCGTTCAGACGGTCACGGCGATCGAGCCGTCGGCCGCACCGGACGCCGACGCGGGCGATGACCCCGCACCGGCCGGCTTCGAGACGGTCGAGACGCACGGGCCGGCGCGGCTCCAACCGATGCTCGTCGACGGCGAGCAGCCCGGGATGGAGCGAAACCGCACCCGTCGCGAGGACGCCGAACGCGCCGAGCGCGGTCGCCGCCGCCGGCACGGCTGGGAACAGGACTGGATCGACTGGGACGACCACCTCTGAGGCCCGGCGCTCCGCGGTCGGAATCGCCGCCTCACTCCTCGACGACGAGCACCTCCGTGTTCCCCCGTTCGTCGACGTAGTCGCCCTCAGCCGGCGGCTTGACGTCTATCGTGAGCGTCCCGTCGGCCTGATTCGGACCGAGTTCAGGATCGACGTCCACGGTCGCGACGCCCTCCGCGTTCGTCTCCGCGGTGGCGACGCCGTCGATCCGCGCCGAGCCGCCGCGGACGATGACCGTCGCGTCCGCGACGCGGGAGCCGTCGGGGTCGACGACCGCCACGTCCAGCGACTGGTCGCCGGGCGTGGTCACCTCCGGCTGCGGCTGTGCGTCGAGCTCCGTCGCGGCGAGGCCGTCGATGTCGCCGATCATGCCCATCATCACGCTGAGGCTGGCGACCCCGACGACGAGCGCGATGACGAGCCGGACCGGAAGCCCCTCTATCGCGCGGGTGTCGGTGCTGAACGTCCGGCGGTTCGCGGTGCGCGAGTCGTGTGTTCGATCGGACATACGGCCCGCTGGCCGCGGCATCGGTTATAAAACGTCGTCCGACCGTTTTTATCCGATACCGGGGCCACCCGACCGCGTGTACGTACTCGGTCGCGGCGGAACGACCGACGACCTCGACCGCGGGACCGCGAGCGACGACGGGACCGCACACGGTGACGAGACGAACTGCGACGACGGGAACGACCGCGACGCCGACCAACGGCCCCACACCGCTCGGATCGGGTCCTTCCTCGCCCGCGACGGGAGCGCCGGCGCGGCGGTCGGCGTCGACCTCGACCGCCCGCACGCGGGCGTCGTCTTCGGGAAGCGGGGCACCGGGAAGTCGTACACGCTCGGCGTCCTCGCGGAGGAACTCGCCGCCGCCGAGGGCGTCGCGCCGGTCGTCGTCGATCCGATGGGCGTCTTCGGCGGCCTCGAGGTCGCCGGCGGCCGCGTCGTCGACCCCGCGGTCCGGCCCGCCTCGATACCGCCGTCCGCCTGGCCGCCGTTGCTCGGGCTCGATCCGGCGAGCGGGCCCGGGAGCCTCGTCTGGCGCGTCGTCGCCGACGCCGTCGACGACGAGCCTGGAGCCGCGAGGGACTCGGACATTACAACCGAGCCGGACCCCTCGCCGTCGATCGCGGCGCTCCGCGAGGCGGTCGCCGCGGCCGACGCCCCGCGTGAGACGCGGCGCGCCGCCGCGAACCACCTCCGGCTGGCGGCCTCGTGGGACGTCTTCGACGCCGACGCGCCGCCGGTCGCGTCCCTCGCGGCAGAGGGCGCTCCCGCCGTCATCGACCTCGCCGGAATCCCCGACGCCGCCGCCGCGGCCGTGGTTCGCGCGGTCGCCCGCGGGCTCTACGACGCGCGGATCGCGGGCGATCTCTCGCGGCTCCCGTGGCTGCTCGTCGACGAGGCGCACGCCTTCTTCGACGGTGTGGCCGAGTCCGCGCTCCGGACGCTCCTCACCCGCGGGCGCGCTCCGGGCGTCTCAGTGGTCTGTGCGACCCAGCGGCCGGCCGCGCTGCCGAGCGTCGCCGTCTCGCAGTCCGACCTGCTCGTCTCCCACCGCCTCACGGCCGCGCGCGACGTCGACCGATTGGCGGCGGCGGAGGCGACCTACCTCGCCGGCGACCTCGCCTCGCGGCTCCCCGACGGCGTCGGCGAGGCGCTCGTCGTCGACGACGCCACGGAGACGGCCCATACGGTTCGGATCCGCGAGCGACGGACGCCTCACGAGGGCGAGAGCCCGCGGGCGAGTCGGTTGTCGGACGGCGGGCCGGGGTGACGGGGTTCAGAACCCACAAGTCGCGCCGGCGACACCCCGGCGCATGGAACGAACGCCGTACGGATTCCTCCTCGTCGCGGCCGGGGGCTTCCTCGGCGCGGTCGCCAGACACGCCGTCGACGTGGGGGTCGGCGGCGTTCTCGCCGCTGCGTCCGGTAGCCGGCTCGCCCCCCTCGCTGGCGTCCCGACCGGCGTCGGGACGCTGGTCGCGAACGTCGTCGGCTCGTTCGCCCTCGGTATCCTCCTGACCCGCGCGTCGAGCGACCGGATCCGACTGCTCGTCGGAACGGGCGCGCTCTCCTCGTTCACGACGTACAGCACGTTCGTCGCCGACGCGGTCGCGCTCGGGACGCCGGCGGGCGCGTGGTACGTCGGCGTCAGCTACGCGACCGGGTTCGCCGCGGCCGCGCTCGGCCTCGCGGTCGGCCGGGGGTGGCGGCGATGACCGCGACACCGCTGCTCGCGGCGACGCTCGTCGGCGTCGGCGGCGCGCTCGGGGCCGTCTCGCGCCACGCGGTCGGCCTCCGCGTCGAGGGGCGCCGGTCGGTCCTCCTCGTCAACGCGCTCGGGAGCTTCGCGCTCGGGGCGGTGTCCGCCGCCCCGATCGGCTCGACCGCGGCGCTGTTATTCGGCGTCGGCTTCTGCGGCGCATTCACGACGTTCTCATCGTTCGCGGTGGGAACGGCCCGCGCAGCGACCGAGCGCGGGCCACGCGCCGCGGCGACACTCGCGGCCGCGACGCTCGCCGCGGCGCTGGCCGCCTTTCTCTTCGGGTCGCTCCTCGCCGCTCGCGTCTTCGGCTAAGCGTCGGTTGCTCCCGCCGACCGAGACCGTTCAGCCGGAATTACTCCGCCGGAGGTCGGGAAGCGATAGGTACAGGATCCTCCGGTCCCTACGCGGGGCCGTGACCGACACCGACCGCTCCGTCGACGGCGAGTCGACCGCTCCGGCCGACTCGGGAGGTTCCGCCGACGATGCGGCCCCCGAGGACGTCCCCGACTTCGGCGACCTCTCGATCCTCCAGCGCGGCTTCGTCGCCGCCGCCCAGAACCCCTCGCGGGGACTGCTCGTCGTCGGGCTGTTCGTCTTCGCGCTCGCCTTCTACGCCGCGTTCTGGCTGACGTTCCCCCGCGCCGCCGGCCTCCTCACGGCGGTCGCGCTGGTCGTCGCCGCCGTCGCCGCGGTCGTCTACTGGCTCCTCGACCGACTCTCCAGTTGACCGCCTCTCGTCACGGTCGCTATCGGCCGCTTCGTGGCCGTCCCTCTTGGTTGCTTCCCAGCGGTCCTCCTCGGCAGCCTCACGGTCGGGGCTCGTAGAACTCCCGCAACGGTCGGCCGAACGCGGGCGCGAGCGTCGCGACCGCCTCGCCGACCAGCACGTCGCGGTCGTCGAACGCCGGCTCCACCCGCGCGCCGAGCGCCACGTCGCCCGCGGCGTCGCTCTCCAAGTACTCCCGGACGGTGGCGAACTCCCGCTCGCGCTCGACGACGTACCGGTCCCCGTCGATGAACGGCCCGTACGTGTCCGGGTCGACGTCGTCCACGTACGACTCGTAGAAGCTCGCGGCGTGTTTCCGTACCGCGACCGGCGGCCCCTCGTGACGCGCGACCGCCGGTCGTTCGGTCACCTCTAGTTCCGCGTACAGCGCGGCCCGCGTCGACTCGTCGGCGTCGGCGCGCTCGGTCGCCTTCTCGTCGCCGCTCGCCCCGTCGACGTCACTTCCCCTGCTGCCGTCCGTCTCTCCCGCGGCGTCGGTCATGGCGCGCGCTCGGAGCACGTCGAACCCCCGCTCGTTGAGGCCGCCGACGATCCCGTCCAGCGATCGGCGGAGCTGCGGCCACAGCTGGTCGTCGACCACGTCGGGCGCGTCGAAGACGACCGCGACCGGCGTCGTCCCCCGCCGGTCGAGGTGCGCGCGGACCTCCTTGGGGTCGAGCGGCTCCGGCTCGTCCGGTTCGAAGAGCCCCTCGGTCGGGGCCGCGAGCAGCTCCCGCGCGTAGTGCTGGAAGCGCGCGAGGTTCGTCGCCGACAGGACCGCCGCGACGTTCCGCGTCGGGTCCGTCGGGTCGACGACGACGAGGGGATCGTCGAACGTGCGCTCGGCGTGCCCCTCGGGGTCGAACTCCACCGGCGGGTGCCAGCTCCGCGCCGACTCGACGAGCGGGACGAACCCGCCGAGCTCCAACACGAGCAGCTCCGTGAGATACCCCGAGAACCCCTCGGTGCGGAGGTCGCTACCGTACGCGCCGATCCCCTTCAGGAACGCCTTCGCCAGCACCACGTCCGCGGCGAGGTCGTCGTCGAGCCGCGCGGAGAGGTACGCGTCGTGGAACGGCGTGCGGTCGACCGCGGAGACCAGGTCTCCCGCCGTCTCCACGTCGTGACAGGGCACGAGGTCGACGTCGAACCCCTCGTAGCTCCCCTTCACGTACGGGTGCTCGGCGAACTCCTCGTGGCCGTCGGGGAGGACCGCGTGGCCGACGTCGAGGCCGTACTCCTCCAGTTCGGCGCGGTCGAGGTCCGCGTCGAACCGGACGAAGAGATCGATGTCGCGGTCGCCCGCGACCCACGTGCCCCGCGCCGTCGACCCGACCTGGACCGCGTCGGCGTCGACGGGGAGGTCGGCGATCGCCTCGCGGGTCCGGTCGGTCAGCGTCGCGGCCGCCGCTCGCAGCCGCTCGCGCTCTTCTGGCTCCGGGAGGACCCGCTCGCGGACCCGCGACAGCACCGCCTCCAACTCGTCCATACCGAACGGTCTCGCGGTCCGGCCGAAAACGTGTCGGTCGGATCGGCCCCGGAGCGACGACTGTCTCGGTATCGTTTCGCATCCCCCGGATCCCTCTCCGTCGGGCGGAAACGAAAGCCCTATCAAAACGACGCGAGTACCCGGAAGTGAGCCGAAGTAGCTCAGTTGGTAGAGCGCCTCGCTGTTACGACGTTCGGCGGAACCTCCCCCGGCCGTCACAGTCACGAGGCGGTCCCAGGTTCGAGTCCTGGCTTCGGCGTCCCTCTTCGCTCGCGGCCACTCGTTTTGTACGGGACCGACTCATCCCCTCGTATGTCGCGTTTCGAACAGTACGACCGCCTCGAAGAGCCACAGAAGCGCGGGCAGGCCACGGAAGCGATCGTCACCGCTGAACTGATCGCTCGGGACGTCTCGGTACTCACGCCGGCGTACGACAACGAACCGTACGATCTCGTCATCAGGGTCGACGACGAATTCTACCGGTTACAGGTCAAGACGGCCTACGACGGGAAGAGTGACGGCGCGGTGGAGTTCCGGACTCGGAGCGTCCGAACCAAAAGCGACGGATACGAGCGAGAGGGATACGACGGAAAGATCGACTACTTCGCCGCTCTGAACGTCCGAACGGAAGAAGTGTATCTCGTCTCGATCGACGACGCGGGATCGGCGGTGACGACGATCCGATACGAGCCCGCAGCGAACAACAACCGAGCGAACGTCAACTGGCACGCGGAGTACCGGCTCGATACGGTTCTCGACGAGCTCCGGTCGGGGTAATGCGGTAACCTAAAGAAGATCCCTTGTATACCTGCGATCGCCGGGCCTTTAGCTTAGTCTGGCTCAAAGCCCTCCGCTCATAACGGAGTGATCGCCGGTTCAAATCCGGCAAGGCCCATTTCCAAAACTACGTCGACGAAGCCGTGGCCACGTCGCAGTGGCGACTACTCCAACAGCTCCACCAGCTCGTTCACGTCCTCGACGACCGCGTCGGCCCCGTTCCCGGCGAACTTCTCGCGGCCGGCCTCGCCGGTGAGCCCGCCGGTGAGGACGCCGACGCCGTAGTAGACCCGCGTCTCGTCGGCCTCGTCGGCGTTGCGCGCGGTCCGCACGTCGTCGAGGGTGTCGCCCGCGAACGCGACGCGCTCGACGTCGAACCGCTCGGCGAGCTCGACGAGCGCTCTGGGGTGCGGTTTCCCCTCCTCCCAGTCGTCCATCGTGAACCGGCGGTCATCGGGCACGTCGAGGCCGACACGCTCCAAGGCGATGTCGGCCTCCGCGGCCGGCCGGCCGGTGAGGACGCCCACGTCGAATCGCGCGGTGAGGTCGGCGATCGTGTCGGGGTCGACGAGCGTCGGCTCGTCGTGGATGTACCCGTCCTCCTCGGACGGCGGCTCGCCGCCCTCCAACTCGCGGTACAGTTCGCCGCCGAGGTACAGCGCCTGAAACGTCTCGCGGAGTTCGTCTCGGTCCCACTGGTCGCGGACGCGGGCCTGCGCGACCCGCGGGAGGTCGCCGACGACCTCCTTGGCGGCGTCGAGCCCGCCGCCGAGGTCGGCGACGCGGTCGGTGAACTCGTCGACGTCCATCCGGAGCCCCTCGCGGCGGGCCAGCACGAACAGCGCCGCCGCGTCCGTCAGCTCCCAGTCGTTGTTGAACCCGCCGGCGTCTTTGAACGCCTGGACCGCGTCGCGGTCGATCGGCTTGCCGCAGACCCGGTCCACCGATTCGAGGATCGCCCGACGGTAGGAGTCCGCCACGTCGACTAACACCCCGTCGATGTCGAGGACCACTGCGTCGACCTGCATACCGCAACGCCGCCCGGCGGCGGAATGAACGTTCGGGTTCGCGGTCGGCGTCGCCGGTCCGAGCGACGCGGCGACGGCGGCGACCCGTCAGCGCGCCGCGTACACGACGGTCCCCGACGCGGCCGCGCGGCGGGACACGCCGACGACCGGCTCCTCGAAGCCGAGCGCGGTGAACAGGCAGGCAGCGTTGAGGACCTCGGCGAGGGCGACGGTCGGTCGCTGGAGTTCGGCGGGGAGGTTCCGCGCGTACACCGCGTCGACGCCGCCCGCGTCGAGCCCGAGGGCGTTCCGAACCGCTCGGTCGTCTGCGGCGGTCGCGAGTACCGTCACGTCCGCGGCGACGACGCGGAGCGATCCCCCGTTCGGGGTCCGTCCCTCCGTCGCGGCGTCCCGCGCCGCCTCGCTCACGTCGACGTCGAACGCGACGACCTCGCGGCCCCGGTCGGCGAGCGCCCGAGCGACCGCCGGGCGCCGTCCGACGCCGACTTCGATCAGGCGCTCGTACGGGTCGAGCGCGCCGACGAGCGCCCGCTCCGATGGCGGTGGTGGTCCCACGGCGCGGCCTTTATGACCGCGGCGGTCAAAAGCGATTTCATGCTCGTGGACATCGTCCCGGTCGGGGAGGTCACCCCCCGAGTGAAACGGGAGGCCTCCGGTGCGCTGCGTTCCGTATACGACTGTGACGTGACGGTCCACGACGACCAACCGATCCCCGACACCGCCTTCGACGCCGACCGCGACCAGTACCGCGCCGAGGACCTCATCGAGACGGTCACGCGGGTCGGCGGCGGCGAGAAGAACATCGGGATCACGCCCGAGGACCTCTACTACCGCCGCCGGAACTACGTGTTCGGCCTCGCGTACCTCAACGGGAGCGGCTCCGTCATCTCCACGCACCGGCTCCGCACCTCCTCCGACGGCGGCGTCTCAACCAAGCCCGCGATCGACGTCTTCGGCGACCGCGTCCGCAAGGAGGTCGTCCACGAGATCGGCCACACCCTCGGCCTGGAGCACTGCGACAACAGCAAGTGCGTGATGTCGTTCTCCCCGACCGTCCGCGAGGTCGACGTGAAAGAGGAGAACCTCTGTGGCACCTGTTCTCGGCTCGTTCGCTGACGCTCCACCCGCCGCCTTCTGACGGTCGCCGCGCCCGTCCACTCACCGTCTTCAGACGTTCGCTGTGCCCCTCCGACCGCCGGTAGACGTAAAGTCCGCCCCGCACAAGGAACGGGTATGGCCGCAAAGCCGGAATATCGCGACCGGCCGGACGTCGAGGTCGCGCTGCTCGACGCGCTCGTCGACCGCGGCGACGAGGGGATGACCGTTCTCGAACTGCGAGCGGCCGTCGACGCCGACATCGACGCCGTCGAGGAGTCGCTCTCGGCGCTCAAGGA
Source organism: uncultured Halorubrum sp. (assembly GCF_937146585.1). Lineage (GTDB taxonomy): Archaea > Halobacteriota > Halobacteria > Halobacteriales > Haloferacaceae > Halorubrum > Halorubrum miltondacostae. Next base: position 9,676 of record NZ_CAKZRO010000011.1, on the reverse strand, counting down.
GGACTCGTTGATCACCGTGGAGACCGATGAGCGCGTCCGCGTGTACGCCCACGAGCGGGTGATCCCGGACCCGGACGCGCCGACCGACGAGCCCGCTGAGGGCCTCGTCGACGCGATCCGCGACCGCCTCGGACTGTAGCCGCCGGAGACGGCGGCCTTTTGCCTCTCGATCGCCTCCGTGCGACCATGACGCTCGTCTCCGGCACCCACGACGCGCACGGCGCCGTGTACCGCGACCGCGGCGGCCGCGAGGTGGTCGACCACTACGGGAAGCCCGTCCGCGTCGGCAAGGCGGTCCGCAACGTCGCCGGCGTGATCGAGATGGGGTACGGCGTCCTCGCCGTCAGGGGGGCCGACCGCGTCGAGTTCGTGGACAACGCCGTCTCGAACCGCGTCCCCGCCGCGGACGGCGAGGGGACGTACGCGCTCCTCCTCGACCCCCAAGGCGGGATCGAGACGGACATGTACGTGTACAACGCCGACGAGCGACTGCTCGTCTTCCTCCCGCCGGAGCGGACCGAGGCGGTCGCCGACGACTGGGCGGGCAAGGTGTTCATCCAGGACGTCGAGATCGACGACGTCTCCGACGAGTTCGGCGTGTTCGGCGTCCACGGGCCGAAGTCGACCGAGAAGGTCGCCTCCGTCCTCGGCGGCCCCGGCGCGCCGGAGGGCCCGCTCTCCTTCGTCCGCGGGTCGATGGTCGACGCCGGCGTCACCGTCATCGCGACGGACTCCCCGCTCGGCGAGGAGGGGTACGAGATCGTCTGCGCCGCCGCCGACGCGGGCGACGTGTTCGACACCCTGATCAACCGCGGGCTCAACGCCGCGCCCTTCGGCTACCGGACGTGGGACGCGCTCGCGACCGAGGCCGGCACGCCCCTCTTCGAGCACGAGCTGGCGGGGGCGGTCCCGAACGTGCTCGGCCTCCGGAACGCGCTCGACTTCGACAAGGGGTGTTACGTCGGCCAGGAGGTCGTCTCGCGCGTGGAGAATCAGGGTCGCCCGAGCCGCCGGCTCGTCGGCCTCGAACTCGACGGCGTCGCCGAGGCGGTCGCCGACGTCGACCCGGACGCGGACCCGCAGGGGATCGACGCCGCGCTCCCCGCGTCCGGCGCGGCCGTCTTCGACGGCGACGAGGCGATCGGCGAGGTGACGCGGGCCGCGGTCGGCCCCGCGACGGACGTGCCGGTCGCGCTGGCGCTCGTCGCGTTCGACGCCGAGCTCGGCGCGGTCACCGTCCGCGTCGACGGCGCGGAGAGCCCGGCCACCGCCGTCGACCTCCCGTTCGTCGACGGGGGCGTCCGCTCCGGCCGGCTGCCGACGTATCCCGAGCTGCGCGCCTGACGCGGCTCGCGAGGCTCGCAGCGGTGACAGTTTTCACACGACGAAGTCGACTACCGAGTAGAGGCCGAACCCGAGCGTGAACGCGCCCACGAGCGACCCGATCCACGCAAGCACCGTGTATCCCATCTTCCGTCGGCTTACGCCCGCGTCGCCCGCCGCGTAGCCGGCGCCGACGATCGCGGAGACGATGATCTCGTTGAACGAGACGGGGATCCCGAAGGCGACGGCGGTCTGCGCGATCGCGAACGAGGGGATGAGCGCCGAGATCGACCGTCGCGGTCCCATCGAGGCGTAGTCCTGCGAGATGGCCTTGATCATCCGCGGCGCGCCGGTCCACGACCCGGCCAACAGCCCGACGCCCCCGCCGACGAGCAGCGCCCACAGCGGAACGCCCACGTCGCTGAATATCGGGACGAGCGGCCCGATCGCAAGCCCGACCTGCGACCCGCCCGCCGAGAACGCGACGAGCCCGCCCATCGCGAGCAGGAACCGCCGCTGCGCCCCCGCGCGGTCGCGGCCGAGGTCGACGTACACGGCGACCGAGACGAGCGCGGCGATCGCGAGGGTCACCGCGGGCGCCCCCGCGGTCCCGACGTTGAGCCCCGACCCGAGGACGGTCGCGACCGACGCCTGCTCGCCGGCGGGGCCGAGCAGCGCGAAGCCTACGTTCGCGAGGATCGCTCCCACGACGCCCGCGAGGACGGCGGTGAGCGGCCGCTCCGAGAGCGCGTCGCCGATGAGCAGGCGGGCGACCCCGTAGGCGACGCCGCCGCCGACGAACGGCGTGAGCACCCACAGCGTCATGATCTCGCCGTACTTCGGCCACGCCGGGCTGCCGCCCATCGCGAGCCCGACCCCGACGACGGCCCCGGTGACGGTGAACGCCGTCGCGATCGGGTACCCCGCGAAGACGCCCATCGCGACTAAGGCCGCCGCCGTGACGAGCGCGACGATGGCGGCCGCGGCGGTGAGCGTCACGCCGCCGATCAGCTCTGTCCCGACCGCCTCCGTCACGTTCGCGCCCTGGAGTATCGCGCCGAGCAGGCCGAGGACGCCGACGACCAGGCCGGCGCGCATCACGGAGATGGCGTTCGCGCCGACGGCGGGCGCGAACGGGGTCGACCCCGAGGAGCCGGCGCCGATCGACCACGCCATGAAGAGGCTCGCGGCGGCGGCGACGAGCAGCGTCGCTGCGGTGACGAGTACCATCAGTTCCGCCCGTCGTTGTACCCCTCGTTCAACCCCCTCACCGTGCGGCGGACGAGGAGGAACCCGAAGAAGAACAGCCCGAGAAGTCCCACCAGAATCAGGACGAACAGCGGTTGGACCGGAAGCATACGAGCGAATCCGTCGGCACGCGGTTATAAGTTTCGAGCGGGTGGTCGCGCGCCCCGCCCGCCTCCCCCCGTTCTTCGGGCGATCGGACCGGTGGCTAAAACGCGCGTTTGTGCCTCAGCCACGTATATGTCGGTCTCCCTCCTACGTGTAATCGCGACCCCCGCTTCGGCCCTCACGCGCCCGGAACAGCCGGCCGACGCGCCGGCCGGTCGGACCCGTACCGCTCCCTCCCCTGCCCGGTACCCCCTCCCCGGCCGACCAGCGCGACCGACCGCCGGCGTCCGCGCCCGAACCGCCTCGTGCGCTCCACCGTGCACCCGACCGTCGGCCGGTCCGGCCGTTCGCGGGGCGTCGCGATCGGTCCCCGCCGACGCGACGGCGACGACGCCCGTGCGATTCTCTCGGCTCCGCATCGCCCAGTTGTACCGTTACTCGACGCTCGTTCCCTCGATCCGGAAGGTCTCGAACGGCTCCCCGTCCGGCGTCACCAGTCGCCCGTCGAGCCCGCCTCCGGACTCGCCCTCGACCGGAGTCAGTTCCGCGTGCGCCGGCCGGTTCCCCCGCGGCTGGGCGTGGCTGCCCGGGTTCAGTATCGGGAGCCCGCCGGCGTCGTCGAACCGCGGGCGGTGGCTGTGGCCGCAGATCACGGCGTCCGCGTCGCGGCCGCGGCCGAGCATCACGAGCCCGGTGTCGCCGCTGCGGTGTCGGTGCGTGACCGCGAACCGGACGCCGGCGTACTCGACGGTCCGCACCTCGGGAACCCGGTCGCGGATCGCCGCGTCGTCGTTGTTGCCGTAGACCGCCCGGAATCGGGCGGCGGCCGACCGAAAGGCGTCCAACACCGGCTCCCGGTAGAAGTCGCCGGCGTGGATCACCAACTCCGCCTCGCGGACCGCCTCCGCGGTCCGCCCCTGTAGCCGCGACTCCTCGCGTGCGTGCGTGTCGGAGACGACGACGAGCATACCGGGAGTCCGCGCCGGCGTGAGTTAAAAAGCGCGCTCGCCGCGGCGGCGCGTGCCTCCGAGTGGCCGCCGAAGGCGGCCGCGAGGAGCACGCGCGAGGTCGTCGGGCTACGCCCGACTGCCAGAGGGACCGAAGGTCCCTCGCTGGAGTCGGTCGCCCGGAGCAGCGCGGAGGGCGACCGACGAGGCTGGGGAGGCGTGAGGCGCGGTTGCTGTGCGGGGCGGGACTCGAAGGGGCAGTCGCGAGGACGGCGCAGACGACCTAAGCACCGCAGGAACGAGCGCAGCGAGTGACGAGGAGCGCAACGAGTCGCGCCGTCCTCGCGGCTGGGGCTTCGGAGGTGTCCGTCGTCACTCCGGACTCAACGACGCGCCGTCCTCGCGGCCGGGGCTTCGGAGGTGTCCGCCGTCGCTGGGTGGTCTGTACCTGGTAGACAAGCGGGCGGAGACTCGGACCCGGTCTATCGCTACTCGCCCAGCGAGAGCGCCGCGAGCAGCGACTCCAACTGGACCTGCTCGTTCGCGCCCTCGGCGATCCGGTAGTCGGCCTCGCCGATGCGCTCCATGAGCCGCACCGCCTCGCGCTCGCTCAGGTCGAACTCCCACACGGAGCGGTGGAGCTGGTCGATCACGTCGCCGCCGGCCATCCCCGTCTCAGTGAGCAGCACGTCCAGCGTCGACCGGGCCCTGGCGAAGTCGCCGTCCAGCGCGTCGGTCACCATCGACTCGATCTCCTCCGGACGGGCGGTCGCCGTGATCGCGTACACCGCCTCCTCGTCGACGACGTCGCCGGTCGTCGCCGCCGCCTGGAGCGAGTTGATCGCGCGGCGCATGTCGCCGTCGGCCGCGTACACGAGGGCGTCGACGCCGGCGTCGGTGACCTCGATCTCCTCCGCGGCCGCGATCTCGCGGACCATCCCGCTCACCGCCTCGTCCGAGAGCGGCGAGAAGCGGAAGACGGCGCACCGCGACTGGATCGGGTCGATGATCTTCGACGAGTAGTTGCACGAGAGGATGAAGCGCGTGTTGTCGGAGAACTGCTCCATCGTTCGGCGGAGCGCCGACTGCGCGTCGTCCGTGAGCGAGTCCGCCTCGTCGAGGAACACGATCCGGAAGTCGCCGCCGAACGACGAGCGCGCGAACCCCTTGATCCGGTCCCGCACCACGTCGATGCCGCGCTGGTCGGAGGCGTTGAGCTCGAGGAAGTTGCCCCGCCAGTTGTCCTCGCCGTAGATCTCGCGGGCGATGGCGGTGGCCGCGGTCGTCTTGCCGATCCCCGCGGGACCCGAGAACAGCAGGTGGGGCACGTCGTCCTGCGCGATGTAGCTCTGGAGGCGCTCGACGATCGCCTCTTGCCCGTGGATGTCGTCGAGCGTCTGCGGCCGGTACTTCTCGATCCAGATCTCCCGCCCGGTCGCGGTCGCAGCCGCCTGCTCGTCGGCCTCGCTCATTGTCGGATCCGAGGGTCGGTGGGGTGATAAACGAACCGAGAACGGGACGCGACCGGCGCGCCGCGTCCCGCCGCTACGTCCGGCGCCGGGTCGCCTCGCTGAAGGCCCTCTCCACGCTCGCGTCGACCTCCGCGTCCCGCATGCGAGCGTGTTCGTCGGCGTCGACGTCGGGCGCGAGCAGGACCGCGGCGGCGCCCGTCGCGACGGTCTCCGTCCGCCAGTCGACGTACGGCTCGCCGGCCCACGCCGGGAGGTCGGCGCGCAACACGGCGTTCCGCCAGGCGAACTCCCGGAGCGCCTTCAGCCCCAGCAGCGCCAGCCGGTCGTCGAAGGGGTCGAGCAGCCGGTCGATCCCGGCGATCCCGACCGCGTCGTACGCCTCGACGAGCGCGTCCTGCGCCGTCTGGACGAGCCGCGCGAGGATCGCGTTTATCCGGTCGTGGTCCTCGCGCTTGACGCCGCGGTCGGAGTCGATCCCGACGTCGCCGAGCGTGTACGTGAGGTCGTACGCGATGTGTGCGTTGATCCCGAGCAGAGCGTCCTGCGCGACGAGCGTCTCGCCGCGGGCCGCCGCGGCGAAGGCGAGCAGCCACGGCCGCGGGAGCGACCCGAACGCGCGGCGCTCGAACGCGACCAGCGCCCGCCGGTAGCGCTCCGCGAAGGCGACGAGGTACGCGGCGGCCCACTCCGCGTCGACGAACGCCCCGCCGTCGATCGCGTCCCGGACCGTCGCCGTCATCCGGACGTACACCGTGAGGAACACCGCGCGCCGGTCGCCCCGCTCGCGGAGGTACGACTCGGTCCGCGCCAGCCGCTCGTCGACGTCGGCGACGGACGCGAACGGGGTCTCCACCAGTTCGAGCAGCGCCGCGTCGGGCTCGTCGCCGGCGAGTTCCGCGGCGATCGCGTCGGCGTCGGCCGTCCGTCGGAGCCCGCCGAGCAGGGCGCTGGCCTCCGCGGCGGTCGGGACGACGGTGCGGATCGGGATCATCGCGAGTCGGCGGCGTAGCGCCTGCCGCGCCGCTACACCGCCGGGGTCAAAGAACGTTGCTGCGGGCCGGCGGGCGTCGCCGCCGCGCGGACCGGGTTCCGCCTACGCGAACTCGTCGATGAGCTCGGGCACCACGTCGAAGAGGTCGCCGACGATCCCGTAGTCGGCGATGTCGAAGATCGGCGCGTTCGGGTCGGTGTTGATCGCGACGATCGTGTCCGACCCCTTCATGCCGGCGACGTGCTGAACCGCGCCGGAGATGCCGACCGCGATGTACACGTCGGGCGTGACGACCTTCCCGCTCTGCCCCACCTGCCGGTTCTTCGGTAGCCAGCCGTTGTCGACGATCGGCCGGGAGGCGGACAGCGTCGCGCCCAGCGCGTCGGCGAGGTCCTCGATGAGCTCGATGTTCTCCTCCTCCTCGATCCCGCGGCCGACCGAGACGAGCACGTCCGCGTCCGCGATGTCGACGTCGCCGCCGCCGACCTCCTCGAAGCCGGTGACGCGGGCCCCCGACTCGGGGACGTCGACGTCGACCGACTCGATCGCCGCGTCGCCGACGCCCTCCGCGGGCGGCCACTCGCCGCCGCGGACCGTGAGGACGAACCGGTCGCCGGCGACGTCGACGGTCGTCTCGACCTTCGATCCGTACATCTCGCGGGTGACGGTGAGCCCGTCGTCGTACGCCATCCCGACGGCGTCGGTCACGATCGGGACGCCGAGGGCCTCCGCGAGCGCGGGGGCGTAGTCGAGCCCGTTGACGGAGTTCGGCAGCACCACCGCGCCGGCGTCGATCCCGTCGGCGAGCTGCGAGAGCGCCGCCTGGTAGGCGTTGTGGTCGAACTCCTCGCCGTCGGCGACGGTGTGGATCGCGTCGACGCCGTCGCGGTTCAGGTCCTCCGCGAACCCGTCGACGTCGCCGCCGATCACGGCGACGTGGAGGTCGGCGCCGCGCGCGTCGGCGAGCTCCCGGCCGGCCGTGATCGCCTCGTACGAGACGTCCCGGAGCGCTCCGCGACGGTGTTCCGCGGCGACGAGCACGCTCATCACGCGCTCACCCCCTTCTCGCGGAGGACCTCGGCGAGGCGATCCGCGGACTCGCCCGCGTCGCCCTCGATCATCTCCGCGTCGGACTCGCTCTCGGGCTCGTACATCGACGTGATCGTCAGCGAGCTCTCGACGTCGTCGGCGGTCAGGCCGAGGTCGGACAGGTCCTTCGCGGCGATCTCCTTGCGCTGGGCCTGTCGGATCCCGCGGAGGCTCGCGTACCGCGGCTCGTTGAGCCCGGTCTGGACGGTCAACACCGCCGGGAGGTCGACCTCGGTCAGCTCCTCGACGCCGCCCTCAAGCTCGCGGTGGACGTGCGCCACGCCCGCGTCGGCGTCCACGTCGAGGTCGTTGACGACCGCGGCGTGCTCGAAGCCGATCCGCTCCGCGAGCGCGACGCCGGTCGCGCCGAACCCGGTGTCGGCCGCTTGGACGCCGCCGAGGACGAGGTCCGGCTCCTCCTCCGCGACGACCGCCTCGAAGAGGTCGACCTTCGAGGCGACGTCGGCGAACGCGCCGTCGAGCGCCTCGTCCCAGACGCGGACCGCGCGGTCCGCGCCCTTCGCGAGCGCCATCCGGATCGTCTCCTCGGTGCGCTCCCGTCCGACGGTGACGGTCACGACCTCGTCGGCGATGCCCGCCTCGGCCAGTTGGACGGCGGCCTCGACGGCGTAGTCGTCCCACTCGTTGAGGTCGTACTCGAGGTCGGACTCGGCGATGTCGGTCCCCTCGATCGCGAAGTCGTCGTCCGCCTCCGCGACCTCCTTGACGGTCACCAGAACCTTCATGATCGTTACTCGGTCGCTCGCCCTGTAATGGTTTTCGGAACGGGCGAGGACGGACCGGCGGTTTCCGCTCCGCCCCCCCGGTTCGACGGCCCTCTCGCGCCGGAGCGGCGCTCGATCGCGGGCCGTCGCCGCGACCCCGGCCGGTCAGCGCCCGACGTCGCGTCCGTCGGTATCGCCGCCCACGTCGCCGCCGGCCTCCTCGTCGTCGGGCAGCGAGATGAGGTTCTCGCGGCCGAGCCGGAGCTTCTCGACGCGCTCCTCGTCGGCCATCGCCGAGAGCAGCTGCGACACCTTCGCGTCGGACCAGCCGGTCTCGGCGACGATGTCGGCCTGCCGCATCCGGCCGCCGTTCTCGCCGAGGAGCCGCTCGACGCGCTCCTCGTCCGACAGGAGCGAAAGGTCCGGCTCCTCGCCCTCCCCGTCGGCGGACCCGTCGGCCGCGCCGGAGTCTTCCGTCCCGCCCGCGTCGGGGTCGCCCGCGGAGCGCCGCTCGGTGCCGGCCGGCGCGTCGCCATCGCCGTTCGCGATCGGGTCGCCCGGCGCGTCCTCCTCGGCGCTGACCCGGCGGTACCCGACGACGCTCCCGGCGACGAGGGCCGCGGCGAGCACGATCGCGGCCAGAAACATCCCCCACGGCGGCGAGGCCACCCCGGCGGGGCCGTACACTATCGCCACGGGCTCGCCGCCGTCGAACGTCTGCGGCCCCTCGATGATCACGTCGCCGTCGGAGAGCTGCGTCACCGCGGTGCTCGGCGTGCCCGTGACGGTGTACCCCTCGGGCGTCCGCACCTCCAGCGTCTGGTCCGCGCCGAGGCTGCGGAGCCACGTCGCGTTGTCCGGCGTCGTCAGCGCGTCGCCGAGGACGAGGTTCTCGCCGTCCTGCGCGAGGAAGGCGGTCCACGTGAACGTCAACCGGAGTTCGCCGACCGCGGCCGCGTCGTCCGTCGCGACGTCGAACTCGCTCGGGTCCTCGTGGACGACGACCTCGCGCTCGACGCCCTCGATGGCCATCGACCGGTCGACGTTCCGGTTCGCCTCGCGCCGGAACCCCTCGAACAGCTCGGCGTCGGGGCCGACCTCGCCGTCGCGGAAGCGGTCGCCGACGGTCCTGAACGTCGCCGTCTCGTTCTCGTCCGCGAGCGAGTACCGCACCGCGACGGTCCAGTCGGCGCTGCGGTCGGGGTTCAACGCGACTCGGATCCGCGTCGCAGACGGCGACGTGACGACGTCCTCGGTCTGCGGTCGGGCGGCCGTCGAGCGGTCGTTGACCGAGCCGCGAACCGGCGCGTCGGCCGCGGTGTGTACCACGGTGTCGTCCGCGTGGAGGGGAGAGGGGACGGTGGTCGCGCCGTCGACCGCGCCGCCGGCGCTCGCGACCAGCGCGAGCGCGACGGCCGCGACCAAGAGCGCGCGAAGGGCGGGGTTCCGCATACGTCTCGGGCCACTCGCGCGCCGGGCAAAACGCTTTCCATACGCTGTTTTTTGACAGGAAATCTGTACGAGTCCCCGGCGCGACCCCGCGGACCGCCCAGCCGCGGGCCCGAATCGCTCCGGTCGCGTCCTCCGACCGCAGTGGGTGGATTTTTTATATCGGGGGTCGAACGCCGAGACGATGAGAGCCCTCCAGATCGCCGTGGTCGCGGTCCTGCTGCTCGTGGCCCCGGTGGCCGGCGTCACCGCCCCGGGCGCCGCCCCGCAGCCCGCCGACTCCGCGGTCGCCGCCGACTCCGCGTCACCCGCCGACGCCGCGCCGTC
>NZ_CAKZRO010000010.1 GCF_937146585.1 uncultured Halorubrum sp. | reverse complement strand
GTACCGAGTCCCGCGCCCGCGGACGCGACGCCGACCGCGCCGAGGCCCGCGAGCACCTTGCGCCGCGAGAGTCCGATTGTGTCGTTTGTGTCTTTGCTCATGGTTTCTCCCCCGACTCGCCCCCCGTCCGCGCTGGGCTGACCGAATCGGTTACTTCCCCCTCCGAGGGGTACCGACCTAGTTACGCGTTCCCACGTCACCGTCGAACGACTGATTCCAGCCGGTAGAAGCCCTCAAGCCACCGGTCAAAGGATGCGTTCGATCGGCGGTTCGACGACCCTACTCCGGTGGTTATTGCCGGTATGTTTCCCGTACCGCCGCCGCCGAACGCGGCACGAAGACCGTACTCGACGGGCCGAATCCGACAGGAACCCCGTACCTCCCCCTCCGGATCGGCGACCGCGAGCGGTAGCGCGCCCATACATATACTCCCGTCCGACGCAGTAGGCGACAGAACTCGGGCGCCGCCGAGCGCGGCCGCCCGGCCCCCATCTCCATGAAACTCCGAAATGACGTCCTTCCGGCCGAACAGGTGTACGCCATCCTCGCGAACGAGCGCCGACGGCGCGCGATCGAACAGCTCGGCTCCGTCGGCGGGACGGTCTCGGTCAACGAGCTGTCGACGCTCGTCGCCGCCCGGGAGACCGGCGAGCGCCCGCCGCCGACGCGCTGCCGCGAGAGCGTGTACACGTCGCTGGTCCAGACGCACCTGCCCAAGCTGGCGGACGCGGGCGTGATCACGTACGACCGCGAGTCGCAGACGATCGAGCTCTCCCGGCGCGCACGCGACGTGCGCCTGTACACGGAGATTCTCGCGCCCGGCGGCGCGACGTGGTCGGAGCTGTACCGCGCGCTGGCGATGGTGTCGCTGCTCGTCGTGCTCGCCGCGCTCCTCGAGGCCCCGCTCGTGTCGGCGGTCGACCCCGTGCTGTGGACCAGCCTCGCGCTCGGCGCGTTCGCCGTCGCCAGCGCCGCCCAGCTCTGGGTCAACCGCTTCTCCGTGCTGCGACAGCTCCGGCTGCGGTGAACTGACCCGAAAAACGAACCGCGCGGCCACTTCCCTTCGCCGACCGCCTTCTCGTCTCCGTCCTCTCGCCCGTCCGACTCGCTCTCGCTCGCCCGACTACTCGCTCGCGGCCGCGAGCGACGCCGGCAGCCGCAGCTCGAACAGCCGCGCGTCACAGCCCGCGCAGCGGCCGGCGACCACGTCGTAGCTGGAACAGCAGGACTCGACGACGCCCTCCTCGAGGGCCACGTCGCCCGCGCAGGTGGGGCAGTCCTCGACGAACAGCCGGAGGGCGCCGAGGACCGCGCTCCGCTGGGCGAGCGGGCGATCCGCCCAGTCGCCGTCGAGCCCCGTCAGCACGCGGTCGGCCGCGGCGTCGGCCCGGAACGCCGGCCGCGACTCCCAGTGACCGATCCGCTCCTCGCCGGCGTACGCGAACCCCGCGCCGCCCCGCCAGTCGAGCGAGAGTTCGTCCCGGTCGAGTCCGGTGAGCGCCGCGAGCGCCGCGAGGTCGTCGCGGTCGGTCCGTCTCCCCTCGTCGGGCGTCGCTCCCGCCCCGTCCTCGGCCGCCGCCCGCCACGACGCGGCGAAGTCGGGGGCGAACGCGAAGTCGTCGCCCGCGGGCGTCTCGACGAGGACGCCCGCGTCGAGGAGGTACGCTTCGGGGTCTACCTCACCGACGCCCAGCCCGCGGGGCTCGGCGTTGCCCGACGCCTTGCCGAACAGCGCGAGCACCCGCTCCGGGAGGTAGCGCTTCGTGAGCTCTGGCGTCCCGGGGACGAGGTAGCCGCGGAGCCAGATGGCCCCGAGCGACGCGCCGAACCCGACCGCGCCGAGCAGCGGCGCGCCGACGGCGGCCGCCGCGCCGGCCCCGACCGCGGCGATGACGACGTTGACGACCGTACAGGGGAGACACCGGTTCGCGCCGACGTACTCCGGCTGTCGGAGGCGACCGACGGCGGCGCGCGCGGGTTCTCGGAGGCGGCCCAAGACCGTTTCTCGTGACGCGTTCATACCCCTCGGACGGTGCGCACCGACCTATGTATGGGCCGCCTACCGCGTCCGACGCGGCCTCTCCGGTCCGCAAAATCGTTACAGCGGCCGGACAACTATCGCTGTGTCGCCGCGCTGAAATGTGTCGAAGACGCCAGGGACGCCCGAAATACGGCGAGTGTGTACACTTCTGTTCGGGCGAATCTTTCGGGACCGGCGCTGAAGATTACAATGCGAAGTGATATATCCTCCCGTGATAATCGTACTCGTATTCCGTTGTATGAGCTATGACACCACAACTCGCCAAGCAAGCGGCGTCGTCGGACACCGGCGGTGAGGACCTTTCGCGCGACGAGGTCTTCACCGCGCTGAGCAACCGGCGGCGTCGCAACGTGATCAAGTACCTGAAAACAAACGGCACCGAGGCGCGCGTCAGGGACATCGCCGAGCAGCTGGCCGCGTGGGAGAACGACGTCGAGATTCCGGCGGTGACGTACAAGCAGCGCAAGCGCGTGTACACCGCGCTCCACCAGTCGCACCTGCCGAAGCTCGCCGCGAGCGGGTTCATCGACTACGAGTCCGACCGGGGGCTGGTGTCGCTCACCGAGGAGAGCCGGCAGCTGGAGGTGTACCTCGAGATCGTCTCGGAGAAGGAGATCCTCTGGGGCGAGTACTACGCCGGGCTCGCCGTCGTGTGCGGGCTGTTGGCGATCGCGGGATGGGCCGGGACCGCCCCGTTCGCCGCGGTCTCCGGGTACGCGTACGCGGCGCTCTTCGCGCTCGTGTTCGGCGCGTCCGGGCTCGTCCACCGGACGTCGACGAAGCGGAACCGGCTCGGGTGACGACCCTTCTCCCCGCGGACCCGACCGGAACGATCGCGCTGACACCCGCAGGGTTTTAGCCGCGCACGGCGGGAGTACGGACATATGGCAACGGGGATCGTCGGGGAGTTCCTCGATCTCAAGGCGGAGACGGACGCGGACGTCCTCGCGATGCAGTGCGGCGACTTCTACGAGTTCTTCGCTGACGACGCCGAGCTGGTCGCCGACGAGCTCGATCTGTCGATCTCGCAGAAGTCCTCCCACGGCTCGTCGTACCCGATGGCGGGCGTGCCCCTCTCGGAGCTGACGCCGTACGTGAACGCCTTGGTCGAGCGCGGCTACCGGGTCGCGGTCGCCGACCAGTACGAGACCGAGGACGGCGACCACGCCCGCGAGATCGTCCGCGTCGTCACGCCGGGCACGGTGTTGGAGACGAGCGACGACGACGCGCGCTACCTCGCGGCCGTGGTGCGGGAGGAGGGCGCGACCGGCGCGACCGCGGACGCCGATGCCGACGGCCCCTACGGGCTCGCGTTCGCCGACGTGACCACGGGACGATTCTTGGCCACGACGGTCGACGACGGCGGCGACCTGCGCGCCGAGCTCTACCGGTTCGACCCGGCCGAGGTGCTGCCCGGGCCGCGGGTCCGCAACGACGACGGCCTCCTCGGCGCGGTCCGCGAGGACCTCTCGGGGCGCGTCACCGCCTTCGACGCGGAGGCGTTCGCGGCCGGGCGCGCGGAACACGCGGTGCGCGAGCAGTTCGGCCGCGAGACGACCGACAGCGTCGGGCTCGACTCGACGCTCGCCGTCCGCGCCGCGGGCGCGGTCCTCTCGTACGTCGAGGAGACGGGGGCGGGCGTGCTCGCCTCGATGACGCGCCTGACGGCGTACGGCGCGGACGACCGCGTCGACGTCGACGCGACCACCCAGCGCAACCTCGAGATCACGGAGACGATGCGGGGCGACGCCGACGGCTCGCTGTTCGACACGGTCGACCACACCGTCACCGCAGCCGGCGGCCGACTGCTCCGCGAGTGGCTCACCCGGCCGCGACGTGACCGCGAGACGCTCGACGACCGGCTCGACGCGGTCGAGGCGCTGGCGTCCGCGGCGCTCGCCCGCGACCGGCTCCGCGAGGTGCTCGGCGACGCCTACGACCTCGAACGCCTCGCGGCGCGCACGACGAGCGGGAGCGCTGGCGCGCGCGAACTGCTCTCGGTCCGCGACACCCTCGCGCTGCTGCCGGCCCTCGCGGACGCCGTCGACGACACCGCCCTCGCCGACTCGCCCGCGGCCGCCGTGCTCGGCCGGGTCGACCGCGACCGCGCGGCCGCGCTCCGCGCGGAGCTCGCCGACGCCCTCGCCGAGGACCCGCCGAAGGCGAAGACCGGCGGCGGCCTCCTGAAGCGCGGCTACGACGACGAGCTCGACGACCTGATCGAGCGCCACGAGGAAGTGAACTCGTGGCTCGACGGCCTCGCGGAGCGCGAGAAGCGACAGCACGGGCTCAGCCACGTCACCGTCGACCGCAACAAGACGGACGGCTACTACATCCAGGTCGGGAAGTCGGTCGCCGACCGGGTACCGGAACACTACCGCGAGATCAAGACGCTGAAGAACTCGAAGCGGTTCGTCACCGACGAGCTCGCCGAGAAGGAGCGGGCGGTCCTCCGCCTGGAGGAGGCCCGCGGCGAGCTGGAGTACGAGCTGTTCGAGGAGCTCCGCGAGCGCGTCGCCGAACGCGCCGAACTGCTTCAGGACGCCGGACGAGCGGTCGCCGAGCTCGACGCGCTCGCCTCGCTCGCGACCCACGCCGCGCGGCGGGACTGGACGCGCCCGTCGCTGACGGACGAGCGCCGGCTCGACGTCGAGGCCGGCCGCCACCCCGTCGTCGAGGGGACGACCGACTTCGTCCCGAACGACCTGCGGCTCGACGCCGACCGCGGCTTCCTCGTCGTCACCGGCCCGAACATGAGCGGGAAGTCGACGTACATGCGGCAGGCCGCGCTGATCCAGCTGCTCGCGCAGGCGGGCTCGTTCGTCCCCGCGCGCGCCGCCGAGGTGGGGCTCGTCGACGGCATCTACACGCGCGTCGGCGCGCTCGACGAGCTGGCGCAGGGCCGCTCGACGTTCATGGTGGAGATGCAGGAGCTGTCGAACATCCTCCACTCGGCGACGGCGGACTCCCTGGTCATCCTCGACGAGGTCGGCCGCGGCACCGCCACCTACGACGGCATCTCCATCGCGTGGGCCGCGACCGAGTACCTCCACAACGAGGTCCGCGCGCGGACGCTGTTCGCCACTCACTACCACGAGCTGACGACGCTCGCCGACCACCTCCCGCGCGTCGAGAACGTCCACGTCGCCGTCGACGAGCGCGACGGCGAGGTGACGTTCCTCCGCACCGTCCGCGACGGCCCGACGAACCGCTCGTACGGGGTCCACGTCGCCGACCTCGCGGGCGTCCCCGACCCCGTCGTCTCCCGCGCGGACGAGGTCCTTGACCGGCTCCGCGAGGAGAAGGCGATCGAGGCGCGCGGCGGGTCGCGAGGTGGCGGAAGCGGCGACGGCGAGTCCCCCGGCGTCGACGGCGGCGGCACGCAACAGGTCGTGTTCGACCTCTCCTCCGGGTCGTTCGCCGGGGACGGGGCGTCCGACTCCGGTAGAGAGACGGGCTCGGCCTCCCGGAACGGGACCGCCGCGGACGGATCGGAATCGACAACCCGAGCGACCGAGTCCGACGCCGCGACGGCGCGGCTCGACGCCGAGACCCGCGCCGTGATCGAGGAGCTGAGCGACGTCGACGTCGCGGAGACG
This sequence comes from uncultured Halorubrum sp., assembly GCF_937146585.1. Lineage (GTDB taxonomy): Archaea > Halobacteriota > Halobacteria > Halobacteriales > Haloferacaceae > Halorubrum > Halorubrum miltondacostae. The sequence continues at coordinate 10,035 of NZ_CAKZRO010000010.1, read as the reverse complement.
CCCCCGGTGGAGCTGCTCTCGCGGGTCCAGGAGTGGCAGGAGCGGCTCGACTGAGCGGTGCGTCTGACGTAAGAACTAATGTCTGACCTCGTCGTGTGGTGTGTATGGGCATCATGAGCAAGATCCTCGGCGGGGGCGGGAGCCGCTCCGTCGACGACTACGTCGAGCTCGACACGGACGACTTCGCCGACGCGCACGCGGAGACCGGCACGCAGGTACACTTCGCCGAAATCGCCGACCAGAGCGACGTCATCCCGATCAAGGACGCGGTGTACGACGGCGACTTCGTCGTCGCCGACATCACCCGCCACTCCACGTCGGACCGGACGATAGAACACGTCTACGACGAGCTCCGACAGGTCGTCGAGGAGGTCGACGGCGACATCGTCCAGAAGGGCGACGACCAGATCATCGTCACCCCGACCGGCGTCAAGGTCTCGCGGCAGAAGCTGTAGGCGCGCCCTCCCGACGTTTCGCCACCGTTTTCCGCTCGTGACACCGGCCTCGCGGCCGGGATTCGGGCGTACCGGCCGAACCGTGTCATATATGCCGTTCTCCCGCCCACGTAGAGTCGAATGGACGAGCCGGTCCTCCTGACGGGCGCCGGCGGACGGGTGGGACAGGCCATCCTCCGCGGTATCGGTGACGACTACGACTGGCGGCTCCTTGACCGCGAGCCCCTCCCGGCGGCGAAGGTGCCGAACGGGGTCACCGACGCCGACCGGTACGTCGCCGACATCACCGACGAGCGCGCCGTCCGCGAGGCGGTCGCCGACGTCGGCGCGGTGATCCACCTCGCCGGCGACCCCCGGAAGACGGCCCCGTGGGACTCCGTGCTCCGGAACAACATCGACGGGACGCAGGTCGTGATGCGCGCCGCCGCCGACGCCGGCGTCGAGAAGTTCGCGTTCGCCTCCTCGAACCACGCCGTCGGCGGCTACGAGACCGACGAGCGCACCCCCGACCTCTACCGGTCCGAGGACGAGTACCGGCTCGACGGGAGCGAACTCCCCCGTCCCGGCAACCTCTACGGCGTCTCGAAGGCGGCCGGCGAGTCGCTCGGGCGCTTCTATCACGACGAGTTCGGCATGAGCGTCGTCTGCGTCCGCATCGGGAACCTCACCAAGGACCACCCGCCCCGCGAGTACGAGCGCGGGCAGGCGATGTGGCTCTCGCACCGCGACTGCGCGCACCTGTTCGACCGCTGTCTCCGGGCGACGTACGGCTACGAGGTCGTCTACGGCATCTCGAACAACGACCGGCGCTACTACTCCATCGAGCGCGCCCGCGAGGCGCTCGGCTACGACCCCGCCGACAACTCCGCCGATTACACCTTCGAGGGCGAGCCGAAGCCGGACCGCGACACCGAGACGAACGGGGGTCGCTACGCGGCCGACGGGTTCGACGCCGACCGCGCCGGCGACGCGCCGCCCGCCGAGCCGAACTTCCCGGCGGACCCGGACGCGTCGGGCGACGACGCCTGAGCGCCGCGGCGCGACCGACGCTCGCTCCCGCACCGGCGCCGCTAGAACAGCCCGTCGACGTCTCGCCGCTTCCGTTCCTCGCGCTCGACGTGATCGCCCAGCCGCGCGGCCACCTGCGGTCGCGCGTCCGGCGTCCGCAGGTACGCGAACAGCAGTTCGGCGAACTCGGTCCGGCCCGTCCCGCGCGCCTCGGACGCGAACTCCGCCGCGGTCGCGAGCGTCGCCTCGTCGCCCGGCTCGCCCGCCGCCGCGAGCGCCGGGGCCGCCAAGCCGGCCGCGCCGAGCGAAAGATCGCCGAACGTCGGCGTCTCGTCGTCGACTCGGACCCGCGGCGGCGTCGCCGACTCCGCCCCTTCGGGAGCCGCGGCGAGGCGCTCCGCCCACTCCCTGACGGGCGTCACCGCGACCCCCTGCGGATCGGTCACGGCCGCCAGCGCCACGGCGGCGTCCTCCGCGTGCCCGGAGGCCTCCTGACCGTCGCCGTCGACCGCGCGGCGCGTCGCCGCCGCGGTCGCGCCCAGTCCCCGGAGCAGTCGTTCGGCGTCCTCCTCACGAGTCTCGCTCGATGCCGTCGGCGTCGCTTCCCAGACGCTCTGCGCGGCGAGGAGATGTCTCTCGTTGAACAACGCGGCTCCGGCGACGACGCGTTCGGCGCCGTCGGCGGGGTCGCGGTCGCTCTGCCCTCGGGAGTCGCGGTCGCTCACGCGTCGCGGTCGGTGGCGGCGAGGGATAAATGTCGAGTTCCCCGACGGCGCGGCGGAGGGGCCGAGCACCGGGGGGACGACGGAGAGCCCGCACGTCAGGGAGGGGTGGAGGGGTCGAGCGTCAGCGGAGCGGTGGAGGGGGAAGCGTCAGCGGAGCGGTGGGGCTTCGAACGTCAGGGGGTTCGATCAGGTCTCTCGGACGCTCGCGTCGCCGTCCGGCAGCCGGAGCGTCCGACCGACCGCGGTCGGATACCGGCGGTGGAGTGCCGCGCCGACGACCGCGCCGGCGAGGGCCGCCAGGGCGACCGCAGCTGCGACCGGGAACGACAGGACCGCGACCGTCGCCACGGGTAACGCCGCGAAGGCGATCACCTCGCCGGGCGACGGGAGGGGGCCGGACGGGTGCGGACCCGCGTACGGGTCGGGATGGTCGGTGCGTCTGGAGGGGAATCGGTCTGCTGTCATCGTCGGATTGGAGTGGTGGTGCGAGGCGTGCGCCTCGCGGTCGGCGTCGACTCGACCGCCGCCGACCGCACCGCGCGGTCGGGAGACGGCGAACTGGCGTCGAGAGCGGTCCGTGGGAGACTATCGCTCGCGGCTGTCGCAAGCGGGCCGTCTCCGCGCCGGGGTCACGCGGCGACGGCACCGAGGAGAGCGGTGACCGGCCCGCGGCCCCGTTTCCGGGCGCTCCAGCGGGGGGCGAACGTCGGAATGGGGTCGCGGACGGTCATGGATTCGACCCGGCGGTGGGGACCGACCGGGCGTACGTTCACCCAGTGACGGAACCGAATTAATAGTTCCCCGTGTGTGCGAACCAATGGCGTGGACGGGCCGCCCCGGCCACCGGCGGTGTCGGCGGATACACCAGTACACTAACCACGTCGGGGGTCGTATCTGTGGTAGACGTGTCAGGTAGCCTACTCCCGGTGATCGCGGTCATCCTCGTCTCGGGGCTTGCGGTCCAGCTCCTCGCTCACCGGCTGCGCGTGCCGAGCGTCATCTTCTACCTCGCGATCGGCGTGGTGTTGGGGCCCGAAGCCTTGGGGCTCGTCACGCTGGAGACGTTCGGCGAGGGACTGGAGATCATCGTCGGCCTCAGCGTCGCGATCATCGTCTTCGAGGGGGCGTTCGCGCTCCGGTTCGACCGGATCCGCCGCGCGTCGACGGTCTCGCTCCGGCTGGTGACCGTCAGCGCGGTCGTGATGTTCGTCGGCACGGCGGCGGCGGTCCGCGTCTTCACCGGCGGCGAGTGGGAGATCGCGCTGCTCGTCGGCGCGCTGCTCGTGGCAACGGGCCCGACGGTCATCACGCCGATCCTCAACGTGGTCCGGGTGCGGGACCACGTCGCCACCGCGCTGGAGACCGAGGGGATCGTCAACGACGTGACGGCCGCGATCGTCGCGGTCGTCATCTTCGAGACGCTGCTGCTCGACGACCTCGGCGTCCCCGCGACGGTGCTCTCGTTCCTCCAGCGGTTCGGCGTCGGGGTCGCCGCGGGGCTGCTCGCGACGGCGATCATCTACCTGCTGTTGGACAGCGACATCGTCCCCGAACGCGACGTTCAGGCGTCGCAGTTCCTCGTGCTGGCGGCCGCGATCGGGTCGTTCGCCGCCGCGGAGGCCGTCGCCGCGGAGGCCGGCATCGCGGCGGCGGCGACGAGCGGGATCCTCCTCGGGAACCTCGGTCTGGACAACCGCGAGGAGATCGAGCGGTTCGCCCAGAACACGACGCTCATCGTCCTCTCGTTCGTGTTCATCTCGCTCGCCGCCCTGATCGACGTGGAGGCGATCGCCGGGCTCGGCGTCGGCGTGATCGGGCTCGTGTTCGTCATCATGTTCGTCCTGCGACCGCTCGGCGCGTTCCTCGCGACCGTCGGCGTCGAGCGGTTCACCCGCCCGGAGCGGCTGTTCATCGCGAGCGTCGGCCCGCGGGGGATCATCCCGGCGAGCGTGGCGACGCTGTTCGCCATCGAGCTGGAGCTCGCGGGCAGCATCGCCGCCGGCGAACTGCTCGTCGGCACGGTGTTCGCGGTCATCTTCGCGACGGTCCTCGTCGAGGCGGGGTTCGCGCGGCAGATCGGAGAGTTCCTCGGAGTGTCACCAATGCGCACGATAATCATCGGCGGGGGTCGGGTCGGCCAGGCGCTCGCCACGCGACTGGAGAACAGGGGCGAGTACGTCGTCGTCGTCGAGACGGACCCGGACGTCGCCGAGCGGGCGCGCGCGGATGGGTTCACCGTCTACGAGGGCGACGGCAGCGACACGGAGACGCTTCGCGCCGTCGACATCGACGACGCGAAGCGGTTCATCACGACGACGGCCGACGACGATATCAACCTCCTCGCGTGCCAGCTCGCGATCACCAAGTTCGACGTCGAGTCGGTGTACTCGCGGGTGAACGACCCGGACAACGTCGACGCCTTCGACAGCATCGGCGTCACCGGCATCGACGCCACGACGGCGACCGCGGCCGCCATCGACGACGAGATCGAGCGCCCCGCGCTCACGCACTGGATGAACGAACTCGGCGACAGCCACGACGTTCAGGAGGTGGAGGTGACCTCTCGGGAGCTGGCGGGGAAGAGCATCCGCGACCTCAACAGCCGGATCCCGGACGGGACGTTCGTCGCCGTGATCAGCCGCGACGGCGAGAACCGCGTCCCGTCGGCGGACAGCGTCCTCGAGGTCGGCGACCACGTGACGTTCATCGGCAACACCGACGGGGTCCGTCGGGCGATGGAGCGGTTCCACCCGCACGACTGACGGCTTAAACGGACGGTCGCGACGCGGGAGTCACTCGCTCTCTTCGGTCTCGCTCCGTTCCCGCATGAGCTCCTCGAAGAGGTCCCGCGGAACGACTCCGATCTGGTCCGGCCGTATCCCGGTGAAACTCCCGGTCCCACCGCCGCTGCCGCCGTCGGAGCTATCGCTACCGCTCCCGCCGCTGTCGTCGCCTCCGCTCCCGCCGCTGTCGTCGCCTCCGCTACTGCTGCCTCCGCCGCTGTCGTCGCCTCCGCTGCTGCCACCGCTGCCGCTGCCGCCACCGCTGCCACTGCCGCCACCGCTGCCGCTCCCACTACCGGCCTTACACTTCGAGTTACACTTGATCGTACAGCTGTTTCTGAACCCGTTCTTCCAGTTCCCGATGACCTGTACCCTCGCCTCGCACGACTCGACGTTCCCGCCGCCGCCGCAGGCGGTTCGACAGCGGTCGGCACAGCTGCCCCGTGCCGCATCGATGATCAGACTTCCCGCGCAGAGGGTCGCAATAGCAATCACTACCACACACACGGTGTTTGCGTCGACGACGGCGAACACGTCGTACTCCTTCTCCGCCTCGAGGTCACGAAACGTCCCGTAGTACGTCTGGTCCTTGCCCTGCGGACCGGGGAACGCCTCGAAGGTAAGTCGGTAGTTCTCGCCGGTCTCTTCTCGCGGTTCGTGCCGGAGGGCGTAGGTCGTCCCGGCCTCGGACCGTTCGGTCACCTCCGTCGCGAGGGGCTGATAATCGCGCCGGTTAATTTCAAGCCGCGTCGTAAACGGCATTCCGTCTTCCGTCAGCGTCTGTTCGTTCCGCATCACCAGCGTCTCGTCGTCCGAACTCGGGTCCCACTCGAAACAGGCGGCCCGATCGGATTCGCGATCTCTGATGAAAAACAGCCTCGGATCGCCGAGGAACACGTCGTTCAGTGATGGCATCCGTCGAGCGGACGCTTCCGGAGGGGGCGTAGCGGTACGCTCGTCGGCTTCGGACCGTCGGGCGTTGCTCATACGCGAACACCGACCGTGGTATTTGCTACCAATACACAAAATGTTACCGATCTAAGAGATTGATCCGGAGTCCGACGGATCGCTCCGCGATCGTCGCCTCATCCGCCGTTCCTCGCGCGTCTGCTGCCGAGCGTCCGCTTGCCCGGACCGAAAACGCAGCGACTCTCGAACGGAGTCTGACGGCCGTAACGTGTGGTGTGGACCGGGATCTGAACTCGGACAGGCGGCCGCCCTCGCTCCGCTCGGGCGCTACGTCTTTTCTGCTCAAATCTCCGCGGACTTTCTTTCAGCACGTGCTGCTCGCTATGCTCCAGCCTTGTGCTGAAAGAAACGTCCTGACGGAGTCCTGCGCGAGCGAAGCGAGCGCAGGGCACGTCGGGACGTGAACGCAGCGGCTGTCGAACGAAGTGAGACAGCCGCAAAGTGAACGTCCTGACGGAGATTTGAACTCCGGTCCCTGGCTCCGCAAGCCAAGAGGATAGTCCACTACCCTACCAGGACTCATCTCTACGTACCGCGGTAGAACTTAAGACGGTTACGGTCCGGCGGCCGCGTGCCTGCGGTCCGCATGCCTCCCGCGCCGGATGAACACCTTTTGTATCGACGGGACCGATGAACGCCTATGAGCCGCCTTCGAGCCGCGACCGCGACCCGTCCCGGTCGGCACGGCGACCGGGACGGATCCGGCGCGAACCCCGGCCAACGGCAACGCTTATGCGCGAACTCGCCGATCACGGAGGTACGCGTATGGGAGCCATAGAGGAGGTGTACGAGGACCTCGACACCGACGTCGAGTTCGAGGAGTTCGAGGCCGCCGTCGAGGACAAAGTCGATCAGATGGGCGGGCTGGCGGACGAGGAGACCGCCGCGATGCTCATCGCACACGAGCTGCGCGACGAGGAGGCCGACACCATCGCCGACATCGAGCCGGGGATGAACGAGGTGAAGTTCCTCGGCAAGGTGACCGCAATCGGCGAGGTCCGGACGTTTGAGCGCGACGACGAAGACGCGGAGGAGGGGCGCGTGTGTAACGTCGACGTCGCCGACGCCTCCGGCTCCGTCCGGGTCGCGCTCTGGGACGACATGGCCGCGGCGGCCGTCGAGGAGCTCGAAGTCGGGCAGGTCCTCCGGGTCATGGGCCGCCCGAAGGAGGGGTACAGCGGCCTCGAAGTGAGCGCGGACAAGGTCGAGCCGGACGAGGACGCCGAGGTCGACGTCCAGGTGCTCGACACCTACCGCGTCGAGGACCTCGCGCTCGGCGCCTCCGACGTGGACCTCGTCGGGCAGGTGTTAGACACGGACTCGATCCGGACGTTCGACCGCGACGACGGCAGCGAGGGACGGGTCGCGAACCTCACCCTGGGCGACGAGACGGGGCGCGTGCGCGTCACGCTGTGGGACGACAAGGCGGACCTCGCCGACGAGTTCGCGGCCGGCGAGGTCGTCGAGGTCGGCGACGGCTACGTCCGCGAGCGCGACGGCGACTTAGAGCTCCACGTCGGGGACCGCGGCACGGTCGAGCGCGTCGACGAGGACGTCGAGTACGTCCCGGAGACGACCGACATCGCCGACCTCGAGATCGACCAGACCGTCGACATCGGCGGCGGCGTCATCGAGACCGACCCAAAGCGGACGTTCGACCGCGACGACGGCAGCGAGGGACAGGTCCGCAACGTCCGGATCAAAGACGAGACCGGCGAGATCCGCGTCGCGCTGTGGGGCGACAAGGCCGACCGCGAGATCGAACTGGCCGACCGCGTCGTCTTCACCGACGTCGAGATCCAGGACGGCTGGCAGGACGACCTCGAGGCGTCCGCGAACTGGCGGTCGACCGTCTCCGTCCTCGACGAGGGGAGCGACGCGGCGGCCGGCGTCGGCGGCGCGTCCGGGTCCGGCAGCACCGGGGGCGACGGCGCCGACCGCGGCGCGGACGAGACCGGGCTCGGCGCGTTCGCCGAGGACGGACAGAAGGCGGCCGCGGAGGCCGTCGCCGGCGAGGGCGGCGACGACGGCAGCGGCGGCGCGGCGACCGCGACGACGGAGCAGTCGGGCGGCGCGGTCGAGTTCACCGGGACGGTAGTCCAGACCGGGGACCCGGTCGTCCTCGACGACGGACAGCAGACGAGGACGGTCGACACCGACGCGAGCCTCCGACTCGGCGAGGAGATCACCGTCCGCGGGCCGGAGCGCGACGGAACCATCGACGCGGACGACGTCTTCTGAGGCGGCCGAGATCTTCTGACGCGGTCGAGGCTCTCAAACCCGGGTCGCTCCCCCTCCGGAGCCGGCGGCGATGCGGGTAACGGAAAGCGTTATACGATACACGGACGCGACTGTGTGTATGAGTGTCGAGTTGCCGTTCGCGCCGGTCGACGGGATCATCCGGCGGAACGCCGGGGAACTCCGCGTCAGCGCGGACGCCGCCGAGGAGCTCGCCCGACGGATCCAATCGCACGGCGCGGACCTCGCCGTCGACGCCGCGGAGCGGGCGACCGCGGACGGCCGGAAGACGCTGATGGCGGCCGACTTCGGCGTCGAGCAGGTCGTCACCCGCGAGGACCTCACCCTACCGGTCGCGCCCATCGACCGGATCGCGCGACTCCGGATCGACGACCGATACCGGGTCGGCGTCGACGCCCGGGTCGCGTTGGCCGATATCCTAGAGGACTACGCCGACAACGTCGCGAGCGCCGCCGCGACGCTCGCCCGCCACGCGGACCGCCGAACGGTACAGGCCGAGGACATCGAGACGTACTTCGCGTTGTTCGAGTAGATGCGGTTCGGCTACAGCGACCGGTGTCTCGACCACGACACCGGCGAACGACACCCGGAGAACCCGGATCGGCTCCGCGCGATCCGCCGCGGGCTCACCAAGCGCCACGGCGTCGAGTACGTCGAGGCCGACCCCGCGGAGAAGGCGGCGATCACCGCGGTCCACGACGACGGGTACGTCGACGAACTGGAGTCGTTCGTCGCCGACGGCGGCGGGAGCTGGGACCCCGACACCGTCGCCAGCGACGGCACGTGGGACGCGGCGCTCACCGCCGCCGGCCTCGCCCAGTGGGCCGCCCGCGAGGCGCTCGACGGCGCGACCGGCCGACAGACGCCGTTCGCGATCGGCCGCCCGCCGGGCCACCACGCCGTCACTGACGACGCGATGGGATTCTGCTTCTTCAACAACGCCGCCGTCGCCGCACAGACCGCGATCGACGAGGACCTCGCGGACCGGGTCGCCATCTTCGACTGGGACGTCCACCACGGCAACGGGACGCAGGACATCTTCTACGACAGCGAGGACGTCTTCTACGCGTCGATCCACGAGGACGGGCTCTACCCGGACACGGGCGCGCTCGACGAGACGGGCGAGGGGGACGGCGAGGGGACCACCGCGAACCTCCCGCTGGCCGCCGGGGCGGGAGACGCGGACTACCTGTACGCCGTCGACGAGGGCATCGCGCCCGCGGTCGACCGGTTCGACCCGGACCTGTTCATCGTCTCGGCCGGATTCGACGCGCACCGCCACGACCCCATCTCGCGGATGCGCGTCTCCTCCGAGGGGTACGCGCTGTTGACCGACCGGATCCGGACGCTCGCCGACGACGTCGGCGCGGCCGACGCGTACGTTCTGGAGGGCGGTTACGGGCTCGACACCCTCGCCGAGGGCGTCTCGATGGTCCACGAGACGTACGACGGTCGGACCCCGGTCGACACCGACGAGGAACCGGGCCAGAAGACAGAGTCGCTCGTCGACGACCTGCGGACGGAACTGGACCTGTAACGCGCGGCCTCACCGGCCGCTCCGCTCTCGCCTTCGTCTCTCAGATCTGCGTTCGTCGCCGCCGGACTCGCTCGTCGCTGACGCTCCTCGCTCGTAGTCGGCGTCGAAGAACGCCCGGAGCGGGATTTGAACCCGGAGGACTTCGCTCACTCCGTTCGCTCGTCCTCAGATTCAAATCCCTTCGTCTGCGTTTGTCGCCGCCGGACTCGCTCGTCGCTGACGCTCCTCGCTCGTAGTCGGCGTCGAAGAACGCCCGGAGCGGGATTTGAACCCGCGTCACGACCGTGACAGGGTCGTAT
>NZ_CAKZRO010000009.1 GCF_937146585.1 uncultured Halorubrum sp. | reverse complement strand
CACGACGACGGGACCCGGTACGACCCCCACGTCTGGACGGACCCGGTGCTCGCGGGCGAGATGGTCGACACCATCGCGACCGGGCTGGGCGAGGCGGACCCCGACAACGCCGAGGCGTACGCGGCCAACGCCGACTCGTACGCCGAGGAACTGGGGGCGATCGACGACGCCTTCCGATCGATCGCCGAGGACGCCGCGCGCGACGTGGCGGTGTTGGCGGGCCACAACTCCTTCCAGTACCTCGAGGCGCGCTACGGGTTCCGGCTCCACTCGCCGGTCGGCGTCTCGCCGCAGAACGAGCCGACGCAGTCGGAGATCGCCGACACGATCGACCTCGTCGACGGCGAGGGGATCGACGTCGTGCTGTACGACCGGTTCCAGTCGCCGCGGCTCGCCGAGTCGATCGTCGAGAACAGCGGCGCGACGGAGGCGGTCCCGGTCTCGCCGGCCGGCGGGACGACCCGCGAGTGGAACGACGCCGGCTACGGCTACCTCGAACAGATGACCGAGATCAACGTCCCCGCCTTCGAGCGGGCGTTCGACGTCCAGTGACGGAAGTGGCGACCGCGTCGCCTCTCGTGCCGCGTGAGCGTCCGCGCGACGGCGGAGTAAAAGAGCTAAACGTGCGGACGGTCCAGATGGAGCACGCGCAGTGACCGCAATCGTCGACCTCGACGGCGTGACGTTCTCCTACGGCGACACGGTCGCCGTGAGCGACGTCTCTCTCACGGTCGAGGAGGGGGAGTTCCTCGGGCTCGTCGGGCCGAACGGCTCCGGGAAGACCACGCTGCTCCACCTCATGCTCGGCCTCCACGACCCCGACGAGGGGTCCGTCGAGCTGTTCGGCCGCCCGGTAGAAGAGTTCGACGACGGCGGCCGGATCGGCTACGTCTCGCAGAAGGCGACGAGCCGCGGCGGCGCGATGCCCGTCACCGTGCGCGAGTGCGTCACGATGGGGCGGTTCGCGCACGCCGGGCGAGGACGGCTCTCCGAGACCGACCGGGCCGCCGTCGCGGACGCCATCGAGACCGTCGGGATCGGCGACCTCGCCGACCGCCTCGTCTCGGAGCTCTCCGGCGGACAGAAGCAGCGCGCGTACATCGCGCGGGCCCTCGCCAGCGACGCCGACCTGCTCGCGCTCGACGAGCCGACGGTCGGCGTCGACGCCGAGTCCCGCGACGCGTTCTACGCGCTCCTCGACGAGCTCAACGGCGACGGGATCACGGTCATCCTCATCGAGCACGACATCGGGGTCGTCACCGACCGCGCGAACCGCATCGCCTGTATCAACACCGAGCTGTACCACCACGGGGACACGGAGTCGTTCGTCGAGAGCGACGCCCTCGGGGAGGCGTACGGCGCGACCGGACAGGTCGTCCACCACCACCACTGATGAGCGGGGAGACACCGACCGACGGCGAGCGGGACCGCCCGCGCTCGGACCCCGTCGGCCCGGGGCGCGGACTGCGCCGGACGGCGGAGCTCGCCGGGATCGGGCTCACCGGCGTCGTCGCGGCGGTCATGCTCTCGTTCCTCCTCCTCTACTGGGCGCAGGACCTGCCGGTGGCGAGCGAGCTGTACGCCGCGTTCCGCTCGATCGGCCGCGCGATGGACGCCGCGTTCGGGACGAACGTCTTCCGGCACCCGATCATGTGGCAGTCGATGGCGGTGGGCGTGCTCGTCGGGGTGGTCGCGCCGCTCGTCGGCTCCTTCCTCGTCCACCGCGAGATGGCGCTGATCGGCGAGACGCTCGCCCACACCGCGTTCGCCGGGGTAGCGGTCGGTATCCTCGTCACCTCCGCGACGGGGTGGAGCGGCTCGCTGCTGCTCGTGGCGCTCGCGGTCGGCATCCTCGGCGCGCTCGGGGTCCAGTGGCTCACGGAGCGCACCGACGCCTACGGCGACGTGCCCATCGCGATCATGCTCAGCGGGAGCTTCGCGGTCGGGACCCTGATCATCAGCTACGGCGACGGGCTCACCGGCGTCAACATTCAGGGGTACCTGTTCGGCAACCTCGCGGTCGTCACGCCGGACGGCGCGCGCCTCATGGGGGCGCTCTCGATCGTCGTCGTCGCGGCCGTGGCGCTGACGTACAAGCAGCTCCTCTTCATCACCTTCGACGAGCAGGCCGCGCGGGTCGCGCAGCTGAACGTCACCGGCTACAACACCCTGCTCGTGGTGTTGACCGCGGTCGTCGTCGTCGGTGCGATGCAGGTGCTCGGCGTCATCCTCGTCGCCGCGATGCTGGTCGTCCCCGTCGCGGCCGCCTCGCAGGTCGCGCGGAGCTTCCGCGAGACGATGTACCTCGGGGTGATCTTCGGCCAGCTGTCGGTGATCGGCGGCTTCGCCGTCTCGATCGGACTCGGCCTCCCCTCCGGGGGGTCGATCGTCGTCACGGCCATCGCGGTGTACCTCGCGACCATCCTCGGCTCCGGCTCCTCCGTGAAGGCGATCTCGACGCACGGGTGAAAACGGCCGACCGGCGGTCTCGGAGCCCGCAGGCGGCGGTCGTGCGCGGCTCGCGTCCGGTTTCCACAGACCCTTAAGTCGCGGCCGCGACTGACCGCTATGGGAGACACCGAGACCTACACGGTCACCGGCCCCGACGGTGACGAAGAGTCGTTCGAACTGCCCGCCGGCCTCGTCGACGTGCTCAGCGAGCAGGGTGAGCCCGCGACCGCCGTCGTCTCCGACGTGGTCGTCCAGGCGATGGCCCAGCAGGCCCACGTGATCGTCCACCACAGCGAGGGCGACGTGCCCGAGGACATCGCGGAGATGAACGAGACGGCCGCGGAGCTGTTCGAGGAGCGGTTCGGGCAGTCGCTCGAAGACGCGCTCGGCCACTCGCACTGAGCCGACCGGGCCCCTCGCGTTCGCCGATTCGACCCGTTCGACCGGCCGCTTAAGCCGGTCGAGTCCGTATCTATCGCTATGTCTACCGACCCGGACGGCGCGGCGGCGCCGGTGTTGATCTTCGACGGCGACTGCCCGTACTGCTCGGTCGCGGCGGTCGCGCTCCGGCGGCTCGAGGGCGTCGTCGCGGTCCCGTGGGAGGCCGACCCGGTCGGCCCGTTCCTCGACGCGCAGTTCGGCTCGCGCCCGTTCGCGATGGTGCTCGTCGACCCCGGCGAGCGCCGGGTGTACGCGGGGCGGTCGGCCGCCGAAGAGCTGGCGAACCGCGCCGGGACCCCTGGGATCGTCGGCGGGCTCGTCCGCGACAATTACGACCACATCGCCAACGTGGTCGGCGCGCTGTCGGGGCGCGGCCGCGACCCGGCGGACGTCCACGACACCTACCGGCTCGACGACGACGCCCGCGACCTGGTGGGGTCGCTCCGGTCGGCCGCCGCCGAGGCGCCGACCGCGCTGTCGTGATCGGGACCGCAGTCCATCTCGTCGGTGCGGGGAAGCGATGAGCGACGCCGTCGGCGGCAGCTACACCCTCGTCGTCGACCTCGCGGCGGACGCGACGCTGTCGGCGGGCGCGCTCGGCGAGCACCGCCTCCCGGCCGGCGCGTACGCGTACACGGGGAGCGCGCTCGGCGCGGGCGGGTTCGCCCGGGTCGACAGACACCGCCGGACCGCGCGCGGCGACCACGACGTCCGCCACTGGCACGTCGACTACCTGCTCGGCCACCCGGCGGCGCGGATCGACCGCGTCGTCCGAAGCACGGGCGTCGACGTCGAGTGCGCGGTCGCGGAGCGCCTGCCCGCGGGGCCGGTCGACGGGTTCGGCGCGTCCGACTGCGACTGTCCCACCCACCTAGCCGCCGCCGGCGACGGTCTCGACGGCCTCGCGGAGCGCGCGCTGGCGGCGCACGAGGCGGCGGTCGCGGCGTCCGACGATCCGGCGGCGACCGTCGAGGTCGTCGCCGGGTCGGAAGAGTGAGTCTCGGACGCGCCGGTCAGAGGTCGTAGCGGTCGACGACCTGCCGCAGCTGTTCCTCTCGCCCCTCCATGGCGTCCTCGCGGAGCGCCGTCTCATCCTCGGTCGGACACTCCAGGTCGGGGACCGGCGTCGGGCGGCCCGCGTCGTCGAGCGCGACGAACGTGAAGTAGGAGGTCGTCGTCCGGCGCGTCTCGTCCGTGCGGGGGTTCTCCGCGCGCACGTCGACCTTCACGTCGACGCTCGTCCGCCCGGTGTTGAACACGTACCCCTCGATGATGGCGACCTCGCCCATCTCGATCGGCGCGATGAAGTCGACGTGGTCCATCGACGCGGTGACCACCTGCCGGTTCGCGAAGCGCATGCCCGCGATGGCGCCGCAGATGTCCATCCAGTGTAACACGGCTCCGCCGAGCGCGCGGCCGAGGTTGTTCGTGTCGTTCGGCAGCAGCATCTCCGTCATCTCGGTGTGGGAGGAGGCGAGCGTGGCCGTCTCGTCCATGCCCGTCGTGGGAGACCCGACGACTTGAACGGCCGGCTTCGCCGGCGGCGGACGCGCGCGGCGAACTCAGCGCTCGCCCGACCGGTCGTCGTCGCTGAACCGGACGGAGTCCGGCGGTCGCCCCGCCTCGTCGACCACCTCGTCGGTCACGACGATGGGGCAGTCGACCCGCACCGCGAGCGCGAGCGCGTCCGAGGGCCGGGCGTCGAAGACGAACCGCTCCGGCTCCCCGTCGTCGTAGCGCTCGGCGTCGACCTTGGCGTAGAAGGTGCCGTCGTGGAGGTCGTCGACGCGGACGCGGTCGATGGCCCCGCCGAACTCGGTGAGGATGCTCACGAGCAGGTCGTGCGTGAGCGGTCGGTCGAACGGTTCGCCCTCCAGCGCCATCCCGATCGAACGGGCCTGGTCGCCGCTGACGAAGATCGGCACGTACTCGCCGCGCGCGGACAGGATCACCGCCGGGACGTCGCCGCTCGGCGCAGAGCCCGCCCCGACCCCGACGACCTCGGCCTCGTGTTCCATACGTGAACGTGGTGACGGCCGCTTGAATAGCTGTCCCACGCGCGGACCGTGCGGCCCGGATCGCGCCCGTCGCTCCCGGGGGCCGCTAGCTCGACGCGCGGTACCAGTACGCCCACGCCAGCGTGAACACGAGCGCGGCGGCGACGAAGAAGACGACGCCCGGTTCGACGAGCGAGACCGCGTACTGCGCGAGCGGGTCGCCGACGAGCTCGACCGCGCCGTCCGCGCCGTCGGCGGTGGTGTTCTGGTCCGGGACGCTCTCTATCGTCGGCCCGTCGGTGGTGGCCGTCCCCGCGTCGCCCCCGCCGGAGCGCGGGCCGGCGAGGGAGCCGACCGCGAGGAGGCGCTGCGCCGCGACGGCGGCGAGGCCGATCAGTCCGTAGCCGCCGAGCAGCCGCATGAGCGCCGTCTTGATCCCGGTCGACTCCTCGGAGCCGCCCGAGAACAGCACGAGGGGCTCGTCCGCGGCGGCGTACACGTCCATCTCGCGACCCTTCTCGGAGTAGGCGGTGTCGACGACGTCGACGAGGTCCGCCTCGTCGAGTCGCGAGAGGTGGTACTGGACGTTCTGGAGGGAGGTGTCGACCTCCTCGGCGAGCTCCGACTTCGTGGCCGGTCGGTCGTGGAGCGTCGAGAGGATCGCCCGCGCCGTCTCCGAGCCGAGGGCGGCGATGAGGTCGTCGGCCTCGTCGTCGTCGACGCCGACGACCCGCGGTTCGCGCTCCTCGGGGGTCGCGTCCGGCAGGGAGGGCAACAGCCGGGACATACGCGATCCTGTGGAGCGTGAGGATACAAACCTGTTGGATCGTTGGGAACGGGTCTCCCCCGCGCGGGGACGGTCCGGGACCGACGCACAAACCCTAAACGCGGTGACCGAGTACGACGGGTGATGACAGAGACGTCACGGGGGCGCGACGACGAGGCGTCCCCGTCGAC
The DNA here is from genome assembly GCF_937146585.1 of uncultured Halorubrum sp. Lineage (GTDB taxonomy): Archaea > Halobacteriota > Halobacteria > Halobacteriales > Haloferacaceae > Halorubrum > Halorubrum miltondacostae. Next base: position 3,408 of record NZ_CAKZRO010000009.1, on the reverse strand, counting down.
CGACGGGCCCTCGCGGGCCGACGGCGGCGACCTCGAACGGGAGTCGCGCGCCGCCGACGGCGAGGGGAGCGTCACGGTCGTCGGGACCGCGCACGTGTCGGAGCGCTCCGTCGACGAGGTCGAGGAGACGATCGAGCGGGAGCGCCCCGACGTCGTCGCGGTCGAACTCGACGAGGGGCGCTACCGCCAGCTGAACGGCGAGACGCCCGACGACCTCGACGCCGGCGACCTGCTCAGGGGGAACACCGTGTTCCAGTTCCTGGCGTACTGGATGCTCTCGTACGTCCAGACGCAGCTCGGCGAGCGGTTCGACATCGAGCCGGGCGCGGACATGAAGGCCGCCGTCGACGTCGCCGAGTCGCTCGGCATCGACGTCGCCTTGGTCGACCGCGACATCCAGACCACGATCCAGCGCTTCTGGGCCCGGATGACGGTCACGGAGAAGCTCAGGCTCGTCGGCGGGCTCGCGTTCGGCGTCAGCGACCCGCGGGTCGCCGGCGTGATCGGCGGGCTCATCGTCGGGGTCCTCGCCGGCCCGGCGATCGGCCTCTTCGGCGGCGCGGTCGGGATCACGGACGCCGTGCTGACGAGCGTCGCCGCGGGCGTCCTCGTCGCGCTCGTCGTCGGCATCGCCGTCGACCAGGTCAGCGCGCTCGCGCTCTCGCCTGACCAGCGGCTCTACGCCGGCGTCGGCACCGGGCTCGCGGCCGGCGTCGCCGCCGGGGTCACCGGGGTCGCGAACGGGGTCGTGTCGGCGTACCTCGGCGGCTTCCCCGTGGCGGCGATCGGCGGCTTCGGGATCGGCATCGGCCTGGGACTGCTCGTCGGCGCGGTCCTCGCGATCGCGGTCGGCGCGTTCGCCGGCGGCGAGGTGGACGCGGAGGCCGAGGCGGGCGGGATCGCGGAGCTCGACGAGGCCGACCTCACCGACACCGACGTGGTGACGATGATGATGGAGGAGTTCCGGCAGTTCTCCCCGGGCGGCGCGGAGGCGCTCATCGACGAGCGCGACGCGTTCATCGGCCACCGGCTCGTCGCGCTCCGCGACGCCGGCTACGACGTGGTCGCCGTCGTCGGGGCCGGTCACCGGGCCGGAATCGAGGGGTACCTCGCGGACCCGGCGACGCTCCCGCCGATGGACTCCCTCGTCGGCGAGGAGTCCGGCCGGGGGCTCCCGTGGAAGAAGGCGCTCGGCTACGCGATCACGGTCGGCTTCGTCGGCTTCTTCCTCCTCCTGGCGCTGGGCGGCGCCGGCAACGCGTTCCTGCTGCGGCTGTTCGGCGCGTGGTTCGTGATCAACGGCGTCTTCGCGTTCGCCTTCGCGAAGGTCGCCGGCGCGCGCTGGCTCTCGGCCGGCGTCGGCGGGGCGGTCGCGTGGATGACCTCGATCAACCCGCTGCTCGCGCCCGGCTGGTTCACCGGCTACGTCGAACTCCGGAGCCTCACGGTCAACGTAGCTGACATCGGCGCGCTCAACGACCTGCTCGGCGACGAGACCCGGTCGGTCACCGAGCTGGTCTCGGAGATGCTCGACGTGCCGCTGTTCCGGCTCATCGTCGTCGTCGCGATGACTAACGTCGGCAGCATCGTCGCGAGCTTCCTCTTCGCGGCGTACGTGATCCCGGCGATGTTCGGGGCCGAGGTCGGCGGCGTCGACGAGGTCGGGCGGCTGCTCGTTGAGGGCGCGCTCAACGGTGCCGACCTCGTCCGCGGGGCCGTGGGGGGACTCGCATGAGCGGCGCGACGTTCTCGGGCCGCCGGATCGGCGGCCTCTACTTCAGCGGGTCCGAGCTCCGCGACCTCCTCGTCGCGTGGCTCGCGCTCGGCGTTGCGTTCACCCTGTTCTTCGTCGGCGGCTCGGGGGGTATCGGCCGGATCCTCGCCGCCGGCGTGCTCCCGCCGCTGTTCGTCGCGCTCGCGACCGCCGGGGTCGGCTTCCTCCTCCACGAGGTTGCGCACAAGGTCGTCGCCGTCCACTACGACCAGGTCGCGGAGTTCCGTGCGGACAACAGCATGCTGTTCCTCGCCGTGATGAGCTCGCTCCTCGGGTTCATCTTCGCCGCCCCGGGGGCGGTCCACCACCGCGGCCGGCTGACGCCCCGCGAACACGGCCACATCGCGCTCGCCGGGCCCGTCGTGAACCTCGGGCTGATGGCGGCGTTCTTCCCGCTGTTCGCGCTCGGCGGCGTCCTCGGCAGCGAGATCGTCACCATCCTCGGGGCGCGCGGCATCGCGATCAACGCGTTCCTCGCGGCGTTCAACCTGATCCCGTACGGCCCCCTCGACGGGAAGACGGTGATGGGATGGAGCAAGCTGGCCTGGGCGACCGCCTTCGTCCCCTCGGTGCTGCTCGCCGTCGGGCTCGTCTTCGTCGTGGGACTCGGCTTCGGCGGCCCGTTCTGAACGGCGGTCGGGCGACCGCCGCGCGTCCGGCGGCGTCGCCCGGAACGGTGCGTTTTTGCTCCGCCGGCGTGCCCCCACACACATGACCGAGGGCGACGGGGGCGACGACGGGGGACCGGACGGCGACGACGAACTCACCTACGCGGACGCGGGCGTCGACATCGACGCCAGCGAGGCCGCCACCGCCGCGCTGATCGGCGCGGTCGGCTCGGACGCGGACGACGACGCGAGCGACTACGCCGGCCTCCTCGACATCGGCGACCGCTACCTCGCGCTCGCGACCGACGGCGTCGGGACCAAGCTGCTCGTCGCGGAGGCGCTGGGCGACTACTCGACGGTCGGGATCGACTGTATGGCGATGAACGTCAACGACCTCGTGGCGGCCGGCGTCCGCCCCGTCGCCTTCGTCGACTACCTCGCCGTCGACGAGCCGGACGAGCGGTTCGCCGAGCAGGTCGGCGAGGGGCTCGCCCGCGGCGCCGACCTGGCGGACGTCGAACTCGTCGGCGGCGAGACGGCCGTGATGCCGGAAGTGGTCCGCGGGCTCGACCTCGCCGGGACCTGCGCCGGTCTCGCCGCGAAAGACGGCGTGTTCGACGGACGGGCCGAACCGGGCGACGCGCTCGTCGGCTGGCGCTCGTCGGGGATCCACTCGAACGGGCTCACGCTGGCGCGCGAGGCCGTCACGCGCGACCACGCCTACGCGGACCCCTGCCCGTTCGGCGACTACGAGACACTCGGCGACGCGCTGCTCGAACCGACCGCGATATACACGGACCTGCTCGACCCGATGCGCGAGCACGGCGTCCGCGGCGCGGCCCACGTGACGGGCGGCGGCTGGACCAACCTCGACCGGCTCGGCGGCCACCGCTACGTCGTGGAGGACGCGTTCGACCCGCAGCCGGTCTTCGAGTTCGTCCAGTCCGAGGGGGGCGTCTCCGACGAGGAGATGTACCGCACGTTCAACATGGGGACCGGGTTCGTCGCTGCGGTCGACCCGGACGC
>NZ_CAKZRO010000008.1 GCF_937146585.1 uncultured Halorubrum sp. | reverse complement strand
GCCTTCGAGCAGTCGAACACCGACTCGTCGCCGTCGAGGTCGCACTCGGCCGGGAGCTCGCCCCGGACCGCCTCGATCGTCGCCGCCGTGTCGCGGCCGAGGAAGTTCTCCGCGGCGACGATCAACACCGCCTCGTGGCCCTCGATCGCGGTCTCGGGGTCGATCGCGGCCTCGACCGCGGCGACCGCGTCGCGCACGTCGACGTACGACCAGCAGTTGCCGCTCGGGGCCGCCGTCGCGGGGTCGAACGTCTCGCGCGCCTCGCGGCGTCGCTCGTCGCCCGGGTAGGTGACCCACGAGAGGCGCAGCGAGACGGCGGCGACGCCGTGTCGGCGGGCGGCCGCGGCGGCGACCTCCTCGCCGACGACCTTCGAGAGGCCGTACGGGTCCTCGGGCTCTGTCGGCGTCGCCTCGTCGATCGGGAGCCGGTCGGGGAGCCAGTCCTCGTCCGCGAAGACGGTGCCGTAGAGGCTCTCGCTCGACGCCCAGACGATCCGCGCGCCCGCGGCCCCGGCGGCGTCGAAGACGTTGTACGCGCTCTCGACGTTGTTCGCGAACACCCGCGAGCCGGCGTGGTCCTCCGGGTGCGGGATCGCGGCGAGGTGGACGACCGCGTCGGGCGCGGCCGCGTCGACGACCTGTCGCGTCTCGCCGTAGTCGGTGAGGTCCGCGGCCCTGTAGTCGACGTCGGTGCGGCGCTCGTCGCTCGGCGGCGCTTCGCGGTCGACCGCGACCACCTCGCGGCCCGCGTCGGCGAGCGCGTCGACGGTCCACGCGCCGACGCCGCCGGCGCTCCCGGTGACGAGTACGGTGTCCATGTCCCGGCGAGCGCGCTCGGGCGAAAAAAGTCGGCGATTCGGGGCGCGTGGGGCGACTCACACCGCGCGTCGCGGCTCCGGCCGGCCCCTACGCGGACGCCGCGTAGCCGGCGTCCTCGATGGCGGCCACGACCGCGTCCACGTCGACGTCGCCCTCGACGGTCGCGGTGCCCGCCTCGTGGTCCGCGCTCGCGGACTCGACGCCCGGCAGCTCGCCGAGCGCGTCGGTCACGTTGTCCTCACAGCCCGTACACGACATGCCGTCGACGTCTATCGTCGTCATGGGCGGCCGTTGACGCCGCCGACACAACTGCCTTTCCGTCCCCCGCGCGGACGACCGCTTTCCGCGACCGCCCGACCTCCCGGACGGCTTTTGCCCGCGTCGGCCGAAGACTCGGCCATGCGCACCCTCGACGAGACGGACCGAGAGATCATCAGGCTGCTGCTGGCCGACGCCAGGCGGCCGTACAGCGACATCGCCGAGCGCGTGGACCTCTCCGCGCCCGCGGTGTCGGACCGGGTCGACCGCCTCCGCGAGGTGGGCGTCATCCAGGGTTTCACGCTCCGGATCGACGGCGACGCCCTCTCCGACGGACTGCGGGTCCTCGTGACCCTCGCCGTTCCGCCCGCGGAGGCCGAGCGCGTCCACGGGGCGGTCGCGGACCACGAGCGCGTCGAGCACGCGTTCCTCACCGCCGACGGCGAGGTGACGGTCGTCGCGCGCGTCGAGGCGGGGACCGCCCGCGACCTCGTCGACGACGCGGTCGGGTTGGACGCCGTGAACGAGCTGTCGGTGCGGCCGCTCGACGCCCACGAGTGGTCGCCCGCGGTCGGCGACGCGGACCTCGCGGTCGAGTGCGTCGAGTGCGGCAACACCGTCACCGCCGAGGGGGAGTCGGCCCGGATCGACGGGACGCTGTACCACTTCTGTTGTGACTCCTGTCGGGAGAACTTCGAGGAGCGGTTCGACCGGATCGAGGAGGGCGCGTAGCCGGGGGACGGGGCCGCTCTCGTCGCGGAGAGTAACCTACTTGAGTGCCCGTCGGTTAGCCGAATATGGAGTCCCGTGGTGTAGTGGCCAATCATAATGGCCTTTGGAGGGAATTCGACCGAAATCTGGTCGGATACCCGAAGTTAGCCATTGACGGCGGTTCGAATCCGCCCGGGACTATTCTCCGAACGGAGTGAGGACTATCTCTACTGCGAGAGCAACACAGCCACAGCGTCTCCGTCTCGGGTCGACTACCCTTCCGCGAAGAACTCGTCGAAGAGGTCACGCACGCGCCCCTCGATCTCGTCGCGGATCTCGCGGACGCGCTCGACGTCCTGCCCGTGCGGGTCATCGAGCGCCCAATCACGCCCCTCGACGCCGTCCCCGAGCGTGAGCGTCGAACACCCCATCGTGGCGACGACGTCGCAGGCGTCGAGTTCGGCGGTCGAGACCTCTCGGGGGACGCGGTCGCCGACGTCGACGTCGACCTCTCGCATGACCTCGACCACCTCGGGGTGGACCTCGTCGGCCGGACGCGTCCCGCCGGTCACGATCTCCACCCGGTCGCCGAGGCCGCGCTCGCGGCGCTCGCGCTCGGCGAACGCGGCCGACATCTGGCTGCGACCGGCGTTCTGGACGCAGACGAACCCGAACGTCACGACGTCGTCGTCGCTCATACGTGGGGGCCTCGCCGCGCCTCATTAACCGTTCCTAAGAGTGCTATATAGCCGTCCGTACTCGCCGCCGGGTGATTCGGCGTCACTCCAGCACGACGGCGAAGCCCCACTCCGTCGACGACTCCGGTTCGGCGTCGGCGGACACGACCGAGATCGTCGTCTCGAACCGGTGCTCGCCCACCGGGAGACAGGCGTCCCCGCCGACGGTCGCGTACAGGTCCACGAGCCGCTCGCTCGACGCGCCGGGGTCGAGCGCGAACGTCCGGTACTCCTCCGTGACGACGACGGCGTCGGTGAGCCGCCAGCAGTCGGGCTCGGCCGGGTACCCGCCGTCGCCCGGCAGGAGCCGGAGCGCCCCGCTCTCGTCGGCGACGTGCTCGAAGTGGGCCGCGCGGCCCTCGCCGATCCGGACTCGCTCGTCGCCCTCGTTCGTCAGCGTCGTGCGGAGCCGCGGCGGGTGGTCGGTCGTCGCGGCCTCCCGGACGACCTCGACCGCCGGCCGGACCGAGAGGTCCGGCACACCGTCGGTGGCGACGACGGAGATTCCCGGGCCGCCGGTCCCCTCGGGCCGCGTTCCGCCCGCGTCGGTGCCGTTGCCGCCGTCGCCGCCGGGGCCGTCACCGTCCGAGCCCGTCGACGTACAGCCGGCGAGCGCGACCAGTCCGCCCGCGCTCGCGCCGCCGAGCCCGCTGAGGTAGCGCCGTCGCGTCCGTGTCATAACTATTTGAGACGGGAACCCACGGCTTTAGCCTTTGGAGGAAGCTGGCGTGGTGTGTGACAGCCACTGAGAAGCGACAGTCTGGCTCCTCCACGACATCATATTGTTTATAAATGTAAACCTATTATCATGAAGTATGGCGGAAGTGCGTCGCACGGTCGTCGTCAAACTCGATGTGGACGACAGCGACGCCACTCTCCTCCACGAAACTGTCGAGGAGTATCTGTGGGCGTGTAACTACGTCGTCCGCAATGCCTGGCAGGACGACTACAAGCCGACATCCAAGAACAAACTCCACGACCGGACGTACTCCGACGTGCGCGAACAGACGCGTCTCCAAGCGAATCTCGTTCAATCCGCACGCAACCGCGCTGCCGAAGCCATCAAAGGCGTTATCTCCCGGTGGAAAAAAGGAAAGAAAGCGTCGCAACCGCACTTTACGACACCCTCCGTCCGGTACGACAAACGGAGTGCGACGTTCCACGTTGACCGCGTGTCTCTTTCCACGGTAAACGGACGTATCGAGGCCGAGTACGTCCTCCCGCCGGAAGGTGAAAACCCACAGACGACGTATCTCCGCAACGACGAGTACGAGATCACAGGTGCGACGCTTCAGTACCGCGACGCAACGGACACGTTTTTCCTCCACATCGGGACAAAGACCGACGTGGAGTCAGAGATACCGGACGAAGGCGACGCCGAGAACAGCACAGTCCTCGGCGTGGACCTCGGTATCGAACAGATCGCCGTCACGTCGACCGGGATGTTCTGGAGCGGCGGCTACCTCACCCATCGCCGCCGAGAGTACGAGCGTGTGCGTGCCGGGCTTCAACGGACGGGCACGGAGTCAGCGCATCAAACGATCGAACAAATAGGTGACCGCGAGACGCGGTGGGTAGCGGACTACCTCCACCGTATCTCGAAAGCCATCGTCCAAGAAGCCGTCGCGCACGGATGTGACTGGATCGCATTCGAGGAGTTGACGGACATCCGCGACCGGATGCCGGGAGCAAAGAAGTTCCATATGTGGGCGTTCCGCCAGTTGTACGACTACGTGGCGTACAAGGCCGAAGCAGAAGGTATCGAAGCTACGCAGGTAGACCCGGCGTACACGTCCAAGCGGTGTTCGAAATGCGGGACGACGCTGGACGAGAACCGGCAGTCGCAAGCGAAGTTCTGTTGCCAGAAGTGTGGGTACGAGATCAACGCAGACTACAACGCGGCGAAGAACATCGGATTTCGGCTACTCCGTGCGGGGCAAAAGTCTCCGCACGGAGGGGCGACACGTCACCTCGCCCTGAAGTCGGGGACGCTGAACGTGAATGGCGGCTACTCGCCTGCCACCCAGTAGGGTCGGCCAGAACGGGAGTCCACCGACAAGCCCACCGCTTTACTTTAGCGGGGGGTTGGTGACAGGTCCGACAGCACCGGCGCGCGTATAGCCTTGTTGCCGGGGCGCTCCCCCGCGTATCGTGTGTGTCATTTTTTACCATGCGCGTCGTGGACGGGGTATGGACATCAGCCAGTACCGCGAGGCGGTCGCCGCGAACCGGCGCGCACACGGCTTCGAGGCGGTCGACGAGCGGACGGACGAGTTCGAAGACCTGTGGATGGCCCGGCAGACGGACGAGTCGGTCGGCGCGGTCGTGGCGCTGGCGACGCTCGTCGACGCCGAAGGGTACGACGCGGCGGCGCTCCGCGACACCGCGGCGGCGTTCCGCGACGTCCTCGCCGGCAGCGTCGACGCCGAACCCGGACGCGCCGACGGCGGTGCGTCCCCGACCCCGATCGGGTACGTGACGTTCGCGGCTCCCGACCCCGACGCCTCGCTGCTCGAGGCGATGGCCGGCTTCACCGTCGCCAAGCGCCGGACGAACGTGTTCCCGCTCGTGTACGACACCGCGGCGGAGCGGCTCCACCGACACGAGGTACCGCGGCTGAAGGGGCGCGGTATCTACCGCCGGCAGGCCGAGGACGCCGAGCGCCTCTTCGACGTGTGAGTATTCGACCGCGGATCGGGCGTGAACGACCACAAAGCCCCGGTTGACCCCTCGATTCCCGCCCGACCGCGACCGCACAGCACCTCACACCTCCCCGGCCTCGTCGCTCACTGCTCGCGGTT
>NZ_CAKZRO010000007.1 GCF_937146585.1 uncultured Halorubrum sp. | reverse complement strand
GAACCAGGGGTCGAGCTGGTCTTTGTACAGCGAGTACGACTCGTTCCAGTTGATCGACGGGAAGTGGCGGCGCTCCGCCAGGTCCGCGTCGAGCGCCCAGAACGTCTTCACGATCCGCAGGGTGTTCTGCGTGACCGGCTCCGAGAAGTCGCCGCCGGGCGGCGACACCGCGCCGATCGCCGAGACCGACCCCTCCGTCCCGTTGATGTTCTCGAAGTAGCCGGCGCGCTCGTAGAACTGCGCCAGGCGCGCGGCGAGGTACGCGGGGTACCCCTCCTCGCCGGGCATCTCCTCCAGCCGGGAGGAGATCTCGCGCATCGCCTCCGCCCACCGCGAGGTGGAGTCGGCCATCAGCGCCACGTCGTACCCCATGTCGCGGTAGTACTCGGCGATCGTGATCCCGGTGTAGATACAGGACTCACGCGCCGCGACGGGCATGTTCGAGGTATTCGCGATGAGCGAGGTGCGGGCCATCAGCGGGTTGCCGTTGGCCGGGTCCTCGAGCTCCGGGAAGTCCTCGATGACCTCCGTCATCTCGTTGCCGCGCTCGCCGCAGCCGACGTAGACGATGATGTCCGCGTCCGCGTACTTCGCGAGCTGGTGCTGGGTGACCGTCTTCCCCGAGCCGAAGGGGCCGGGGATCGCGGCCGTCCCGCCCTTCGCGATGGGGAACAGGCCGTCGAGGATGCGCTGGCCGGACACCAGCGGCGTCCGCGGCGTCTTCTTGTCGTTGGCGGGGCGCGCCTCGCGCACCGGCCACTCCTGGTGCATCGAGATCTCCTCGCCGTTGTCGAGCTCGACGACCGTCTCGGTGACGTCGAAGGATCCGGACTCGGCGGCGACGACCTCGCCGCCCTCGTAGTCCGGCGGCACCATGACCTTGTGGTCGATGGTGACCGTCTCCTCGACGACCCCGACGATGTCGCCGGGCTCGACGACGTCGCCGGCCGCGACCTCGGGCTCGAACTCCCACTCCTCCTCGAGGTCGATGCCGGGCGCGTCGACCCCGCGGTCGAGGTACGGACTGCCCATCTTGCCCTCCAGCACGTCCAGGGGGCGCTGAACGCCGTCGTAGATGGCGTCCAGCATCCCCGGGCCCAGGTCGACCGACAGCGGCTCGCCCGTGTTCTCGACGGGTTCGCCGGGGCCGACGCCGGAGGTCTCCTCGTACACCTGAACGGTCGTGAGGTCGCCCTCGATCTCGATCACTTCGCCCATGAGCCCTTCGTCGCCGACGTAGACGACGTCGTTCATGCGGGCGTTGAGATCGCGGGCGGTCACGACCGGACCGCTCACGCTCTGAATGACGCCGCTGTCTTCGACGGCGTCGGTTGTGTCTGCTTTGCTCATATTAGTCGTCTTCCTCCATCAGGTCGATGCCGATGGCGCGTTTGATCTGGTCGCGGAGCCCGCCGCTGCCGGCTCCGGAGCCGCCGAGCGTCACGAGGACCGGCTCGATGCTCCCCTCGACCGACTCGCGGGTCCCCCGCGAGAGGTGGTCGAGGTCGTCGTCGTGCATCACGATGATGCCGACGTCCTCGTCGTCGAGCGTCCGCTCGACGGCGTCGTCGAGCTGCTCGTCCTTCTCGTCCTCCGGGACGTTCTCGAACGCCCGGACGCCGGCGAGGCGGAACCCCGTCGTGAACTCGGGACTGCCGACGACCGCTATCTCCTGGCTCATGTTATCACCAGCTCCGATTCGATCTCGTCGGGCGAGAGCCCGGCCTCCTTCCCGCGGGCGATCGCCCGGATGTTCTCCGTCTCGCGCTCCTTCGCGAGGATGTACGAGATCACCGGGGTGACCGACACCGGGTGGATCGTGCCGAGCCGGTCGCCGTACGCCAGCAGCGCGGCGTCGATCGCGTGTTCGAACGCGATGAGGCTGTCCGCCTCCTCGAGCTCGCGCAGCGCGGGCCCGAGCTCCTCGCCGTACTGGCTGTCGCCGATGTACTCGACCAGCTCGTCGAGGTTCTGCGCCAGCCGCGCGAGCGACGAGCGGGTGAAGAGGTCGCCGCCCTCGATGAAGTACGCGGCGGGGTCGATGTCGGCCCCCGAGCGGGCGAGCCGGAGCGCGTTCGTCGCGTTCCGGAAGTCGACCTCCGCCTTGAGGAACGACTCGTACTGCCGGGTCGGCTCGTCGCCGCCGAGCCCCGAGAGGAGCCGCTCGTAGAACGCGCGGTCGACCGCGTTCTCCAAGGGCACCAGCACGTCCGTCTCCTCGAACTCGGCGTACGCCTCCCGCAGCGGCTCCCCGTAGATCGTGTCTTCGAGGACCTCGATCACGCCGTCGATCGAGTCGGCCTCCAGCAGGCGGCGGATCCGGCGGTCGCCGAACTCGCCGGCGCGGATCAGGTCGACCTCGACGGCCGACTGCTCCGCGTCGGTGTAGACGCCGCGGATGACCGTTTTCACGTTCCAGGCGTCGAACTTCCGGAGGTACCGGGCGATCAGGTCGTACAGCGACCCCTCGCTCCAGTCGAGGATGGCGTCGAACTGCTCGGCGAGGTTCCGGTTCAACGCGTACTCGATCAGGTCCACGCCGCCGTGGCGGCTGCCGAGCGCGTTGACCTCCTCGCCGTAGGTGGACTCCTCCATGAACCGGGCGATCTCGGCCGGGCCCATCCGGGTGAGCTTCCGGTACTCCTCGTCCCCGAAGAGGCTGCCGCGGCGGGCACGAACCCGCGCGACGACGTACTCGGGGTTCGGGCTGCCGGCGGCGCTCATTGGTCGAACAGCCGCTCCGAGATGTTCTTCAACTCGTCGTCCCAGACGGACTCCAGGACCGAGTCGAACGTGTTGTTCACGCGAACGCGGGAGGTGTCGCTCTCCGCGACGACGCCGCCGAGGCAGTCGACCTCGCCGTCGACCTCGGCGTTGCGGTCCGCGACGAGGTCCTCGAGCAGGTCGACGTCCTCGGCGCGGGTGTAGACGGCGACGTCCTCGTCGTCGTCGAACTCCGCGAGTGTCGCGTCGAGCAGGGCCTCGGTGAGCTCGCGACGATCGTCGCCGTCGAGGGCGCCGATGGCCGCCTCGACGTCGTCGTGGACGTCCTCTAGGACGTCACGGCGAGCGCCGAGCCGCTCCTGTTTGGCCTCGAGCTTCGCCGAGGAGAGCGTCTGTTCGCGCTCCTGGTCGATCTGGCTCTCGACCTCGGCGAGCCGCTCTTCGCGGATGCGTTCCGCGTCGGCCTCCGCATCGGCGACGATCTCGTCGGCCTCCGCCTCGGCCTGTTCACGGATCTCCTCCGCACGCGCGCGGGCTTCGTCTCGAACGTCCTCAACGACGGTTTCCAAACTCATTGGTGTGGAAGGAAGTACCGCTTAGACGATGAAGACGACGACGAGTGCGAGGATGACGATCGTCTCGGGAAGGACGGTCAGGATGAGCCCGTTGACGAAGAGGTCGTCGTCCTCGGCCATCGCGCCGACGGCGGCCGACCCGATACCGCGCTCCGCGTAGCCTGCGCCCAGCGCCGCGAGCCCGACGGCGAGGGCCGCCGCGGCGTTGGGGTCAGTCAGCGTTCCACCGGTCTGCAGTGCGAGGTTCCCGAGTTCGTTGGTAGCTTCAAACATTGGTAGTAGTTGCGGTTGCTCGTCTCCGAACGGTAGGTAGTTGCCCCTAGAGGAGTCATAAAGCTTCCCAAAACGACCGGACAGGAGACGAGAGAACGGAGGCGAGAGCGGGCGCTATCGGCGTCGGAACCCGGCGGAACCGCCGGGGGTGACCGACCGCGAAGCGGCGAGACCGACGGACGACGGACGGTCGGGTCGACCGTCAGTCGTCGCGGGTGTACTTCCGGTCGCGGCCGAACGGGAGGTACGCCCGCCCGCCGCCCTCGTAGAAGTTCCCGAAGAACTCCACGTACTCGAGGCGGACCGCCTGGATGCCGGCGGACGTGACCCCGAGCAGCAGGACGACGAGGTGGCCGACGACCGCGACGAGGACCCCGGCGACCAGCGCGACGACGCCCACAAGGCCGATGGCGGCGGGGTCGAACGCGGTGGTGATCCCCGCGAAGACCAGCTCCTCGCTCGGCGTCTCCTGGACGTGTGCGAGGTGCTCCGCGGAGAAGATGAAGTGGAAGCTCCCCTCGCCGCCCTTGTCGATGTACGCGCCGAACGCGAGCAGGTTGACCGCGAGCGCCATCCCGCCCTTCGCGAGCAGGACGGCCATGATCCGGGCGTACGAGATGACGTTGACGATGGGCGAGAGGAACTCCGCGAGCTCCGGCGGTTCGCCGATGCCGAGCAGGACGAGCCCGAGGAGCGCGGCGAGGGCGCCGGCGATGCCGACGACGACCGGGAAGCCGCTGAACGAGACCACGCCGAACGTGAGCAGCGACACCGACTCGAACAGGAAGTCGGGCTTCGGGCCGGGGACGTGCTGGCTGAAGATCCAGATCCACGCGCCGTTGAGGATCAGGAGCCACGAGCCGGCCTCGTAGAGCGCGTGCTTCACGTCGTGCCGCTTGAGCGTGCTCACGAACGAGAGCACGTGGCCGATGTTCAGGTGGACGATGCCGAACACCACGCTGACGACGAGGAACGAGAGCCCCCAGTCGAGGTCGGCCGGCGAGAGCCCCTTCCCGGCGACGGGCCAGTGGACGTCGCCCGGCAGCAGCTGGTAGGCGTGGTAGCCGAACAGGTCGATACCGAAGTAGATGCCGAACAGTATCGTGAAGCCGCCAGCCCACATCGCGACGGAGCCGAGTTCGCGGAACGCGCCCTCGAACCTCGAGTACATGAAGAACCCGATGGCGGCGTACAGGACGCCGTACCCCACGTCGCCGATCATGAACCCGAACATCGCCGGGAACGTGAGGAAGACGAGGAGCGTCGGGTCGAACTCGGTGTACTTCGGCCGCCCGAACGCCTGGACGAGCAGTTCGAAGGGGCCGGCCGCGCTGCCGTTGTCCTGGACGACCGGCGGGTCGTCGGTCCCGTGCGCCGCGTGGCCGCCGTCCGTGGCGGCCTCGGGCTCGGCGGTCGCGTCCTCGGCGTCACCGCCGCCGGCCGCCTGAGAGGCGGACGCCGCGCCGCCGCCGGTCTCCGCGACCGGCTCGGCGTGGTGGTCGCCGTCGGGCGTGAACGACGCCCGTTCGAGCTCCTCGACCTCGACGTGGTCGCCGACGGCGTCGACGACCGCCGCCTCGAAGTCGGGGTACGACTCGGTCGGCACCCATCCCTCCGCGACGAACGCGTTCTCGGTGGTCGCGAAGGAGAGCGGCGCCTCCTTCTTCTCCGCCTCGATAGTGAGCTCCTCCTCGGCGCGCAGCAGGAAGCCCGCCGCCTCCTCCTTCACCGAGTCGAGCTCCGCCTCGACGCCGGCGAGCTCGTCGCGGAGGTCGGCCTGCTCGGCCTCCAGCTCCGCGACGTACTCCTCCGGGCTCGCGTCGGCGTCCGGGACGTCGAGCAGCGCGATGTCGACGCCGACGAGGGCGTCCTGGACGACGCCCTCGGCGTCGCCGTCGGCCGGCTTCGCGACGATGGCGAGCACGTCGCCGCCGACGAACACGTCGAAGGCGTCGATCGCCTCGGCGTCTCCGAGCGCCGCCTCGACGGCGGCGGGCTTGGCCTCGCCGACGACGACCTCGACCGAGTCGTAGCCGCGCAGGTACTCGAGGTCGATCCCGAGCTCCGCGAACGGCTCCATCCGGTCGATCTCCTCCTGGCGGTCGCGGATCGCGCCCTGTAGTTCGTCGCGCTGGTCGTTGAGGTCGTTGACGCGCTCGCGGACGCGGTCGAGTTCGGCTTCGAGCTCGTCGTCGTCGAGCGACCGGGCGACCTCGGCGTCGTCCTCGTCGACGTCGAGGATGCTCTCGAGCGACCGGACCGTCACGAGCCGCTCGTTGACGGTCTCGGCCCCCTCGAGCGACGTCCCGGGGTCGAACCCCTCGTACCGGTCGTCGTAGTCGGTGACGTGCAGGGAGTGGTGGGCGTACGCCGCCTCGATGACGTCGTCGATGACGCGCTTCGAGCCCGTCACCGACACCCGGCTCATCTGCTCAGGCCTGAGCATCCACCGCCTCCTCGGCCTCGTCGTGGACCGCCGCTTCGAACTGCTCGACGGCGTAGTCGACGGCCGATTCCACCCGGTCGCGGGCCTCGCGTTCGAGCTCGTCGCGGTCGGCACGCCCCGATTCGAGGATCTCCTCGCGCCGCTCCTCGATCTCCGCTCGGGCCGCTTCGAGCCGCTCTTCGGCCTCGGACTCCGCCTCCTCCTCGGCCTCGGCGCGGATCTCGTCCGCGCGCTCTCGAGCTTCGGCGAGGCGCTCTTCGGCGTCCGATTCGGCGTCCGCGATGATCTCGTCCGCCTCCCGTTCGGCCTCCTTGATCGAGTTGAGCACCTCTGGTCTCGCCATGCTACTAATCGCCTGAATCTCTACTAGCGATGTATAAGGTGTTTGCGAAAGCCCGCGGGGTTGCGCGCGGATTTCGGGCCCGTTCCGGGGGGATTTCGGACCGAACCGCGGCGCGGGTCCGGTCGCCGCCGCCTACATTTAAGTAGCAGTCGCCGGACCGTCACCGTATGGCAACGGTGTATGCGGTCGCGTCGGCGAAAGGTGGGGTCGGGAAGACCACCACGACCGCGGCGGTGGCGACGATCCTGGCGGACTCGGGAGCCGACGTCGTCGCGATCGACGCCGACCTCGGCATGGCGAACCTCGCGGGCGCCGTCGGGGTGACGCCCGGCGAGACCACCCTCCACGACGTCCTCGCCGGCGAGGCGGATCCCGAGGCGGCGGTCCGCGAGGGACCGGCCGGACTCCGGGTCGTGCCGGGGGCGGCGGACCTCGACGCGTACGCGGCCGCGGACCCCTCGGGGCTCCGGGGGGTCGTCGAGGCGTTCGCCGACGCCGACTACGTGTTCGTCGACGCCGGCGCGGGGCTGTCGCACGACTCCACGCTGCCGCTCGCGATCGCCGACGAGGCGCTCCTCGTCTCGACGCCGGAGCGGAGCGCCCTCGGCGACACCGAGAAGACGCGGCAGCTGACGGAGCGCCTCGGCGGGACCGTCGCCGGGGCCGCGATCACCCGCGTGACGGCGGACGCCGACGAGGTGGTCACGGCCCTGCTGGACGCCCCGATTCTCGGTCGGATCCCGGAGGACGAGGCGGTGGCTCGGGCCGCCGCCGCGAACGGCCCCCTGGCCGCCATCGCGCCGGACGCGCCGGCGACGCGGGCGTACCGCGACCTGACTCGCTCCCTGACCGGAGCGGACGTCGACGGCGCGGGACTGGCCGAGCCCGCGGCCGACGCCGCGGCCGGAGCCGGGGCGGACAGCGCGGAGGCCGGCGACGCGGGAGCCGACGACGGGCCGACCGCGGCGGACGACGACGCCGTGATCGTCGACGACGGACCGGCCGCGGACGACGCGGGCGACGGTGACTCCGAAGCGGCGAGCGAGCGGGACGACGCCGACGAGGAGACGGGCGAGGCCGCGGCCGTCGAGGGCGGTCAGGAAGCGGGCGCGGAGCCCGAGTCGGACGAGGACATCATCGTCGCGGACCCCGACGCGAGCGGCGTGGCCGAACCGGGCGACGGCGACGACATCATCGTCGCGAGCGAGAGCGAACCGGCGGGCGACGTGGGAGACGAGGACCTAGACGACGATACGGACGAGGACCTGGGCGATAATACGGGTGAAGGCGGAGACGAAGACACGGACGAGAGCGGGGACGACGTCGCGGACGAGGACACGGACGAAGGCGGAGACGACGTCGCGGACGAAGACCTGAGCGGCGATACGGAGGAAGACACACGCGACGCTAGCGGCGAGCCGGACGAGTCAGTCGAGAGCGACGAGCCGACTCAGGAGACCGGCGGCGACGCGGCGAGCGGCGACGCGGCCGGTGACGAGTCCATGGCCGGAGGGAGAGCGGCCGCCGAGCTCGAGGCCACCGGCCCGGACGCCGCGACGGAGGAGGAGTCGGACGCGATCCCCGACGCGGACGAGACGGCGCGCGAAGCGGCCACCGGACGCGACGAGGGGGCCGCGGGCGCTGACTCGGGGGCGGGAGACGACATCGACGACGAGCTCGCGGGGAGCATCCCGTTCCGCGACGACGACACCGGGACGATGAACACCGTGCTGTCGGAGGAGGACGAGGAGGACGGCGACGGCGAAGAGACGACGGACGACGCCGGCTCGTCGTCCGCCGACGACGAAGACGAGGAAGAGGGCGGCAGCGGGTTCTTCAGTCGGTTACTCGGTCGCTGATCGGAGCGGGGCGGTCCGTCAGGCCTCGGAGGGGGCGCGGGCGCGGTCGCGGATCAGCTCGCGGATCTCCTCGGGATCGGTGACCGCCGCGAGCTCCTCGCAGGAGACCAGCGCGGTCCCGTCGACGGACTCGCGCTTCTCGTCCTCCTCGGTGAAGTACACCGAGCGGGTCCGAGCCACTTCGCCGATGGACGACATGATCCGGGCGCGCTTCTCGGCCGCGGCGGTGAACGCCGAGTGGCCGGTGAGCACCCGCGTCGCCGGGCTGTCCTCGTCCTCGGAGACGGCCTTGAACGGGGCGCGGGCGGTCGGGTGGACGGTGAACCCCGCGCTCGTGAGCACGTGGAGGACGTGTTCGTCGTCGGGGTCGGCCGCGGGGGCCGACGGGGTCGGCTCCGAGTCGCGGACGTCGTCCGCGCCCTCGAGCACGTCGACCGGGCTAGAGAACGGCTGGTCGAACAGCTCCTCCAGCTGGATCGCCACCTCGATGGAGGCGTTCATCCCGTCCTCGTACTTCGAGACGGTGCGGCGGGAGACGCCCAGCTCGTTCGCGAGGCGGCCGAGCGACCAGCCGCGCTCCTCGCGCTCGTCGGCGAGGAGGTCGCCGTCGAGGCTGACGTACAGCCCGCCGGGGGCGGCGTAGATGAGCGGCGGCATCCCCTCGACGAAGAGGTCGTAGGCGGTGTCCGGGTTGATCACCGGCACGCCGTGTCGGAAGTAGACGACGCCGGGCTTCAGCTCCTCGTCGCGGGTGCGGATCCCGATCACCATCGGCGTCCCCCTGAGGTACTCGCCGAGCCGGCGCATCTCCGCGCCGGTCTCCGCGTCGAGGGCGTCGACGTTGCCGAGGATCTTCAGGAGGAGGAGGTCCTCGTCGCGGCGGGCCGCCACGTCGAAGCTCTTGGGCCGGACCGCACACCGGTCGCTGACGAGGAACCCTGCGTCCTCCAGCATCGCGGTGACGTTCCCGATGAGCGCAGTCCGGGACATAGCCGAAACAAGCGTCTCACCGTATATATGCGTTGTGTCGCCCGTCCGCCGACGAACCCACCGCCCGCGGGCGATTTCTCCCGCTCGCGGCGGGAAACGGTTATATACTCGACCGGCGCCGCAATCGGCTCAGCCGGCCGGGAGCGGCCTCGACCGGCCTCGAAAGGGGCTTGACGCGCCGCCGCGAACCTCGCGGCATGCCGATCGTCGCCGTCGACGACACCGACTCCCGCGAGCAAGGGATGTGTACGACCTACGTGGCGACGCGGGTCGCGGAGCGGCTCGCGGACGCCGGGGGGCGGGTCCGACGCCGGCTGCTCGTCCGCCTGAACCCGGCCGTGAAACACAAGACGCGAGGGAACGCCGCGGTCGCGCTCCACGTCTCCGGTGTCGACGCCGAGCGGGCCGCGACCGTCGCGAGCGAGACGGTCGCGGAGTTCGCCGCCGCGTCGGACCCGCGGACGTCACCCGGCGCCGTCGTCGCCGACCGCGACGTCGACGGCGACCCCTTCGACCCGACCGGCTCGCCGATCCCGGACGCGGTCGCCCGGTTCGCTCGCCGCGCGCTCCGGGAGCGGCTCTCCGTCGCGGAGGCGGTCGAACTCGCCGAGGAACACGGGTTCCGACACGCCGCCGTCGGGTCGGCCGGCGGCGCGGGCGAGGCGGGCGCGGTCACGGGCCGGGGGCGGATCGGCGCGCTCGCCGCGGTCGGTGCGCCGGCCGCGTTCGATGACTGGACGTTCGAGCGGATCTCATACCGCGAGCTCGACCGCTGCGGGACGCCCCGCGAGGTCGACGCCGAGAGCCTCTTCGCCGCGGCCGACGAGGGGTACCCGACGGTCTGGGACACGGTCGACCGCGAGGCGGGGAACGCCGTCTGCGTGCCCAACGCGCCGGGCCCGATCCTCCACGGGATCCGGGGCGACGACGCGACCGCGTGCCGGGCGGTGGCGGCCGCCGTCGGCGGCGAGCCGGTCGAGCGGGCCGCGACGTTCCTGACGAACCAGGGCACCGACGCCCACCTCGCGCCCGGGCGGGTCGGCGACCTCCGCGACGGCGCGGGCTACCGAGTCGCCGGGACGGTGGCGAGCGCGCCGGAGACGAAGCGGGGGGGCCACGTCCACGTCGACGTCGCGAGCGACGCGCCCGGAACGGGTGCCGATGGGGGAAAGGACGCCGACCGACTCCGCGCCGTCGCGTTCGCCCCGACGGGCCGGTTCCGCGACCGCGTCCGGGCGCTCCGCCCCGGCGACAGGGTCACGCTCTGCGGCGAACACGAGGTGCGCGACGACGCCAACGGGCCGGAGAGCACCCTGAAACTGGAGAAGTTCGCCGTCCGCGACCTCGTCCGGACCGCGCCCGCGGTGCCGACCTGCCCGGACTGCGGGCGCTCGATGTCGTCGGCCGGGAGCGGTCAGGGGTACCGCTGTCGCGACTGCGGGACGAGCGCGCCGGGGAAGGTCGCGGAGCCCGTCGAGCGCGACCTCGAGGCCGGCTGGCACGAGGTCCCGCCGAGCGCGCGCCGACACGTCGCGAAGCCACTCGTCCGCGGCGGGTTCGACGCGCCGACCCACCCGGAGCGATAAAGTGCTCGCCGCGCGAGCGGGCCGACGTGACCGGAATCGTCTTCCACGCGACGGAGCGGCGCGACGCGGTCGTCGAGTTCTACCGCGAGCGACTGGACGCGACGGTGCGGCTCGAACAGCCCGACTGTACGATCCTGGCGTTCGACGGCTTCCTGTTCGGGTTCTGCGAGCGCGACGAGGCCGACGACTGCGGCATCCTCACGTTCGTCTACCCGGACCGAGACGCGGTCGACGCCGCGAGCGAGCGGCTCGGCGACGCGGTCGTGACGCCGCCGCGAGAGAACGAGACGTACGACATCTACCAGTGCTTCGCCGAGGACCCCGAGGGCCGGACCGTCGAGTGCCAGGTGTTCCTCGACGACGCGGTCGACATCGAGTGAGGCGGTCGGGGACGGCCGAGGGTGACGGACTGCGCTCAGTCGTCGAGGTCGTGGGCGTCGCGCCACGCCGCCGCCCGCTCCTCGGCGGCCTCGGGGTCGTCGAACCGCTGCCGCTCGTAGGTCGACTCGTCGACCGCCTGCTCCATCACGTCGAGTCGGGCGACGACGCCGCCGGCCGACCGCTCGCGGAGCCTGACGGTCGCGTACCCGTCCGATCGCTCCCACTCGGTGACAGTGCCGTCGTCGCGCTCCAGCGACCAACTCATACCCGGGCGCACGCGCCCCGCGGCTAAAGCGGTGCGGTTCCGAAACGGTCGCGGGGGTGTCCTCCGCCCGGCATCGGTCGGCGTCGCTCGTCCCCGCGGGTCAGTCGCTCGCGCTCGGCGAGCGGTCCGCGCTCGGCTGCTCCTCGGCGTCCGGGGTGGCCGCGTACCCGCACACCGGACAGAGGACGTAGCCGAGCGAGTCGTACGGGACCGACGTCGAGGGGGCGCTCACGTCGCACTCGGGACAGTCGAACGTCGCTGCGTTCTCGGTCGACATGGTACCACGTATCGACCGATCGCCCCTAGTTATGGGCCGCTTGCTGTCCCGTCAACGCCACCCTACTTATATACCGAGTCCGAACTCGGGCGCGTGACCGACGACGAACACGCGGGCGGGGCGGGAGCGGGGAGTTCGACCCGACCGCACGAGCGACGACGCGAGCGGACCGCGCGCCGGCTGGACGCGGTCGACGCGGCCGGACTGGTCGCGTTCCCGAGCCGCAACCTCGAGTACCTCACCGGCTTCGCCGAGGAGCCGGGCGAGCGACACTTCTTCCTCGTCGTGCCGGCGGCGAGCGCCCCCGACCCGGAGCCGGCGCTGCTCGTGCCGGCGCTGTACGAGACGCAGGTCCGCGAGGCGACGACCGTCGATGAGGTCCGGACGTGGGCCGACGGCGAGGACCCGGTCGCGGCGACGCGCGGACTGCTCGCGGACCGGGGGCTCGACGCCGGGCGGCTCCTCGTCGACGACACCATGTGGGCGCGGTTCTCGCAGGACCTCCGCGCGGCGGCCCCCGACGCGGCGTGGGGGCTCGCGAGCGAGGCGCTCGCCGACCTCCGGGTCCGGAAGGACGACGCCGAGCTGGCGGCGTTGCGCGAGGCCGCCGCGGTCGCGGACGCGGTCGTCGGCGACCTCCGCGAACTGGGCGCGGACGCGGTCGGGATGACCGAGGCCGCGCTCGCCGACCGGATCGCCGAGCGGTTGGCCGAGCGCGGGGGCCGCGGCGTCAGCTTCGAGACGGTGGTCGCGGCGGGCGAGAACGGCGCGAAGCCCCACCACGGGCACGGCGACCGAGAGATACGGGCCGGCGAGCCGGTCGTCCTCGACTTCGGGACGCGCGTCGACGGCTACCCCTCCGACCAGACGCGGACCCTCGTCTTCGACGGCGAACCGGCCGAGGCGTACGCCGAGGTCCACGAGGTCGTGCGCGAGGCGCAGGCGGCCGGCGTCGAAGCCGTCGAGCCCGGCGTCCCGGCGTCCGCCGTCGACCGCGCCGCGCGCGAGGTGATCGAGGCGGCGGGGTACGGCGACGCGTTCGTCCATCGGACCGGCCACGGCGTGGGCTTGGACGTCCACGAGGAGCCGTACCTCGTCGCCGGCAACGACCGCCCGCTGGAGCCGGGGATGGTCTGTTCGGTCGAGCCGGGGATCTACCTCGACGGGCGGTTCGGCTGTCGGATCGAGGACCTCGTGGTCGTCACCGGGGACGGCTGCGAGCGGCTGAACCGGACCGACCGCGGGTGGGACTGACGGCCGTCGAGGGTGGCGGCGGGGTCCCTAGCGAAGAGAGAAACATGGGATCGGCGTGTCGGACGTCGACACGCGAACGCGGGAGTCGTGTGCCTACCCCCGACAATAGATTGCCGTTACATAATATAACAGTATTACCGTATTATTTCGGGTGTATTCCCCCAGTCGGATGGAGCATCCCGGCGCGGCCCGCACGGAGGGGCGAGCGGCATCGAAACCATTAGTGTCGCCCGAGCGGAACCGCGGGGCATGAGCGACACCGATGCGGACGACGGAGACGAGGAGGCGGAAGCGGAGCCGGCCGTCGAACTCGGCGACGGGCCGGACGTGGCCGGCGAACCGGTCGCCCGCGTCGCGTCGCGGCTCACCTGGCCCGCGACGCGCAGCGACGTCCGCGAGCAGGAGGGCGACGCCGAGGTCCGGACGCCCGAGGGGCCGCGCACGCTCGACGACGTGCTCGCGGAGAGCGAGGTGCCGCTGTTCGAGAGCCGGGGCGACTTCGTCCAGGCGGTCGAGGCGGTCGTCGGTCGCGGCCCGGTCGCGACCGAGTAAGCGTCGAGCGCGAGAATTCTCTTCGTAAGCGGGTCGAGATGACGAGCCGCGGATGTCAATCACCGCGCTGTGGCGCGTGCCTCCGAACGCCCGCAGGGCGTGAGGAGCACGCGCGAGGGAGCCGGTGAGCGCTCGGAGAGCGCGAACCGCGAGGCTGGGGGAGGCGTGAGGTGCGGAGTTGTAGCGGGGGATTCGAAGGGACAGCCGCGAGGCCGCCGTAGGCGACGTAAGTACCGCAGGGAGGGTGCGCCAGCGACCGACGGAGGAACGCAGCGAGCGTACGGCGGCCTCGCGGCCGGGGCTTCGGCGGCGTTCGCCGCCGATGTACTGGCGACTACGGATACGTAAACGACCCGCGCGCCGACTGGCTACCCACCCGCTCCACTGCCATCGGTTGCGTCGCGGTCCAGCCACGAGACCGCGAGCGACTCGAACGGCGCGGAGTACCCCATCAGCGTCGTGCCCAGCACCGCCATCACGAGGACGTAGGCGACGGCGAAGGCGTTGATCGTCGCCGCGAGCGCCGGGTCGAACGCGCCGGCGCTCGCCCCGGTGACCGCGACCGTCGCGATGATCAGCGAGAACTCCCCGCGGGTGGTCATGCCGAGGCCGACCCGCGTCGAGCGCCGGGCGTCGAGGTCGAACGCGCGCCCGGCGAGGTAGCCCGTGACGACCTTCGACGGCGTGGTGACGACGACCGCGAGCGCGACGAGCGCCGCGACGTCGGGGAACAGCGCCGGGTCGGTGACGAGCCCGATCCAGAAGAAGAACACCGCGGCGAAGACGTCCCGGACCGGTTCGAGGATCGTCTCGATCGCACGGACCCGCTCCGTCGCCGAGAAGCCCATTCCGACGAAGAAGGCCGCGACCGCCTCGCTGACGCCGAGCGCGAGCGCCGCGCCGGCGACGAACACGACCGCGGCCACGGCGCGCAGCGCCACGAACTCCCGGTTGTCGGTCGCGACGAGCCGCTCGAACAGCGGACCGCCGAACCGGACAACCCCGAGGAGTCCGGCGATGAACGCGAGCGCGACCCCCACGTCGACCGCGGCCGCGACGACGTCGCCGCCGCCGAGCACCAAGGCGGACGCGACCGAGAGGTAGACCGCGATGAACAGGTCCTCGTACACCAAGGTGCCGAGCAGCGGCTCCGCCTCGTCGTTGGCGATCCAACCGAGGTCGATGAGCGACTTCGTGATCACCGCCGACGAGGAGATGTAGACGATGCCCGCGACGAGGAACGCCGGCAGGAGCGCGCCGAAGACGAGCCAGCCGAGGACGAGTCCGACGCCGAAGTTCGCGAGGTCGATCGTGCCCGCCGTCCCGATCTGACGGCCGCGGGCGAACAGGCGGTCGAGGTTGAACTCCAGGCCGAGGAAGAAGAGGAGGAAGACGATCCCCAACTCCGCCCCGAGCGAGATGAACTCCGTCTCCGGGACGTAGACGGTCCCCGCCACGGGAAGGTCGACGCGGCCGAGGACGGACTCCCCGAGCAACATCCCGACGAGGATGTACGCGGGGATCACGGACTGGCCGAGGCGGTGCGCGAGCGCGCCGGCGACCGCGACCCCGGCGAACATGACGCCGACGTCGAAAAGCGCCACTACCGGACACCTCCGCGGCGGACGGACGCGACGACCGGAACGACTGGCGCGATCGCGGCGACAGTAGCGGGTGCGACGACTCCGGGCGGGCCGCCGCTCATTCCGTGAGGATCTCTTCGAACGCCGCGCAGTTCTCGGGCGTCCCGACCCCGATCAGGGTGTCGCCCTCGCGGAGGGTGGTCTCGGCGTCGGGGCTGTCGATCACCGCGTCGGCGCGCTGGATGGCGACCACCGCGAGCCCGGTCCGACCCCCGATGTCGGCGCTCTCTAAGGTCTCGCCGACGAGCGGCGACCCGGGCGGGAGCTCGTACCACTCCAAGAGGATCCCCCCGGGCAGGGTCGTCTCCTGCGTCTCCGGCTCGACCGGCTGGAAGTACGCCCCCTCGATGATCGAACCGATGGTCCGCGCGAGGTCGTCGGAGAACTCGAACGCCTTCTCCGAGTCGGCGTCCGGGGCGGGGCGGCGGAACACCTCGCGTTTGCCCGTGTTGTGGATGACGACGACCATCTCCTCGCCGCCGCCGAGCTCGATCTCGAACTTCTTCCCGACCCCGGGGAGGTCGGACTCGCGAATCGTCATGGCGTGACCAGAGAGTCCACCGTAATATGTCTGTACCCCGGCGGTCGCCGACCGCGGCGCGTCCGACGGACGGCGTCCGCGCGCACCAAACGCTAAGTGGACCGGGGCCGACTGGGCTCCCATGTGGGGCTCCCGCGGGGGTCGAGACCGGCGGACGGTGGTCTGTATCGCGTGCGGAGACTCGGTGTTGCGGGAGGACGCGCGCGAGTACGACAAGGAGGGCGACCGGTGGAGCCGGCGCGACAAGGAGTTCGAACACCTCTGTGCCGACTGCGACGACGAGCTCTGCCACCAGCCTCGCGACGGGCTCGAGTCGCTGCTTCGCGACATCGAGGCGGACGGGCTCACGGACGAGGAGTTCCTCGGCCGCTACGTCGACGCGGTGACGAGCGGCGACGGCGACCGCGCCGACGAGGACGGATCGGGAGCGCGCTCGGACCGCGGCCGGTCGGACAGGCGGCGCTCGGATCGCGACCGCGACCGAGACCGGTAGCCCCGTCGGCGGATCGCGTCCCCGTCAGCCCGCCCGACAGGCCTTTCTAACGGACCCGCGTTGGTGGAGGTATGTCAGACGACGAGCCGAAGCCCGGGTCCGCCGAGGACCAGGGCCCCGTGACGATCACGCCGGAGCTCGCGGACCGACTCGCCGAGAAGCGCGAGGAGCTGTTCGAGGAGTTCGAGATCCGCGACGAGTTCCCGAGCGAGGTGCTCCGCGAGGCGGAGGCGCGGACCGAGGGCGTCTACGAGGAGATCGAAGCCGAGATCGACGACCGCGAGGACCTCCGCGACCTCACCACGTGGACCACCGACCCGGTCGACGCGCAGGACTTCGACGACGCCATCTCCATCGAGCGCGAGGAGGGGGCCTACCGGCTGTGGGTCCACATCGCCGACGTCACCCACTACGTCACCCCGGACACCGCGATGTGGGAGGAGGCGGTCGAGCGCGCCAACACCGTCTACCTGCCCGACTACACGATCCACATGCTCCCGCCGGTGCTGGCCGAGACGGTCTGCTCGCTCGTCCCGAACGAGGACCGGCTCGCGCACACCGTCGAGATGGAGATCGACGACGAGACGCTATCCTTCGAGGACATCGACATCTACAAGTCGGTCATCAACTCCGACGAGCGGCTCACCTACTCGGAGTGCGAGAACCGCCTCGACGACCCCTCGCTCCCGCTCGGCGCGGAGAACGAGCTCGCCTTCGAGCTCGCGGACCGGATGCACGAGCAGCGCAAGGCGGACGGCTCGCTCGTGTTGAATCCCCGGCGCGACCGCGCGCACACCATCATCGAGGAGTCGATGCTGAAGGCGAACAAGGCGGTGACGCACACGCTGATGTGGGACCGCGGCGTCGAGGCGATGTACCGCGTCCACCCCCAGCCGACCCCCGACCAGTGGAACGAGGCGTTAAAAGAGATCCAGGAGCTCGACGGCGTCTCCATCCCGGGCGACGCGTGGGGCGACGACCCGCGGAAAGCGGTCAACGCCGCCTTAGAGGAGTCGCCCGAGCGCCAGCTCAACAAGATCCAGCGCGCCGTGCTGAAGGTGATGCCCCGCGCGAAGTACATGAACGACCCGTTCGGCGGCCACCACGCGCTCAACTTCGACATCTACGGCCACTTCACCTCGCCCATCCGCCGGCTGTCGGACACGATCAACCACTGGATCGTTCACGAGAACGACGTGCCCGAGACCCTCCTCGAGCTCTGCGACCACGCCAGCGACAAGCAGAAGGACGGCGAGACCGCCGAGCGGCTCTACAAGCAGTTCCTCCAAGAGCAGGGGCTCGACCCGTACGCGGTCAACAACCGCGGCGTCGCGGTCGTCGAGGACCCCGAGGAAGCGAAGCACACGGCGTAGTCCCGCGGACCATTCTGTTCCGCCCGAACGCCCGGCTCGCGAGCGCGCGGGCCGCCGGGAGATATACACCTGCTCGGCCGCAACGATCGGTATGAACGGCCACGAACACGACAGCGACGCGGACCGACGCGAGGCGGACCCGCTCGAACCGACCGGCGACCCCGAGCGCGACGCGGAGCGCGCGGCGACGGTCGGCGGCTTCACCGGGGCGGTCCTCGGCGCTCGGGGCGGCCCCGTCGGGGCCGGGATCGGCGCGCTCCTGGGCGGCTCGACCGGCTACGCCGTGGGCTACGCGCTGAGCGAGATGGAGTCGATGGCTGACGAGGAGTTCGGTCACGACGACGACGGCGGCGACGGCCACGAGACGGTGGAATCCGACCCGGACGCGACGACGACCGACAGCGGGCCCGTGACGATCGACGTCCACTCCGAAGGGGAGGACGACGGGGCTGCGGACGAAGAGGCTGCGGACGGCGAGGAGCCCGAAGCGGACCACGACGAAGAAGGAGCCGATCACGAAGAAGACGGACACGACGGTTCCGGCGGAAACGAAGGCGACCACCACGATTCCGACGGAGACGAAGGCGACCACCACGATTCCGA
>NZ_CAKZRO010000006.1 GCF_937146585.1 uncultured Halorubrum sp. | reverse complement strand
GACGCTCGTCGGCGCCATCGGTGGCTCCGGCGGCCCGGCTGCCGCGCTCGGCGGCGGGCCCGCCGCCGGCGGGAGCGGCCCGATCCAGATCGTCCTCGAGCAGACGAACGAGTTCGGGAACGCGAGCGACCGCGAGGAGATTCGCCAGATGGTCCGCGAGGCGACGCGGAACGGTGGCGAGGACGCGCTCGCGGAGCTGGAGCTCCTGCTCAAGCAGACTCTATCGGAGGCTTAGAATCATGGCACTCACAGGACCGAGAGACGGATCGAACGACACGGCAGACGTCGTCACGGTCGGCGACATCGTCCTCGCCGGCGTAACGCGCGTCGACGGCAGCGGGGGCTGGAACGCCCCGTCGAAGACGACCGAGGAGGGCTTCGAGTACGACTCGTACGTCGATACCGAGCCCCTCTCCGCGTCGATCGAGGCGTGGGTCGACGACTCCGAGCTCCGAGAGCTGAAGCGGCTCCGGGAGTCGACGGAGCCGTTCCCCGCGTCGGTCGACCACGTCTCCCTCGACCTCGCGAAGCTCGAGGACCTCTCCGTCGAAGGGGAGGGGAACATCCGGTCGCACCGGAAGGTGACGATCGAGCTCGCCGAGGTCCGGGAGGCGACGGTCGGGACGACGGAGATCTCGATATCGACCCCGTCCGGCGACATGGGGACGGCGGCGAACGACTCCTCGCCGTCGGTCGCGCAGCCCCAGGACGACGACTCGGGAACGACCGACGAAACGACGAACAGTAACGGAATCGCCGAGTTCCTGGGCGACGTCCAGGACGGACTCGCGGGGCTCTTCTGATGGGCGAAGTCATCCCCATCCCGAACGAGCGGGCGACGGAGCGCCGGCCGATCCACATCGAGTTCACGCCCCGGGCGTTCCCCGGGAACCGGATCGCCGCGCGGCTCGACTACAACACGGTGATGGACCGCTGGACCGTCGAGCTCGAGCACGTCAACCGCGGGTACCGGATCACGAAGTCGGTCGCGACGCCGTACCGGCCGTACGAGTACCTCCCGTGGTTCGTCTGCTACTTCGCAGACCCGTCCGGGAAGGCGACCGAGATCACACCCGACAACCTCGGCGACGACATGAAGCTGTTCCTCGTCCCGGGGCCGTCGGGCAAACCGCCGGAGGATGACGGATGACACGCGTCTGGACCCAGGTCCGCAGCGTCGAGGCCGGCGAGGTCGACCTCACCGGGCTCAACCTCGACATCAAGGTCCGGAAGCCGAAGGAGGACCCGCTCGAGTTCGACGTCCAGACGTGGAACCTCTCGCGGGACTCCTGGAGCCGGATCGACAAGGGAGACCTCGTCCGCATCCGCCTCGGCTGGGACGAGGCCGATGTCGCGACGGTCTGCCTCGGGAAGATCGAGACGGCGAAGCCCTCGAGGGACGGCCGCGACAAGACGTACCGGCTGAAGGGCATCGACAAGTCCGAGGCGGCGACGAAGACGAGGATCTCCGGGCGCTGGCGGAACCGCCGCCCCGACGAGATCGTCTCGGCGATCGCTGGCGAGATCGGGCTGACCCCGATTGTCGAGGACGTCGGTGACGAGATCGACGGTGCCTACTCGGTGACCCGCGAGCAGCAGGTCCGAGCGTGGCTCGACGAGTTGCTTGACTACGCCGCCGACATGACCGGGACGGCCTGGGAGTGGTTCGCCTCTCGCGGCCGGCTTCACTTCGTCCCCCAGACGCAGGAGACGGTCGACGCGCCGACGCTCTCGTACGACAACACCCTGCTCTCGATCCAGGACACGACGGAGCCGGACGACGACGTCGACGAGAAGCTTGAGTTCGAGGCGATGCTCGAACCGGCGATCGAGAAGGGCGCCGCGGTCTACGTCGACACCGAGGACTTCGAGGGCGCCTACAGAGTCGACGAGTACGAGTTTCAGTCCTCGACCGAGTCGGGTGACCACCTCGTCCGGGGGAAGTGTACGCCGATCGAGGCGGCGCGGCCCGCGAACCAGCCGACGTACGGTGGCGGCCGCGCCCGAACTGGGGTGACGCGCTGATGTCCCGCGACGTACCCGAGGGCGATGGCGGCGATTCGGGCGGGCTAAACATCGTCGCGACGCTGCGGAAGTTCGTCAACGACTCAGTCCGCGGGATCTACACGACGTCGACGGTCATCGTGGTCGGCGTCGACGAGGCAACCCGGCGGGCCGAGGTCGAGCTGAAGGCCGATCGGAACGCCCTCGTCGACAACGTCCCGATCGCCTCGCCGTTCGCGACCGACAGCGCCGGGATGATCGTCCCCGTTCAGGAGGGCGACGAGGGGCTCCTCTTCCACGCTCGCGAGCCCATCGAGAAACAGCTCGCGACGTCCGGCGAGGTCGCGCCGGAAGGGGAGCGGCGGTTCACCCTCGAAGCCGGCGTCTTCCTCCCGGAGATTTGGCTCGACGACATGGACGTCCCCGACCACCAGGATGGGGAGTTCCAGATTGCCATCCAGGACGACGGCTCGGCACTGCGGATGTTCCCTGACGGCCGCGTCCGCGTCGAGCACACCTCGGGAAAGGTCATTGCGATGGACGCGACCGGCGCCGTGACGATCGGCGACGAAGCATCCGCAGCGGCGGTCCTCAATGCCGACGCCGAGCTTGAGTACGAGGACACCCAGCCCGACGGCTCGACGTCGACGAAGACGGTCGACGTCATCGACCCGGGAACGACCGACCTAGAGTCATCATGAGAGAATTATGAAATACAAACGAACGCTCCGAGTCGAATCGAACGGCGATATCGCGATGCCGAATCAGAAAGCGGAGTTCCTCGACGGCCAGCGCGGCGCCGTCCAGGAGCTCAAGATTCTACTCTCGACGGTCCGCGGCGAGGACCCGTTCGCGCCGGACCACGGTCTCGACCTTTTCGAGGCGGTCGGCGGCCCCGACGCGATCCTGGAGCGGGAGATTCGTCGGGCGCTGATCCGAGACGAGCGCGTCGACGCAGTGGACTCCGTCGAAATCGGGCGGAACGAACCGGGCGCACGCGTTGCCGAGGTGATAGTTGGTGTATCGCTCTTCGATAGCGACACCGTCCAGTTCGCTGCGGAGGTCGGATAGATGTCCTACGGAGTTCAGCAGGACGGGAGTTTCGAGCGGAAGCACGTCGATACGATCCGACAGGATCTGAAGCGTATCTTCAAGAATGAGCTCGGCGAGGACATCGAGCTCCGTCCGAGTTCGCCGATCACCCAGATCATCGACGCCACTGCGATCGAACTCGCGCGGCAGTGGGCCGCAGCGGAGGGTGCCTACTACGCGAGCTTCTACCAGGACGCGAGCGGCGAGGCGCTTGACAAACAACTCGCGTTGGCGGGCTTCTCACGGATCCCGACCCGCCCCGCGACCGGCGAGGTTGAGTTCTCGCGCAGTGACCCGGCACCGAGCGACGTCACGATCTCGGCAGGGACGACTATCACGACCGAGCGGACCGAGACTCGCCCGCGGATTCCCTTTGAGACGACCGAGGGTGTCACTCTTACCAAGGGGGCGACATCGGTGATAGCGCCGGTCGAGGGGCTCAAACCCTGGCAGACGGATCTCGACGAACGGTGGCTCGGTGAGGAGACGAATGTCGCAGCTGGAACGATCATCCGCTTCGAAGACCCTGTTTCCGGCGTCGACGCCGTGACGAACCCAAAGCCGACCGGTGATTCCACCGTTGGTTTCGCTGAGGGCCGCGACCGCGAGACAGACGCGGAGTTCAAACTGCGGTACGAGAACACATTCGCGGCACCTGGATCGTCGACGCCGCCCGCGATGGAGGCGTCGATCTTCCAGTTCGACGAGGATATCGTCTCTGTGCGTGTCGAAGAGCGGCGTGACGACCAGAACAACGAGTACGGGCCCGAGGTGGTTGTCCTCGCACCGAACGTCGCCGATGACAGTATCGCACAGGCCATCCTCGAGAGTCGTGGCGCTGGCCTCCAATCGTATGGCTCGCTCTCGGGGATCGCGACGATGGATGACGGTCGTGAACGAATCGAATCATTCGAACGCGCCGATCGGATCACCATCTACGTCGACGTCGATCTTACGACGAGTTCGACGTTCCCGGATGATGGCGAGACTCGGATCGAGAATTCGATTATCCGGTATATCGGCGGACAAGCTCACGATGACATCCAGTATCCTGGCCTCGAAATCGGAGAAGACGTCATCTACGACCAGGTGAAGCGTCGCGTGATGGAGGTTCGGGGCGTTGTCCAGGCCGACGTCTATCTCGGAACGGGTGATCCGCCCCAGAGCGAGTCGAACGTGACGATCCGCGACCTCGAGGTCGCGATGACCGGCACCGACGAGGTGGCTGTCACAGATGTCTAGTGACGAGACGCCCGCAGAGCGACTCGAGGAGCTTCTCAAAACGCCATACGACTCGGAAGGAGAGGTCTGGCAGGCCCTTCTGACTGCGTTCGCGAACGAGTATGAGGAGTTTGAGCAAACCCTCACCGAGGTACAGAAACAGAAATTCGTTGAAACGGCGACTGGCGAGCCGCTCAACAAGATCGCCGACCTGTTCGGACTTAATCGGCGCCAAGACGAGACAGTTGATGCGTTCCGTGTTCGTGTGAAGGCGGCGTTACGGTCGCAGATCACGACGGCAACCGTCGAGGAGGTGCGTGATATTGTCGCGCTATTACTCGCAACCGACGTAGAGAACGTCAACGTTGAGGAGCCGTTTGATCGCGCCCAGGCACAAATCCTGCTTGACGTCCGTAACGAACTCGCCACTGTCGACATCACGAGTTCGCAATTCATCGATGTCGTCGACGCCGCAGTCGCCGCTGGCGTCGGTGTCGGGATCCTATTGACCGAGGAACTCGAGGATACGCTCACACTCGACGACGTAGCCGGCGTACAAACCGATGTCGTCGGTTCGGAGTTGTCTATCCTGAACGACATGACCCACACCCGAATAGAG
>NZ_CAKZRO010000005.1 GCF_937146585.1 uncultured Halorubrum sp. | reverse complement strand
GTGCTGACTCGCGGCCGCCGACGGCGGCCGCTCGCAGGCACGCGCCACCGCAACTATCTCCGTATCTCCGGGGTGCGGTCACTGCTTGTCAGCACACTCGGTCGCTGCGTCGCGATTTATTCGGAGAGTCCGTCACCACGGTCGACATCGCTTGCCGGAGTCCGCGGGGCCTTTTTGTCGCGACCGCCTCCGTTCGGGTAATGGACGACGACATCCTGTCGACGCTCGGCTCGCCGCTGGTGCGGGTCGACGCGCCCGCGGGGACGACGGTCGCGGCGAAGGTCGAGTCCCGCAACCCGGGCGGCTCGGCGAAGGACCGCCCCGCGCTGTACATGATCGAGGCCGCCGAGGCGGCGGGCGAGATCGGGCCGGGCGACCGCATCGTCGAGCCCACGTCGGGCAACACCGGCATCGGGCTCGCGATGGCCGGCGCGGCGCGCGGCTACGACGTCACCCTCGTCATCCCCGAGGGGAAGTCGATCGAGCGCCGCCGGCTGATGAGGGCGTACGGCGCGACCGTCGAGCTCGTCGACGGCGACATCTCGGACGCGAAGGACCGCGCGGACGAGCTCGAAGGCGAGCCCAACACCGTCCAGCTCCGCCAGTTCGAGAACCCGGCGAACCCCCGCGCCCACTACGAGACGACGGGGCCGGAGATACTCGACCAGGTGGGCGACCGCACCGTCGACGCGCTGGTCGCCGGGGTCGGCACCGGCGGGACGATCACCGGGATCGGCCGCCGGCTGCGCGAGGCCTTCCCGGACGTGCGGATCGACGCCGTCGAGCCAGCTGACAACGCCGTGCTCTCCGGCGAGGAGCCGAGCGTCGACGGCTTCCAGGGGATGGGCCCGGGGTTCGTCTCGCCGAACCTCGACGTTGACCTGATCGACGAGGTCCACACGGTCGAGCTGGCCGACGCCGAGGCCGAGTGTCGGCGGCTCGCCCGCGAGGAGGGCATCCTGGTCGGCCAGTCGTCGGGCGCGTCGAACCTCGCGGCGAAGGACGTCGCGGCCGAGCTGCGCGAGAGCGGCGCGTTCGACGGCGAGGAGCCGCTCGTCGTCACGGTCTACTGGGACAGCGGCGAGCGGTACCTGACCGCGGGCACCTTCGACGACGAGTGACCGCGCCGCCGGCGGGCTCACCCGGGAGTTGATTAGCGTCCGGCGCGCAGATCCGTCGTGAACACGCGCGCTGAACCGACGGAGCGGTCCGACGGCGACCCGGCGGGCTCGCCCGACGCCCCGGACCGGCGCTTCGACGGGCCGTGGCTCGCCGCGCTGGCCGCCACCGTCGCGGTCTGGACGCTCCTGTACGCGCTCGACTGGGCGCTCTTGACCCCCGAGACGCCGGTCGGCGCGGCGGTCTCGTTCGCGCACGGGTACCTGCTCGCGCCGCTGGCGACCGCGACCATCCTGCTCGACGCGCTCTCGCTCGCTGAGCGGGGGGTCGCCGACCTCGGCGTCTTCAAGTGGGTGTACGCGCTCGCCGCGCTCCCCGCGCCCCCGGTCGCCGCGCTCTACTACGCGCACCGCGAGTGGCTGAAGCCGGACGACGAGACCCTCCTCGGAGGGCCCTGATGCCGGCGGACCGGCCACCCGAATCGACCAGCGCGGACGCGACCCCCGGCGCGGTCGCCGGCCTCGTGACGGCCCCCGAGGGCGGTGCCCCGCCCGTCGGTCGCGAGGCGGTCGAGATCCGGCCGGACGGCGTCGAGGGGGATCGCTATCGGCGCGGCGACGGCCACTTTCAGCTCGACGGCTGCGCGGTCACCCTCGTCGCCGCGGAGGCGCTCGCCGCGGTCCACGCGGAGACCGGCGTCGACGTGCGCGACGGCCGTCACCGCCGGAACGTGGTCGTCGAGGGGTTCGGCGCGGGGATGGACTCGCTCCTGGGCGCGACCGTCGCCGTCGGCGACGCCCTCCTGCGACCGACCCGACGGAGACCGCCGTGTGCGCACCTCGAGGAGCTCGCCGGCGAGGACGGCCTCGCGTCGGCGCTCCGGAACCGCGGCGGCCTCTGCTGTGACGTGGTCGAACCCGGCCGGGTCGCGGTCGGCGACGCGGTGACGGTCCGCGAGGCCGACCCGCGGACCGCCGGCGCGGTCATCGCGGAGCGCCTCGCGGAGCGGTCGTCGAGCGGTCACGAGTAGCGAACGCGCTCCGTCGAGCTCCGATCCGCCCCCCGACAGCGGGTGTGCGTGTCACTTACACCCGCGCTTCGGACTTTATACGCTCGAAGCCGGAGAGAGCGGCATGAACAGTACCCGCCGCGCGGCGCTGGCCGGAATCGCGGCGGTCGGCGGTGCGTCCCTCGCCGGCTGCCTCGGGGGCCGAGCGACGGACTCCGCCGGCCGAAGCACCGAGGAGTCGGGCGGCGGGTCTCCCCCGCCGACGGTCGACGACGGGTATCACATCGCGTACGAGGCCGACGGGCTCGTCTCCGAGTCGCTCGACGGCGGCGTCGGGAAAGACGGGATCCCCTCGGTCGACGAGCCCGCCTTCCGCCCCATCGAAGAGGCGGACTCGCCGAGCAACGAGCCGGTGTTCGGCGTCGTCCGCGGCGGCGAGGCGAAGGCGTACCCCCGTCGCATCCTCTCGCACCACGAGATCGTCAACGACGAGGTCGGCGGCGAGCCGGTCGCGGTCACGTACTGTCCGCTCACCGGGACGGCGCAGGGGTTCCATCGCGGCGACACGACGTTCGGGGTGTCGGGCCGACTCGTCAACTCGAACCTGATCATGTACGACCGCGCCACCGACAGCTGGTGGCCGCAGATGCTCGCCACCGGGATCGACGGGCCGATGACCGGCGAGACCCTCGACGAGTTCAGCGTCGCGTGGACGACCGCCGGCGAGTGGGCAGCGCGACATCCCGACTCGCTCCTCATGACCGAAGAGACCGGCTACGTCCGCCGCTACGACAGCGATCCCTACGGGAGCTACGCGCCGCTGAGCGGCTACTACTCCCGGGACGGAACCCGGTTTCCGCCGCTCGCGTCCCCGGAGGAGGGCCACGCCAAGTCGGTCGTCGTCGGGGCGCGGACCGCGGCTGGCGCAGTCGCGTTCGACGGGGCGACGCTGCGCTCGGAGCGCGTCCTGACCGGGACCGTCGGCGAGGGCGGCGCTGCCGTCGTCGCCGTCGCGGATCCGGCCCTCTCGACCGGCCACGTCTACCGGAACCCCGACGGCGTCGCGGTGGATCCGGACGGCGACGGCTACCGAGTCGGCGACGAGGGCGGGTTCGCGGCCGCGGATCTGCCGCTCGAACGCCTCCTCGCGTTCGACGCGATGTGGTTCGCCTGGTACGGCTTCTACCCGGACACCGCGTTCGTCGGCGAGCACACGGGGGCGGGCGATGGCCGCTGAGACCGCCGCCCCGGCGGAATCGGCGCGCGCGTGGCTCGTCGGGTTGGTTCGTCGGACGGCGTTCGCCGTCCGCGCCGCCCTCGGTCGGCGCGACGGCCGGGCGACCGCGGCCGCCGTCGCCGCAGCCTATCTCGTGGCGTACCACCTCGGGCTCGGCCACCTCGGGGTGCGCGCCGGCGCGGTCGCCTCGGCCCCCCGGTTCGACCTCGTCGTCGTCGAGGGTCCGGTCGCGCTGGCGACGCGTCGCGTCGCGCCGTTCCAGTACGAGCCCGTGGCGCTGCTCTCCGC
Source organism: uncultured Halorubrum sp. (assembly GCF_937146585.1). Classification (GTDB taxonomy): domain Archaea; phylum Halobacteriota; class Halobacteria; order Halobacteriales; family Haloferacaceae; genus Halorubrum; species Halorubrum miltondacostae. The sequence continues at coordinate 44,988 of NZ_CAKZRO010000005.1, read as the reverse complement.
GGGGCCGGTCGAGTACCTCTTCGCCCCGGTCAACGCCGTCGTCGGGCTCGCGCTCGCGGCGCTCGTCGGCGTCACGCTCGCCGTCTCCGTCGTCGCGTGGCGCGGGCCCGCCGCCTGCCGGATCGGTGCCGGCGCGGGCGCCGCCGCGGGGCTCCCGGGGGTCCTCTCGGGGGTCGCCTGCTGCGGCCCCGCCTTCCTCGCGGTGATCGGCGTTCAGGCGTCGGCGGGGCTGCTCGCCGCGTTCCGATGGTTCCTGCCCGCGTCCGTCGCCGGGCTCCTCCTCACGCTCCTGTGGGTCGGGAGTCGAGTGGACCCGGCGGCCGCGCGCTGACCGCCCCCGGACGGCGCGCGGCCCGCCGAAACCGAAAGGGTTGACGCCCGACCGCCCCGAGGGGTCGCCAGTGACCGTCGGATGAACTGGCGGTACCGCCACACGGTGTTGACGCTGTGTATGCTGGCGTTCTTCGTCACCTACTTCGCCCGGCTGGCGATCAGCCCGGTCGTCCCACTCATCATCGACGACTTCGGCGTCTCGAACACGGCCGTCGGGGTCGCGCTCTCGGGGATGTGGTTCGCCTACGGGCTCTCGCAGTTCCCGAGCGGGATCCTCGCCGACCGGTACGGCGAGCGTCGGGTGATCCTCGTCGCGGTCGGCGGGACGACGGCGATGAGCCTGCTGCTGGCGGCGGTTCCGATATTCCCCGCGTTCGTGGTGGCGGCGGTGCTCTTGGGGCTCGCGGCGGGACTCCACTACGCCGTGGCGACCACGCTGCTCTCGCGGACGTTCGACGACCTCGGCACCGCGGTGGGGATCCACTCGCTCGGCGGTCCGCTCGCCGGCCTGATCGCGCCCGTCGCCGCGACGTGGGTCGGCGTGCGCTACGGCTGGCGGCCCGGCGTCGCGCTGGCCGCGCTCGTCGGCGTCCCCATCTTCGTCCTCTTCGCGCGGCGCGTCCGCCCCACCGAGCCGCGTCGCCCGGAGCAGCCGATGGCCGAGCGGCTCCGGCTCGGCCCGCTGTTCGAGTTGATCGGCCGGCGCGAGATACTCGTCCCGCTCGCGGTGGCCACGCTCGGGACGTACGTCGCGCAGGGCGTCATCTCCTTTTTGCCGACGTTCCTCGTCGAGTTCCGCGGCTACTCGCCGGCGTTCGCCGGCGGCGTCTTCTCGGCGTTCTTCGTCGTCCGGGCGGGGGCGCAGGTCGGGCTCGGCCGCCTCTCCGACCGGTTGGGACGCGACGCGAGCATCGCCGCGTCCCTCCTCGGCGGGGCGCTCGGGCTGGGCTCGCTGGTCGCGCTCCCCGACCTCGTCCGGCTCCCCGTCGCGGTCGGCCTGCCGGCGCTCCCGACGACCGTCGGGCTCGGCGTCGCCGTGTTCCTCGCCGGCCTCGGCTCCTCGTTCTTCTCCGCCATCGACCCCCGGTTCATGGACGCGCTCGGGGACGCCGAGCGGGGGGCCGGCTTCGGACTGATCCGGACCGTCTACACCGTGATCGGCTCGGCCGGCTCCGTCGGCGTCGGACTCGTCGCCGACGTCCTCGGCTGGGGCGCGTCGTTCGCACTCATCGCCGGCCTCTCGGGCGTCTCGTTCCTCGTCATCTCGACGAACGCGCTCGTCGGCGAAGGGCGGTGAGGCGTCGCCGACGCCGTCACCCGCTTTCGTCGAACTACCCTGTCCCCCGCCCCGTCACCCGACGTATCGCCGCCTCGTCGTGCGCTCGCCGTCCGGATCGAACACGGTCACGACCTCTCCATCGTCGTCGAGGGCGGGGGCGTTACGGCCGAGGTAGTGGTCGGCGGCCGAGTCCGTGCCGCTCCCGACGTGGACGGTCAGCGTCTCGTCGGGGTCGAGCGTCGCGCTCGGGAGGTCGTCGCGCTGCCCGTCGAGGTCGATGACGTAGCCCGTCAGATCGATCGGGTCGTCGGCGATGTTCCGGAGCGTCACCGACTCGTCGAGCGCGTCGCCCGCGCCGTCGCCGACCCCGCTGCCCGGTCCCGCGTCGACGGCGTCGATGACGAGCCCGTCCGGCCTCGCCTCCGCGGCGAAGGCCGTGATGTCGGCCAGCGTGTACCCGTCGGTCGGCGTCGGCTGCGGGAGGCTCGGCTCCCAGCCGTCGGGCGCGGCGTTGGGGTAGGCGGTCTCGTCGGCCTCGATGAGTCCGATGAGCGTCTCCGCGACGATGCGACTGCCGACCGCGCCGAGCCGCTCGCCGTCCTGCTGGTAGTCGGCCTCGGCGAGCACGTAGTACCACAGCGGCGCGTCGGGGTCGGCGCCGCGGCCGTGCGCCCGGAGCGTCCGCATGATCGGCGACTCGTCGCCGAACGCCTCGTTCCGGATCGGGTCGCACCCCATCCGGGCGGCGACGTCCTGTCCGGAGGCCAGCCCGAGCGCCTTCCCGCGGCGGAGGTTCCGGACGGCGAGCGACCTGTCGCCGGACACCGGGAGCTCGAACAGCGCCGGCGCGAGGAGGGGCTCGATCTTCCGCGAGGGCTGGTAGTCGCCGTCGCCGGTGTCGAGCAGCCGGGACCAGTCGACGACGAGGTCGCTCGACACGGGTCCCCCGCCGCGGAGGTGGCGGTCCTCCTCCCCGGAGTCGGTCGGGAACAGCGGCACCTCCCCGACCTCGTCGTTGACGTCGAACGCGTGCGGGATCATGCTGTGGCCGAACCGGTACGCGGCCCCGCCGAACTCAACCGGGATCGCCGGCGGGCGCCCCGGCGGGAGGAAGAACTGCCGGCCGCGCTCCTCGATGTCGGCCAGGACGTAGCGGTCGCAGATCCGCGGGAGGAGGTCGTGTCGCACCACCCACTGGTAGTGCCACATGACGAGCCGCTGCGCGGCTTCGAGGACGGACTCGTCCTCCTCGACGAGCGACGAGCCGGGACCGAGCAGGTGGTCCACGATCCGATTGTGGAAGTTCGCGAACGCGAGCTGGAGCTGCGAGACGACGACGTTCTCGTCGTTCCGCGGGTCGCCGATCACCGCCGTGCCCTGCTCGTTCCGTTGGAGGTCCGTCCCCGGCGGGCCGAAGACGCCGCCGTCGCCGTCGCCCTCCGGCGGGGCCGCCTCGCCGGTGAGCAGCTTGCGCTCGTCCGCGTCGTGGTCGTAGAGGAACGGGGCCGTCTCGGCGTTCGTCCGGTACAGCGAGTCGAGGTCGAGCGCGGGCGTCCGGAAGTTCCGGAGCGCGGCCGGGTCGTTGCGCCGGTCGATGTCGGAGGTCGGGTCGAACGTGATGTCGTGGTCGACGTACTGGCCGAAGATGCCGTAGCCGGCCGGGGTCTCGGCGTCGCCGACCGGGTCGTCGGGCGTCTCCATCATCGGCGCCCCGACCTCCCCGTCGGTTCCCCCCAGCGTCCGGAGCAGGTCCTCGTCGCGGTCGTATGGGTCCAGCTCCGGGAACTGCGTGTAGAACCGGTGGCTCCGGACCGGGCCCGCGGCCGTACACGCCGCGTCGTTCATCCCGCGGTGTTCGCTGCCTCCGTGGAGCATGATGTCGCGCGCGTTCACCGTCAGGCGGAGCGTCGCCTCGCTCCCGTCCGGTCGCTTTCGCCGTCGGACCGGCTCCTCGGTCCCGCCCTGCGCGGGGTTCCGCACGGTGAAGGAGACCTCGTCGAGAGCGGTGCCGCCGTCCGCCTCGAGGACGAAGTCCCCGTCGGCTCCGGTCATCCAGTGGCCGATTCGGTCGCCGTCCCGCCGCTCGCCGATGACGATCCGCCCCGCCAGCGGCCGGGAGTCGTCGTCGACGACGCGACAGTTTATCTTGTCAGTAACACCCATGGGATCAGCTATCACACATAAGTATCAAAAGATTTCCTAAATGAACTTTCAACGCGTTCCCCGGATTATATTGCTGGCTTCGTACCCGCCGACCGGTCGACGCGGTCGCGGCGGACCGCCGCGCGCCGGTCGTTCCCGCACGACCCGAACCTTCGAGTTCGCCCGGGGCCAACGCCCGCCGTGTACGACTACCACGCCCACACGAACTACTCGGACGGGGCGTTCCTCCGGTGGATGGTCGAGGCCGCCGCGGACGCGGGGCTCGACGGGATCGGGTTCGCCGACCACTGTAACGTCTCGCCGGAGCCGAACGCGAGAGAGCACAAGCGCGCGTTCGGGTTCAACCTCGACCTGACCTACGAGCGCCGCCGCGACGCGATCGAGTCGGTCCGCGACGCCGTCGACGTCGACGTGTTCGACGCGGCGGAGGTGGACTACGACCCGGCGCACGAGGGCGCGATCGACGAGTTCCTCGAAGAGGCGGCGTTCGACTACGCCGTCGGCAGCGTCCACGACCTCGACGGCGCGAACGTCCACACCCGCTCGCACTTCGCCGACAAGCCGGCGTCCGAGCGCCGGGCGCTCGTCGACCGCTACTTCGAGAAGCTGGTCGCCCTGATCGAGTCGGAACTGTTCGCGATCGCCGCGCACCCGGACCTGATCGAGCGCAACCCGCACCTCCGCGGCTTCGCGACCGAGGACCACTACGCGGCGGTCGCCGAGGCGTTCCGCGACTCCCGGACTGTCCCGGAGATCAACGCCGGGCGGCTGCTCGACGACTACGGCGAGTTCCACCCGGCCCCCGCCTTCCTCGACCGCCTCGTCGACGCCGGCGTCGACGTGACGGTCGGGACCGACAGCCACGAACCGGACGCGATCGCACCCCGTGTGCGGGAGATAGAAGCGGAACTGGACCGGCGTGGACTCGACGCAGTCGCTCGCGACGAAATCGTCGAGAACGCGTGAGTCCGGCCCGAACAAGAGGAAGTCTTCTCACTTGAGTTCGGCCTATGCTTCGTCGAACTGCGGAAATCAGTGATTCCCGCGCTCGACGAATCGTTTCACTCCTCGTCGAACAACGTCTCGCCCTCGACCATGTGCTCCTCGACGGCGTCCATGTCGAGCGTGACGCCCAGGCCCGGCTCCTCGGGCACCTCGATGTAGCCGTCCTCGATGACGTCCTCCTCGACGAGGTCCTCCCACCAGCCCAGCTCGTAGGAGTGGTACTCGATGGCGAGCGAGTTCGGGATCGCCGCGCCGACGTGCGTCGCGGCCATCGTCGCGATCGGCGAGGCGACGTTGTGCATCGCGACCGGCACGTAGTACTGGTTCGCGACGTCGGCGATCTTGCGCGTCTCCCGCATCCCGCCGACCTTCGGCAGGTCGGGAGCGACGATGTCGACCGCCTGGTTCTCGATGAGCCGCCGGAGCTCCGTGACGCGGTAGCGGTTCTCGCCGACCGCGATCGGCGTGACCGTGTTCTTCGTGACCTCCTCCTGGACCTCGAGGTTCTCCGGCGGTACGGGGTCTTCGAGCCACCAGACGTCGTACTCCTCGATGGCGTCCGCGAGGCGCTTGGCGGAGCCGCCCGAGAACGTCCAGTGGCAGTCGAAGGAGACGTCCGCCTTGTCCTTCACGCGCTCCGTGACCGCCTCGACGATCTCCGTCTTGTGGCGGATCTCGCCGGGCCGGAGGTGGCGGTTCGCGCGGTCCTTCTCGAAGCCGCTCGGCACGTCGAGGTCGAACTTCAGCGCGTCGTAGCCGAGTTCGTCGACGACGCGCTCGGCCTCGTCCGCGCACGCCTCGGGGTCCGCCTCCTCCTCGGTGTGGCAGTCGCAGTAGACGCGCATCTCGTCGCGGTACTTCCCGCCGAGCAGCTGGTAGGCCGGCACGTCGAGGATCTTGCCGGCGAGGTCGTGGAGCGCGACCTCGATGCCGGAGATCGCGGTGACCGTGACGCCCTCGACGGAGCCCTCGCCCGACATCTTCTGGATGAGGTGCTCGTAGAGGCGGTCGATGTCGAGCGGGTTCTCGCCGATCACGAACGGCTTCATGCGCTCGATCAGCTCCGGAACGCCCGCGCCCCAGTACGCCTCGCCGGTCCCGACGACGCCCGCGTCGGTGTACACGCGGACGAGCGTCCACGGGAAGTTCCCGTCGACCATCGTCGTCTGAACGTCCGTGATCTCGACGTCGCGGTCGCCGCCGCGCGACCCCGTGGTCCCCATCGTCTCTGCGGAGAGCTCCCGCATCGTGTACTCCGCGTTCGGGTCGTGGAGCGACTCGTAGTTCCGGCTCATACCCTCCGATTTATTCGGAACAGGGTAAACGTTTACCATCGGGCGTGGAACGCCTGAACAGGTGGCTTTTCATCCCCGTGCGCGCAACGAGAGGGCATGGTCGAAATCACTGATTCTCTCGCGTGTCTGTACACCGGCCGGGTGGAGTCTCGCGGCGACGACTACGTGGTCACCGTTCCGGCATCGGAGATCGAACACGGCAGCGTCAGCGTCGGGGAGACGTATCGGATCGCCGTCCTCGACCGAGCCGAAGTGGCTGACGACGCCTCGGGCGCGGGATCCGACGGCGGCGCCTCGTCCGGACACGACACCGGGGGCACCGGGGGCGGATCGCCCTCCGACGACGGGCAGCGCCCCACCTCGCGCGGGGCCGCCGGCGCCGTCCAGCCCGACCCGCCCGTCTCCGAGGGCGAGGTCCGCGACGTGACCATCGAGACGCTGGGCGACAAGGGCGACGGGATCGCCAAGATCGAGCGCGGCTACGTCGTCATCGTCCCCGACGCCGAGCCCGGCGAGGAGCCGACCGTCGAGATCACGAGCGTCCGCGAGAACGTCTCGTTCGCGAACGTCGTCGAAGAGTAGCCCTTCCGCTGACGGTTCCGGTACCGCCCACTCACCGCCTCGCCTCACTCCGGCGGACTGCCCCGCGAGAACAGCGCCCGCAGGTTCGACGGGGAGAAGAACGAGGACGGCTCGTCCATGTGGACGCCGATCTCTCCCGAGAGCGCTCGGAGGCCGATCCGCTGGACCGGCTCCGGCAGCGAGTAACACCGGCGGATCGCCCTCCCGAGCCGGATCTCTGTGGCGAGCTCCTCGCGCCACCCCGACTCGTAGTCGGCGAGCGTCGCCGGGTCGCGCGGGTCGATCGCCGCCGCGGCGACGTCGGCCGCGCGCATCCCGTATAAGATTCCGCCCCCGGTGAACGGCTTCGTCTGCGCGGCGGCGTCGCCGATCAGGAACCCGCGGTCGCTCGTCGTCCGCGCCGGCGGGCCGACGGGGATCGCGCCCGAGCAGCGGCGGTCGGTCGTCGCGCCGTACGCGTCGGTGAGGCGGTCGAACCGCGCGGAGACGTCCGCGCTCGGCGGCGCGGCGAGCCCGTACTCGACGCCCGCCTCGCCGCGGGGGATCCGCCACGCGAAGAACGTCGGGGCGGTGAGGTGGACGTCGACGTAGTCGCCTCCGTCCGCCTCGTCGTCGAAGCCGAGGACACCGTGGAGCAGTTCGTCCGGCTCCGGGAGGTCGAGCGCGCGGCGCACCCGCGAGGTCGGCCCGTCGCAGCCGGCGACCATCCGCGACTCGAACCGTTCCGTGCCGCCGTCGCCCAGGCTGGCCTCGACGACGACGCGGTCGTCGCGCTCGTCGACCGAGACGACCGTGTGGTCCTCGCGGAGGTCCGCGCCCGCCGCCTCGGCGAGGTCGGCCAGCGTCCGGTCGAGGCCGACGCGGTCGATCACGTTCGAGACGGGCTCCCGCTTGTAGAAGGGGTAGGCGGTCGACTCCGGGCCACCGACGTGGAAGCGCGCGCCGAACACCCGGTTCTGCCGGAGCCGCTCCGCAGCCCCGTCGTCGACGTACTCCCAGAGGTCCGTGGAGACGTGGCCGGAGCAGGCCAGCGGCTCGCCGACGGTCCCCGACTCCAGGAGGAGGACCTCGCGTCCCGCCCCGGCGGCCCGGCGGGCGAACCGCGATCCGGCCGGCCCCGCTCCGACGACGACGAAGTCGTACACTGGCGAAAGTACCGGCCCCGGACGGCTAAACGGTTCCGGCTCCCGACGGAGCCGCGGTCACTCGCCGTCGCCGAGCCACCCGAGCGCGGCGTCGAGGTCCGTCCGCGGCGGCGAGCAGGTGAACCCCTCGCAGACGTAGGCGGTCGGCTCGCCGTCGGTCGCGTCGCGGTCCGCCCAGATCGGTGGAGTCTCGGCCATGCCGAGGCGGTCGAGCCACTCGTCGAGCCCGTCTTCTCCGGCCGGCCGAGGCGCCACGAGGGCCCCCGGCAGGTACCGCTGCCCGAGCGTCTCGCGCCACTCGCGCGGGACCTCGTCGGCGGCGACCGTCACCTCGATCCCGCCGGTCTCGACGAGGTCCGCGGCCCGCACGAGCGAGGCGTGTTCGAGGGGGCTCCCGCGGATCCGGTCGCCGTGGGTCGTCACGACGCGCTCGGCGATCTCCCGGAACTCCCCGTCGGTCCGGAAGCCGTCGAGGAGCGCCAGCGTCTCGGCCGCGACCCCGAGGCTCGACGGCGTCGAGCGGTCGGTGAACTCCTGCGGGCGGGCGATGAGCGGGCCGGAATCGTCCGTTCCCGCGCTCTCGCCGTCGAGGTCCCGCGTGAAGTAGATCGTGCCGTCGTCGTCGTCGTAGAACTCGGCGACGAGCGCGTCGGCCAGGTCCAGGGCGAACCCGAGCGGCTCCGGGTCGCCGGTCGCGGCGTAGGTGTCGAGCGCGCCGCGCGCGAGGAACGCGTAGTCGTCGAGGTAGCCCGGCCCCCGCACGTCGCCGTCGAGCCAGCGGCGCGCGAGTTCGCCCGCGTCGGCGTCGGCGTCGTAGAGCCGCTCGCGACAGAAGTCGAGCGCCTCGCGGGCGATCTCGGCGTACGGTTCCCCCAAGACGTCCCCCGCCCTCGCGAACGCGGAGATCGCTCGCCCGTTCCACGACGCCAGCACCTTCTCGTCGCGGGCGGGGCGCGGCCGCGACTCCCGGGCGTCGAACAGCGCCGTGCGCGCCTCGACGAGCGTCTCGCGGACCTCATCGCGCGACAGGTCGCGGTCCGCTGCCAGCTCCTCGACCGACGCGGCCACCGTCGGGACGGTCGTGCCGCGCTCGAAGTTGCCGCCGGGTCGGATCCCGTACCGCTCCTTCGCCAGCGACGCCGCCGGCTCGTCGAGGACCGCGTCGACCTCCTCGGGCGTCCAGACGTAGAACGCCCCCTCGACGTTTTCGCCGTCCTCTCCCTCGTCCGGCTCCGAGTCGTCTCGGCGGCTCGCGGGTTGGCGGCTCCGCGCGTCGAGCGTGCTGAAGAACCCGCCGCCGTCGTGGCGGAGCTCGCGGTCGAGGAACGCCAGCGACTCGCTCGCGACGCGGGCGTACCGCGGCTCGCCGGTGAGCCGGTAGCCGTCGAGGTAGGCCATCGGCAGTTCGGCGTTGTCGTACAGCATCTTCTCGAAGTGCGGAACGGTCCACTGCCGGTCGACCGCGTAGCGGTGGAACCCGCCGCCGACCTGGTCGTACATCCCGCCGTCGGCCATCCCGTCGAGGGTCCCCGTCGCGGCCGACAGGAGCGCGTCGCGGCCGCGGGCGGCGTACGCGCGCATCAGGAGGTCGATCCGGCCCGGCATCGGGAACTTCGCGCCGCCGCTCCCGAAGCCGCCGTACTCCTCGTCGTAGCCGCGCAGCGCCGCGGCGGCGGCCGTGTCGAGCAGGTCCGACCCGGGCGGCGACGCGTCGCCCTCGGCGGGCGTCGGCACCGACTCCAGCTCGTCGCGCGCGCTCTGGGTCCACTGGTCGGCGCGCCGCTTCATCTCCTCGCGCTGCTCGGGGTCGCTCCAGGAGTCGGCGATCCGTTCACAGAGGCCGCGGAACCCGGGCTGATTCCGCCGCGGCTCGGGCGGGAAGTAGGTCCCGACGTAGAACGGCTCCCCCTCGGGCGTACACCACGCCGAGAGCGGCCAGCCGCCGCCCCCCGTGACGAGCTGGCAGACGGTCATGAACGTGCTGTCGACGTCCGGACGCTCCTCGCGGTCGACCTTCACCGGGACGAACGAGTCGTTGATCACGCCCGCGACCGACTCGTCCTCGAAGCTCTCCTCGGCCATGACGTGACACCAGTGACACGAGGAGTAGCCGATGGAGACGAACACGGGCACGTCGTGCTCGCGAGCGCGCTCGAACGCCTCGTCGCCCCACGGCTGCCAGTTGACGGGGTTGTCGGCGTGCTGTCGGAGGTAGGGACTCGCCTCCCCGTCGAGGCGGTTCCGCTCGGTCGGCTGTGACATGGGCCTGATTCGGCCCGGCGAGGCAAAAGGCGTCCGGGGCGCGCCGAGCGCCGCCGCCAGCGACGAGAATATCCACGAACGCGCATATCTCGGGCCGCGGAGAGAGTAAGGTTTACACTACCGTGCGGTCACCCGTCGGGCATGACGGAGACCGTGCTGTTGGTGGGGGGCGGCGGCCGCGAACACGCGATCGCCCGGGCGGTGGCCGACGACTGCGCGCTGTACGCCTGCGCGAGCGTCCGGAACCCGGGGATCCGCCGGCTCGCGGACAGGTTCGAGTCGATCGACGAGACCGACGCCGCGGCCGTCGCCGAGTACGCGACCGCGGTCGGCGCCGACCTGGCCGTCATCGGCCCGGAGTCCGCGCTGGAGGCCGGGGTCGCGGACGCATTAGACGACGCCGGCGTCTACGCCTTCGGCCCGCGGGCGGCGGAGGCCCGTCTGGAGACGGACAAGGCGTACCAGCGTGAGTTCATGGAGCGGAACGCGATCCCCGGCTGCCCGGACTACGCGGTGTTCGACGACATGGACGCGGCCTGCGAGCACATCGAGGGCTACGACGGCGACCTCGCTGTCAAGCCCGCCGGGCTAACCGGCGGCAAGGGCGTGAAGGTGATCGGCGACCAGGTGACCCCGGAAGAGGCCGAGGCGTACCTCCGGGACTCCGACTACGACCGCGTCGTCTTGGAGGAGCGGCTCGTCGGCGAGGAGTTCACTATCCAGGCCTTCGTCGCGAACGGCGACGTCCGGACGACCCCCGCGGTCCAAGACCACAAGCGCGCCTACGAGGGCGACGAGGGACCGAACACGGGCGGGATGGGGTCGTACACCGACACCGGCTTCTCGCTCCCATTCATGACCGAGGGCGACTACGACGCCGCGGTCGACGTGCTGGAGGCCGTCGTCGACGCGCTCCCCGACTACAAGGGCGTCCTCTACGGGCAGTTCATGCTCACCGACGAGGGGCCGAAGGTGGTCGAGTTCAACGCGCGCTTCGGCGACCCGGAGGCGATGAACACGCTGCCCGTCCTCGACACGCCGTTCGTCGACGTGCTCGCCGCCGCGCGCGACGGCGAGCCGCTCCCCGAACTCTCCTTCTCGGGCGAGGCCACCGTCTGTAAGTACGCGGTTCCGGACGGCTACCCGACCGACCCCGACGCGGGCGCCGAGATCGCGGTCGACGAGGAAAGCGCGGGCGACGCGCTCCTCTACTACGCGAGCGTCGACGAGCGCGACGGCCGCCTGTACACGACCACGTCGCGGGCGTTCGCCGTCGTCGGCCGCGGCGACTCGATCGCGGCCGCGGAGGCGCAGGCCGAGGACGCGCTGGCCGCCGCGGGCGACCGCGTCCGCATCCGCCACGACATCGGCACGGCCGACCTCGTCCGGCGCCGGATCGACCACATGGACGAACTGCGGCACTGATCCGGTCCCGTCGCTCGATCGCCGGCCCGGAGCGACCCTTTTATTCTCCCCGTCCGAACGGCGTGACGTGACAGACGACGACGCGGCCGCGACCCGCGAGGAGCCGTCCCGAAGCGACCGCCTCGACCGGTTCCCGACCCCGGGCGCCCGCAACTCGCTGTGGTCGTGGCCGGACGCGAAGTCGCCGCTCGCGGTCGTCCGCAACTACGTCGCGATCGTCCTCGCGCGGATCTGCCCGAGCCTCCGGCTGAAGAACTGGCTGCTTCGGCGGATCGGCGTCACGGTCGGGGAGGGCGTCTCGTGGGGGCTGGAGTCGACGCCGGACGTGTTCTGGCCCGAGCGGATCCGCGTCGACGACGACGCGATAATCGGGTACGACGCCACGCTGCTGTGCCACGAGTTCCTCCATGAGGAGTACCGGCTCGGCGACGTGGTCGTCGAGGAGCAGGCGATGATCGGCGCGGGGGCGGTCGTCCTGCCCGGCGTCACGGTCGGCGAGGGCGCGCGCGTCGCCGCGAACTCGCTCGTCGCGGAAGACGTGCCGCCGGGCGCGACCGTCGCGGGAGTCCCGGCGGAGGTCGTCTCGCGGACCGACGCGGCGGCGAGCGACGACTGACCGCGGCGACTACGCGGCGTCCTCTCCGGCGTCGCCGTCCGCGTCGCCGCCGTCGCTCGCGGCCGCTCCCTCCTCCGCGTCGGTGATGTGCGCCTCGGTGCTCACCCGTTCGAGGTCGACGCCGACCTCCTCGGCGACGGCGTCGAGGACGGCGCGCTGCTCGGCCATCTCGTTTTCGAGCGCCTTCACGCGCTCGGAGGTGTCGACGACGGTCTCCTGCGTCTCGTCGACCTCGTCGCGCAGTTCGCTGATCTTCTTGTAGGTCCGCTCGGCGCGGTCCGCGAGCGTCTGGATCTTCTTGGCGGTGTCCCCGAATCCCATACCGACCGGTCGGTCCGGCGATACGTGTGCTTTTCCGTTCGATCCGAGTCCACTCGGCGGCTCCCGCCGATCGACGGTGGACTTTTGCCCGACTCGCCCCTGATACGGGTATGAGCGTCGACCGGATCCTCTTGACCAACGACGACGGCGTCGACGCGGCGGGGCTGCGCGCGCTCTACGACGCGCTCGCGACTGAGTACGCGGTGACCGTCGTCGCGCCGGCGGACGACCAGTCGTCGGTGGGGCGCCTGCTCTCCGACGACGTCGCCGTCGACGACCACGAGCTGGGGTACGTCGTCGACGGCACGCCGGTCGACTGCGTCGTCGCGGGGCTCGACGAGCTCGTCCCCGAGGCGGACGCGGTCGTCGCGGGCTGTAACGAGGGCGCGAACCTCGGCGCGTACACGCTCGGTCGGTCGGGGACCGTCTCCGCGGCGGTCGAGGCGTCGTTCTTCGACGTGCCCGCGGTGGCGACGTCGATGTACGTTCCCGGCGGCGACGACTGGTGGAAACGCGAGTTCGAGGGACAAGACTTCGCGCACGCGGCCCGCGCGACCCGGTTCCTCGTCGACGAGGCGGTCGAGGCGGGCGTGTTCGACCGCGCGGACTACCTCAACGTCAACGCGCCGATCGCGGACGCCGACCGCGCGCCGCTGCGCGTCACGACGCCGTCGACGTGGTACGGACTGCGGGCGGAGCGGAACGGCGACGGTCGGGTCGGGTTCTCCGACCCGATCTGGGGCCGGATGAACGAGGACGACGTCCCCGACCCCGTGGGGACCGACCGGCGCGCCGTCGTGGACGGCGAGGTGTCGGTCTCGCCGCTCTCCGTGCCGCACACGGCGGAGCCGGACGCCGGGGTCGACGACCTGATCGACGCCTACGAGGCGGCGGTCCGGTCGTGAAAAGCCGGTCGCGTCACTCGCCGTCGCCGGTGCTGACGGTCACCTTCGCCTCGCTCAGCACGCGGTCGCCCATCTCGTAGCCGGGCTCGTACACCTCGTGGATCGTTCCCTCCGCGCGGTCGCTGTCGACGCGGAGCATCACCTGGTGGCGTGCGGGGTCGACCTCCTCGCCCGGCTCCGGGTCGATCGCCGCGACGCCCTCCTCGGCGAGCACGTCGTCGAACTTCTCCAGCGTCGACTCGACGCCGGGCCGGAGGTCGCTCCCCTCGTCCTGGTCGAGCGCGCGCAGGAGGTCGTTTCGAACGGGGGTGAGCCGCTCGACGAGCGCCTCGGAGGCGCGCTCGCGGATGTCCTCCTGCTTCCGTTTCGCGCGCTCCTTGTAGTTGCTGAAGTCCGCCTTGACGCGGGCGAGCTTGCTCGTCAGCTCCTCGACCTCCTCGTCGCGCTCGCGGAGCGCCTCGCGGGTCTCGGCGAGGTCCGCCTCCAGCGCCGCCACCTCGCGGGCGAGCGCCTCGTCGTGCTCGGCGACGGCCGCGGCCAGCGCCTCGCTCTCGGCGCGGGCGCCGCCGTCGTCGCCGGCGGCCGACTCCCCGCTCGCTCCGTCGGCGGTCGCCTCCGCCGTGCCGTTCGCGCTCGCCGCGTCGCCCTCGTCGTCGGCGGACTCGACATCGACGGCGTCGTCGTCGCTCATACCCGATCGAAGTCGGTCGGCGGGGATAAGCGTTCAGAACCGCGACGGCCGGATTTAAGATCGCGGCGACCGACGGTGCCTCTCGCATGCCACCTCGACCCTCGACCTTCTCGATCGCCGCCCGCGACCCGGAGACGGGCGCGGTCGGCGTGGCGGTCCAGTCGAAGTTCGTCAGCGTCGGCTCCGTGGTCCCGTTCGTCAGCGCCGACGCGGGCGCGGTCGCCACGCAGAGCTTCGCGAACGTCGCGTACGGCCCCGACGGGCTCGACCTGCTGCGCGAGGGCCACGCGCCCGCCGACGCGATCGAGCGGCTCACGGCGGCGGACGACGAGGCCCCGTCGCGACAGGTGGGCGTCGTCGCCGTCGACCCCGACGAGCCGCCCGCGGCGTTCACCGGCGAGGAGTGTCACGACCACGCCGGCGACCGCCAGGGCGACCACTACACGGTCCAGGGGAACATCTTGGAGAACGCCGACACCCTCGACGCGATGGCCGCGGCGTTCGAGGAGACCGACGGCGGGCTCCCGGAGCGGCTGATCGCCGCGCTCCACGCGGGCAACGAGGCCGGCGGCGACAAGCGCGGCGAGCAGGCCGCGGCGCTGTACGTCGCCAAGCCCGAGGGCGGGTACGACGGGCGGAACGACCGCTGGGTCGACGTGCGCGTCGACGACCACGAGCGCCCGATCGACGAACTGGAGCGCGTGTTCAAGATCTACGACGTGACGCTCTTAGAGCGCGAAGCGCCCGCCGAGACCCGGGAGCTGACCGGCGACGCGGCCCGTGCCGTCGAGTCGGCGCTCGCCGACCTCGGCTTCTACGACGGCGAGCCGACCGCCGAGTTCGGCGACGACGCCCGCGACGCCTTGGAGTCGTTCCGCGGGATGAATAACTTCGAGAACCACTCGCTCCCGGTGCTGGAGGACGCGGTCGCGAGGGGCTGGGACGGGACGGACCCGGACGACGACCCCGAACCGCGGCTTGTCGACGCGATCTGGCGCGGCCTCTCGCGGCTCGACCGCGTCTGACGAGCCGGGGGGAGGGGGGACGCCGATTCGACGGGCGGTCGACGCCGCCGCACTCGCAACGTATAACCGTCGGCTGGCGACTACGAGTCGCATGGGACGATTCCGGAACACGGGACAGCCGGACTGGGACTGGTGGGGTCGCGTGTGGCCGACGCCGGGCGAGACGCTCCGCGAACTCGGCCTCGAAGCCGGGGACGCAGTCGCCGAGATCGGCAGCGGGAACGGCTACTTCGCGCTCCCCGCCGCCCGCGTCGCCGATCCCGGGACCGTCTACGCGGTCGACGTCGACGAAGCCCTCCTCGCGGAGCTTGACCGTCTCACGGACGCGCAGGGGATCGCGAACGTCGCGACCGTCGAGGGCGACGCGCGCGACCTCGCCGACCTCCTTCCGGAGCCGGTCGACGCCGCGCTCCTCTTGAACGCCTTTCACGGGATACCGGACCCGGAGTCGTTCGTGTCGGGCGCCTCCGAGGCGCTCGCGCCCGACGGTCGATTCGTCGTCGTCAACTGGCACGACCGACCGCGCGCGGAGACGCGGATCGACGGGGAGCCGCGGGGACCGCCCACCGACCTCCGGCTGACGCCCGCGTCGACCCGCGAGACCGTCGAGGGCGCCCCCGGCGGCCTGACGCTCGCGAAGGAGGTCGACCTCCCGCCGTTCCACTACGGGCTCGTCTTCGAGCGGTAGGCGGCGTCGACGCCGCGAGCCAGCCGGGCGTTCGCCGCGCGCTCGGCGCACCGGGCCGGTCGACTTTTGCCCGTCGGCGACCGAGCGGGCCCATGTCCATCGAACCCGAGGCGGTCGCGGACCTCATCGAGGAGCAGCTCCCCGACGCGGTCGCGGACGTGACCGCGCCCCGGATCCACAACGACGAGGACGAGGACGCCCACTTCGCGGCGGTCGTCGTCTCCCCGGCCTTCGAGGGCGAGTCGCTCGTCGACCAGCACGAGCGCGTGTACGACGCGGTCGGCGACCACATGACCCGCTCCGTCCACGCGCTGGAGATCAAGACGTACACGCCCGAAGCGTACGTGGAACACGGCGACGGCGCGCTCGCCGGCGACCTCCGCGAGGCCGGACTGCTGCCGATCGACGACGCCTGACGCGGGCGACTCGGCTATTGCGCTCTCGGTTCTCCCAGAGAACGACTGGCGCGAGTTCCGACGTCAGCCGTCGTCTCGGTCGTCCGCCGCGGTCGGCTCGCGGGCGTCCTCCTCGGTCTCCTCGCCGGCGACGCGGTCGGCGACCAGTTCGGCCAGCGGGTCCACCGTGACGGTCAGTCGGGCGACGAGGAAGACGACGGGGACGAGCGCGACGAACAGGAACGCGGCGTCGTACGCCCACGCGGCGTCGTTCAACAGGGGAATCGCCGCGCCGGCGAGCCCGCGGTACGCGACGAGGACCGCCCCGAAGACCACGAGCCAGTAGGCCATCCCGCCGGCGTTCTCGGCGATCCGGTCCGGTCGCGCGTCCCCCTCGGCGTCGGTCCCGTCGAGCGCCAGCCGCGTCAGCTGCGCGAATTTGGGCGCGGCGTACAGGAGGATACCGGCAACCGCGAGCGCGACGACGCCCGTCGCGACCGCGGCGAACGTCACCGGCGCGAACGGGACGAGCCGGTCGATCCCCGGGAGCAGCGTCACGACCGAGAGGACGCCGACGACGGCCAGCGCCCCGATCAGTAGCTTGCTCGCCGACCGAACCGTGTCGCGGTCGAGTGCGCTTCCGATCGCTGAGTCGTTCGAGCTCATAGGCGCTCGGCCGTTGCCGGCGGAGCGACATATAACGGGAACGCCGTTGCGCCGAGTTGACGCGGTTTCAGTCGAATTAAATTCGCGGGCGAGAGCGCCCGGAGCAGCTAAAACGCGGCGAGAGAGGCGATTTAGCGACGACCGCCGGACAGCCGAGCGAGCCGCCGGAGCACCCGCGGGAGTCGCACGCACCGGCAGTCACAGCATTGCTACCGAATCGCACGATTACACGCGGATGACGCCTTCCAGTACCTTTTACAGCGTCTCGCGGGAAGGCCGAGACATGGGAGACGACTACCGCACGGAAGAGGACAGCCTCGGCGAGATGCAGGTGCCGGCGGACGCCTACTGGGGCGCGCAGACCCAGCGCGCCGTCGAGAACTTCCCGATCTCGGGGATCCCGATGAGCCGGCGGTTCATCCGCGCGCTCGGCGTCGTGAAGAAGGCGGCCGCGCAGGCGAACCGCGACCTCGGCCTCGTCGAGGACGACACCGCGGAGGCGATCGTCGCGGCCGCGGACGAGGTCATCGCGGGCGAGCACGACGACCAGTTCCCGGTCGACGTGTTCCAGACCGGCTCCGGCACCTCCTCGAACATGAACGCCAACGAGGTCATCGCCAACCGCGCCGCCGAGATCGCGGGCGCGGAGATCGGCGACCGGGTCGTCCACCCCAACGACCACGTCAACTACGGGCAGTCGTCGAACGACGTGATCCCCACGGCGATGCACGTCGCCGCGCTGGAGGCCGTCGAGAAGGACCTCGTGCCCGCGCTGGAGACGCTCCACGCCGAACTCGAGGCCAAGGAGACGGAGTTCGACGGCGTCGTCAAGACGGGGCGGACGCACCTCCAAGACGCGACGCCGATCCGGCTCGGCCAGGAGTTCGGCGGCTACCGGACGCAGGTCTCGAAGGGCATCGAGCGCGCCGAGGCCGTCCAGCCGAGCCTCCGCGAGCTCGCCCTCGGCGGCACCGCGGTCGGGACCGGGCTCAACACCCACCCCGAGTTCCCGGAGCTGGCCGCGGAGTACATCTCCGACGAGACCGGGACGGAGTTCCGCGAGGCGGAGAACCACTTCGAGGCGCAGGCCGCCCACGACGCGATGGCGGAGGGGCACGGCGCGCTCAAGACGATCGCCGGCAGCCTCAACAAGATGGCCAACGACCTGCGGCTGCTCGCCTCGGGCCCGCGCAACGGGCTCGGCGAGGTCGAACAGCCCGAGAACCAACCCGGCTCGTCGATCATGCCCGGCAAGATCAACCCGGTCGTCGCGGAGTCGGTCAACCAGGTCCACAAGCAGGTCGTCGGCAACGACGCCGCCGTCTCCGCGGGCGCGGCCCGCGGCGAGATCGACCTGAACCTCTACAAGCCGGTGATCGCGCACAACTTCCTCGAGTCGGCGGCGCTGCTCTCGAACGTCGCCGAGACGTTCGGCGAGCGCTTCGTCGGGAAGCTGGAAGCGAACGAGGAGTTCGCGCGCGAGCGCGTCGAGCAGTCGATGGCGCTGGCGACCGCGCTGAACCCCGCGATCGGCTACGACAAGGCCAGCAAGGTCGCGAAGACCGCGCTGAACGAGGGGAAGAGCGTCCGCGAGGCCGCGGTCGAGGCCGGCTACCTCACCGAGGACGAGGCCGACGAGGTGCTCGACCCCGAGGCGATGACCCGCCGCGTCATCCTCGGCGACGAGGACTGAACCGGCCGCCCGTCGCCGTCAGTCCGCGACCTCGCAGCCCAGCCCTTCGAGTTTCCGGACGGCGGCGGCGAGGTCGTCCCGCTTGACGAGCACGTGGTCGGTCGCGTACGACGAGAGGGCGAACACCGAGACGTCGGCCTCGGCGAGCGCCGTCGCGACGGCCGCGAGGAACCCCACGAGCTCGAAGGGGAGCTCCATCTCGAAGGTGAGCCGCTTCCACCCCGGCTCGACCGCGTCGGCCTCGACCGCGTCTATCCGTCCCTGCTCGATCACGACCGTCGTCTCGTTCGCCTCCCGGACCGTCGCGAACGCGTCCGGGTGGTCGCCGTCGGTCCGGCAGACCGCGTACGTCTCGTCCGAGACGCCGACCGCTCCGCCCTCGAGGAACTCGGCGGGATCCATGCGGTCCGCAGAGGCCGGACGAGCAAAAAGGCGCGCCAGGCGGCATCATTGCCGCCGTTATCTCCCGATCTGCGGCTCTCATCGGTTGCGGCTCGGACGCCGCCTCGGTCGCGGTCCGCGCCGAATCGGAACCATTTAAGCCGGTGTCGGTACCGATCCCACACGGATGAAACTTCACGAATATCAAGCGAAGTCTCTCTTCGCGGACGCCGGGATCCCGGTACCGGACTCCCGGCTCGCGACGAGCGTCGACGAAGCGCTCGGCGCCGTCGACGAGATCGGCTACCCGGCCGCGATCAAGGCGCAGGTCCACGTGGGGGGCCGCGGCAAGGCCGGCGGGATCAAGATCGCGACAGACCGCGAGGAGGCCGAGCAGTACGCCGACGAGATCCTCGGGATGGACCTGAAGGGGTACACCGTCGATCAGGTCCTCGTCGAGGCGGGCGTGGACTTCGTCGACGAGCTGTACGTCGGCGTCACGATGGACCGCGGCGAGGGGAAGCCGGTCCTGATGGTGTCGACCGAGGGCGGCGTGAACATCGAGGAGGTCGCCGAGTCGAACCCCGACGCGATCGCGCGCGAACACGTCGACCCCGCGTTCGGCCTCCACCCGTACCAGGCCCGCAAGGTCGTCTACGAGGCCGGCGTCGACGCGGACGTGGCGCTCGACGTGGCGTCGATCCTCTCGACGCTGTACGACCTCTACGAGGAGAACGACGCCTCCGAGATCGAGGTCAACCCCGTGATGATCACGGGCGACCGCGACGTGGTCGCCGCGGACGCCGTGATGAACATCGACGAGGACGCGCTGTTCCGCCAGTCCGACCTGGCCGATATGGCCGAGGCCTCCTACGAGGACGACCTCGAACGCAAGGCCGGCGAGTACGGCTTCGACTACGTCCGGCTCTCCGGGAACGTCGGCATCATCGGTAACGGCGCCGGCCTCGTGATGACGACGCTCGACTTGGTCGACTACTACGGCGGCGCGCCCGCGAACTTCCTCGACATCGGCGGCGGGGCGAAGGCCGAGCGCGTCACGCAGGCGCTCGACATGGTGTTCTCCGACGATAACGTCGACGCCGTCGTCTTCAACATCTTCGGCGGGATCACCCGCGGCGACGAGGTCGCCAAGGGGATCAACGAGGCGCTCGAGCAGTTCGACGAGATCCCGAAGAAGGTGGTCGTCCGGCTCGCCGGCACGAACGCCGAGGAGGGGATGGAGATCCTGAACACCGACCTCGTCGAGGTCGAGAAGACGCTGGAGGACGCGGTCCAGCGCGCTGTCGCGAACGCCGAGGAGGTGACCCAATGAGCATTTTCGTCGATGACGACACCAGAGTGGTGGTCCAGGGGATCACCGGCGGGGAGGGGAAGTTCCACGCCGGCCAGATGATCGAGTACGGCACGAACGTCGTCGCCGGCGCGGTGCCCGGCAAGGGCGGGCAGGAGGTCCACGGCGTCCCCGTCTACGACACCGTCGACGAGGCCGTCGAGGCCGAGGACGCGGACGCCTCCGTCATCTTCGTCCCGCCGGCGTTCGCGGCTGACGCGATCTTCGAGTCGCTCGACACCGACCTCGACCTCGCGGTCGCGATCACGGAGGGCATTCCGACCCAGGACATGGCGAAGGTGAACAAGCGGCTGGACGAGACCGACACCCGCCTCATCGGCCCGAACTGCCCCGGGATCATCACGCCCGGCGAGGCGAAGCTCGGCATCCTCCCCGGCAACATCTTCTCCGAGGGGAACGTCGGGCTCGTCTCCCGCTCCGGCACGCTCACCTACCAGGTCGTCGACAACCTCACCGAGCGCGGGCTCGGCCAGTCGACCGCCATCGGCATCGGCGGCGACCCGATCATCGGCACGTCCTTCGTCGACGCCCTCGAGGCGTTCGAGGCCGACACCGACACCGACGCGGTCGTGATGTGCGGCGAGATCGGCGGCGAGGACGAGGAGCAGGCCGCGAAGTTCATCGGCGAGCACATGGACACGCCGGTCGCCGGCTTCATCGCCGGGCGCACGGCCCCGCCGGGCAAGCGCATGGGCCACGCGGGCGCCATCGTCTCGGGCTCCGGGACGGGCACGGCGCAGTCGAAGATCGACGCGCTCAACGATGCGGGCGTCCCCGTCGGCGACACCCCCGAGGAGGTCGCCGACCACGTCGAGGACTTCCTGTAGACGCCCGCCCCCGCGTCCGGGCGCGCCGTCGGCGGCTCTAGTTTTCAATCCCGGTAGTTAGAGCGAAAGGTAAAGTTACCGCTGGCGTAACCGTCGATCATGAACTCAGGTCCCGACGACCCGCCGCCTCGCTCCGGCGCGGAGGCTCCCGAGCGGCCGGGACCGGCCGACGACACCGCGACGCGAATCCTGTTCGTCGACGACGAACCGGGGGCGGCCGACCTCGCCGCGACCCACGTCGAGCGGCTGCTCGACGGCGTCGAACCGATCACGCGGCTCTCCCCCGACGAGGCGCTCGACGTCGTCCGCGAGGGGTCGATCGACTGTATCGTCAGCGACTTCGACATGCCGGGGCACAACGGGCTGGAGTTCCTCGAGTCGGTCCGCGAGGTCGACCCCGACGTCCCCTTCGTCCTATTCACCGGCAAGGGGAGCGAGGAGATCGCGAGCGAGGCCATCTCGGCCGGCGTCACCGACTACCTCCAGAAGGGGTCGGGACGCGACCGCTACGAGATGCTCGCCAACAGCGTCGCGAACGCGCTCGGCCGACGGCGGGCGGAGCGCGACCTCCGGGAGGTGAACGACCAGATCACCGGGATCCACCGGTTTGCGACCGGACTCGCGGACGTCGAGGACGTCCCGACCGTGTTCGACCGCGTCATCGACGTCGCCGAGGAGATCCTCGAGTTCGACCGCTGCGTCGTCGCCCGCCGGCGCGGCGACCGGCTCGTCCCGGTGGTCCGGTCGGAGAGCGTCTCGCCCGACGAGATCCGCACGTTCGACGTCGACGAGGGCGTGGTCGGCTACACCGCGCGGGAACAGCGGACCGTCGTGGTGGACAACCTCAGCGTCGACCCGGCCGACCCGGACGAGCTGGAGAGTCCGGCGGACTCGGCCGACTCGGGGCCGCAGGCGCCCGACCACGACCGGGTCGGCGGCCCGGAGCCCCTCGACACGGCGGAGGTCGCGGACCCGGTCTCGGACGACGTCCGGTCCGCGATCAGCGTACCGATCGGGCCGTACGGGGTGTTCCAGGCCGTCTCGGACGGCTACGCCGCCTTCGGCGACAGCGACGTCGAGTTCGCCGAGCTCATCGCGTCGCACGCCGCGAACGCGATCGACCGGATCCGGACGGAGACCGAACTCCGCACCGAGCGGGACCGCCTCGCGGCGCTGTACGACAACCTCCCGCTGCCGATGGCGTCGACGGTCATCGACGCGGACGGGACGAAGCGCCTGACGAACACCAACGACGCCTTCGTGGAGACGTTCGGCTTCGACGCCGCCGACTCGACGTACGAAGAGGTCTCAGACGCGGTCATTCCGCCGGACACCGACAAGTTCGAACACGAGAGCCTCGTCCGGGACGACGAGCCGATCAGGCTCGAAGTGCGCCGCCGGACCACCGACGGGCTGCGCAACTTCATCCTCCACGCGATCCCCGTCGTCCAGCCGGAGGAGTCGGTGGTGTACTCCATCTACGCCGACATCGACGAGCAGAAGCGGGTCCAACAGACCCTCAGGAAGCTCCACGCGACGACGCGGGAGATGTTCGGCGGCGAGACCCGCGAGGACGTCGCCGCGGTGGCCGCCCGCGCCGCGATAGACACCCTCGAGTTCCCGAACAGCGGCGTCCGACTGTACGACCCGTCGGCCAACCGTCTCCGCCCGACGGCGATCAGCCGGGAGGCGACGGAGGCGTTCGGAGAGCGGCCGGCGTTCGGTCCGGGCGACGGGTTCGTCTGGGACGCCTTCGACTCCGACGAGCCGATCGTCGTCGACGACCTCGAGGCGGTCGACACCACGGTCGGGTACGGCGACCTCCGGAGCCTCCTTGTCGTGCCGCTCGGCGACCACGGCGTGATGCCGCTCGGCTCGCAGGAGCCGGCGTTCTTCGACGAGACCGACCTCCAACTGGCCCGCGTCCTCGCGGCGAACGTCACCGTCGCGCTCGATCACGCCGAGCGGACCGAGCAGTTACGCGACCGCGACGCCGCGCTCCAGCGCGAGATCGAGCGGTTGGAGAAGTTCGCCGGCTTCGTCTCCCACGACCTCCAGAACCCGCTCAACGTCGCTGCCGGTCGCACGGACCTCGCGCGCGCCGTGACGGACGACGAGGCCGTGATCCAGGAGCTCCGGCAGGTCGAGGCCGCCCACGACCGGATGAAACAGCTGATCGACGACCTCCTCGCGCTCGCGCGCCAGGGGCAGACGGTCGACGAGATCGAGTCCGTCTCGCTCGACGCGGCCGCCGAGCGGGCGTGGCGCACCGTCGACACCGAGGACGCGACGCTCGATCTCTCCCGGGCCGACTTCACGGTCGAGGCCGACCCGGAACGGCTCCGGACGCTCCTCGAGAACCTGTTCACGAACAGCGTGGAACACGGTTCCACGAGCGGTCGGGCGGAGCCCGATAATAGCGTGGAACACGGAACCGCTGACGGTTCGGCGGATTCGGACGCGACGGGCGGCCTGACGGTCTCCGTCGGCCCGCTTCCGGACGGCTTCTACGTCGCGGACGACGGGGACGGCTTCGACATCGACCCCGAGGAGGCGGCGGAGTACGGGCGGTCGAGCAGCTCGGACGGGACCGGCTTCGGCCTCGCGATCGTCCGCGAGATCGCGGCCGCACACGGGTGGGAACTCGCAATCGACGACGCGGACGGCGCTCGGTTCGAGTTCCGCCAGCAGAACTAATATATAAAAGACGGGTTGGCGTGCGCCGCGCGCGCACAGGCGGGCCACGGTTATGCGCGATTCGCCCCTGTAAATGAGGTATGGACGAAGGCACCCGCGAGCTGCTCGAACCGCTCCCGCCGAGCGCCAAGCTGGTCTACTACGTGCTCGACGCGGAGGGTCGGTTCGACCAGACCGGCCTCGCCGAGGAGACCCGACTCTCGACCCGCACCGTCCGGTTCGCGGTCGAGAAGCTCACCGAGGTCGGCCTCGTCGAGGAGGGGCTCTGCCCCCGTGACGCCCGCCGCTCCGTCTACCAGGCCGTGCCGCCCGCCGAGCGCGACGGCGTCGACGAGCCGGAGGCGACCGCCGAGTCCGCCTCGGAGGCCGACCCGGCCACCGCTGCCGTCGCCGAGGACTGACTCCCGGCGGGTCGGCCCGCCGCCCTCCACGCCCCGATCCGTCGCGTTTTTGCCCGCGGGGTCGTTAACGTAATCACTCCGATGGCGACGTACCACATCGAAACGTACGGCTGTAGCTCGAACCGGGGCGAGAGCCGGGAGATCGAGCGCGCCCTCCGCGACGGGGGCCACCGACCGGCCGACGGCCCGGAAGACGCGGACGTCGCCATCCTCAACACCTGTACCGTCGTCGAGAAGACGGAGCGGAATATGCTCCGCCGCGCCGAGGAGCTGTCGGAGACGACCGCCGAGCTCGTCGTCACCGGCTGTATGGCGCTCGCGCAGGGCGAGATGTTCGCCGAGGCCGACGTCGACGCCGAGGTCCTCCACTGGGACGAGGTCCCGACCTACGTGCTCAACGGCGAGTGCCCGACGGTCACCCCGGACGCCGAGCCGGTCTTGGACGGCGTCGTCGGCATCCTCCCCATCGCGCGCGGCTGTATGAGCAACTGCTCGTACTGTATCACCAAGTTCGCGACCGGCCGGGTCGACTCCCCGTCGGTCGCGGAGAACGTCGAGAAGGCGCGGGCCCTGATCCACGCCGGCGCGAAGGAGATACGCGTCACCGGCCAGGACACGGGCGTCTACGGCTGGGACAACGGCGACCGGAAGCTCCCCGAGCTCCTCGACCGGATCTGCGACATCGACGGCGACTTCCGGGTCAGGCTGGGGATGGCGAACCCCGGCGGAATCCACGGCATCCACGAGGAGCTGGCCGACGTGTTCGCCGAGAACGAGGAGCTGTACGACTTCATCCACGCGCCGGTCCAGTCGGGCTCCGACGACGTGCTCGAAGACATGCGCCGGCAGCACCGCGTCGAGAAGTTCCGCGAGGTCGTCGACACCTTCGACGAGCGGCTCGACCACTGGACGCTGTCGACCGACTTCATCGTCGGCTTCCCCACCGAGGACGAGGCCGACCACGAGCGCTCGATGGACCTGCTCGCCGAGGTCCGCCCCGAGAAGATCAACGTCACCCGCTTCTCGAAGCGGCCCGGGACCGACGCCGCCGACATGAAGGGCCTCGGCGGGACGATCAAGAAGGAGCGCTCGAAGGCGATGTCCGAGCTGAAGATGGAGGTCGTCGCCGAGGCGTACGAGTCGATGGTCGGCGAGACGTTCGAGGTGCTCGTCGTCGAGGAGGGGACCGGCGACTCGGTCAAGTGCCGCGACGGCGCGTACCGGCAGATCATCGTCCAAGGGGCGTCCGACCGCGGCGTCGAGGTCGGCGACTTCCTCACCGTCGAGGTGACCGGCCACAACACGGTGTACGCGTTCGGCGACCCCGTGACGGAGTCGGAGCCGGCCGACGGCGACTCGGTCGAGCGCGACGACCGGCCGGAGTCCGCGCCGTCGACGGCCTAGCGCTCCGAGACCGACTCGCCTTCTCCGCCGGGCTTCGACCCGGAACCCTCCGACCCGCGCTCCCAGAGTCGATCGCCGTCCGGGTCGAAATCGTCCGGCTCGAAGTCCCCCGGATCGGCGTCGTCCGCCGCGTCTGAACCGGGTCTGTCGGGGAGTTGGATCCGGACCGCCGTTCCCCGCGGCTCGTTCGCCGCGAACTCCACCGTTCCGCCCGCCCGAGTCGTGGCCCAGTATATCAGCCACAGCCCGATCCCCTCGGTGTGTTCGAGCGGCGTCTCCTCCGTGTTCCGGAGCGTCCGCCGCTCGATCCGTGGGATGCCTCGCCCGTCGTCCGCCACGACGAGGTGGACGCTGTCCTCGCACCACACGCGCACCGTCACGGTCACGTCGTCGTTGTGTTCGACGGCGTTCCGCAGCGCCTCCTCGATCGCGACCGGAACGGACGGGTGCGTCCGGACCACGCAGCGCTCTGGGAGCTCCGTGCGGATCGTCGCGTCGGGCGCGTCCGCGGTCAGCTGCGCCACCTCCTCCTCGACGACGGCGACGAGGTCCACCGAGCACCGCGCGTCGGTCCGCCAGATCGACGCGAGCCGTCGCGTCCGGTCGCTCGTCTCGAGGAGCGACTCCAAGTGCTCTCGGATCGTCGCCACCTGCGCTCGGGTCTCGGGGCTCCCGTCCGCGTCCCGGATCTCGGTGAGGTAGCCGAGCGCCACGGAGAGCTCGTTCCGGATGTTGTGGCGCAACACCCGGTCGTTGATCGAGAGGAGCGTCGCGAGCTCCTGCGCCTCGGTGAGCTGTTCGTCGGCCTTCACCGCGTAGAGACCCCCGCGCGACCCGACCGCCGCGCCGAGGCTGGCGGCGAGCGAGAGCAGGAAAGAGAGCTTGAACGCGTGGTGGCCGATCAACCAGATGACCCAGACGACGCCGGCGAGCGCGGCGAACCCGAGCGCGGTCCCCGCGCCGATCCGCACCGCGCGCCACTGGCCCGAGCGGGAGATCCCCCAGCGCGGGAGGTCGCGGACGGTGTAGAAGGCGACGCTGGAGAGGCCGAGTATCAGCAGCGTTTCGAGAACGATCCCCACGCTTTGCCCCTGGTGCGCCAGATGACGGGCGCCGAGGCCGAAACAACACCCCCCGAGCGCGGCGAACCCGTATCGAGGGGCGATGCGGGGGGCCATTGCCGCTACTACTCCCTTCCGACGGATATCGGTTTCTAGTCCCGACGAGGCCCGGCCGCGCTACTCCTCGTAGATCATCTCGACCTCGTCGGCGAACCGGTCTAGGATGTTCCGCCGCTTCTTCTTCATCGTCGGCGTGAGCAGGTCGTTCGCCTCGGTGAACTCCTCTTCGACGAGCCGGAACTGCTTGATCTGCTCGTACGACTCGAACTCGTCGTTCACCCGGTCGACCTCCTGCTGGATGCGGTCGCGGACGCGGTCATCGCGGCAGACCGCGGCGCGGTCCTCGGGGAGGTCGACGCCGCCGGCCTCTGCCCACGCGGTCAGCTGCTCGAAGTTCGGGACGATGAGCGCCGAGACGAACTTCCGACCGTCGCCGAGGACGACGCACTGCTCCACGAACTCGTTCGCGGCGAACCGGTCTTCGATCGGTCCGGGGGCGACGTTCTTGCCGGTCGAGAGCACGAGCAGCTGCTTGGCCCGCTCGCGGAACGCGACGTACCCGTCCGGACGGAGCTGGACGATGTCGCCGGTGCGGAACCACGGCTCCGCGGCCGCGGCCTCCGGGTCGGTCTCGCCCTCGCCGACCCGCTCGTCCGGCGGGGTGCCGGCGGTCACGGCGTCCTCCGGAAGGTCGTCGGCGTCGACGAAGGCGTCAGCGGTCGCGTCCGGGCGGTTCCAGTACCCCTCCGTCACCTGCGGGCCGCGGACGAGCAGCTCGCCCACGTCGCCCGCCAGGTCGGCGACTTCCTCGCCGACGACGCCGTCGTCGATCGCGATCTCGGTGTCGACGACCGGCGGTCCGATGGTCCCCACCTGCGGCCGCTCGGGCGGGTTGACGCAGATCACCGGCGACGTCTCCGTCAGCCCGTACCCCTCCAGGATCGGGAGGTCCATCGCGTGGTACAGCGCGCACAGCTCCGCCGACAGCGACCCGCCGCCCGAGATGAAGAAGTCGATGTTCCCGCCGATCGCCTCCCTGACCGACGAGAAGACGAGCCGGTCGGCGACCGCGCGCTTGGCGTCGAGCAGCGCGCCGGGGTCGTCGGCCTCGTGGTGGTCGCGGCCGACGTCGACCGCCCACTCGAAGATCCGTTCCTTCACCGGCGACTCGCTCGCCTGCTCGCGGATCGCGTCGTACAGCTTCTCGTAGACCCGCGGGACGCTCGTCGTCGTCGTCGGCCGGACGAGCCCGAAGTCCTCGCGGAGCGTGTCGGGACTCTCCGCGTACGCGACGGTCGCCCCCGCCGCGAACATCATGTAGTGGCCCGCCATCCGCTCGAAGACGTGCGCGAGCGGGAGGAAGGATAGCGTCGTCGACTCGGCGGAGATCCCGGGGGCGTCCGAGTCGCGGTCGGGCCGGTCGGCGAACCGGCGGTAACACTGCGAGACGTTGTCTCGGAAGTTGCCGTGCGTGAGGCGGACGCCCTTCGGCTTCCCGGTGGTCCCGGAGGTGTAGATGAGGCTGGCGAGGTCGTCGACGCCGACCGCGTCGATCCACCCCTCGTAGGCGGCCTCGTCGAACGCGTCCTCCCCGAGCGCGTGGACCTCGCCGAGTCCGTACACGTCGTCCGCGTCGCCGTCGAGGTCGTCCGCGTCGACGTCGTCGACGGTGACGATCGCGTCGAGCTCGTGGCCGAGGTCGTCGCGCACCGCCAGCACGTCCGCGAGCATCTCGCGGTTCTCGGCGACGACCACGGTCGCCTCGGGGTCCGCCAACAGGTACCGCAGCTGGCTCGGCGAGGAGGAGGCGTACACGGTGGTCACGACCGCCCCCGCGGACAGCGCCGCGAAGTCGGTCTGCGCCCACTCCATGCGGGTCTGCGAGTACATCGCCACCCGGGTGTCGTCGTCGACGCCCAGCTCGCGGAACCCCGCCGCGAGGTTGCGGACGATCCCGCGCATCTCGGCGTACGTCAGGTCGGCGTACCCGCCCGCGGGGGCCGGCTCGATCACGCCCTCGGCGACGAGCGAGCGGTCGTAGATCCCCCCCTTGTACCGCTGCGCGGTCCGCGGCGCGTGCCGCTCCGCGGTCCGCTCGAACATCTGCGGAAGCGTCTCCCGGGCGATCGCGTCGTCCGTGAACGCTCGTTCCGCCGCTTGCCAACTCATACACCCCCCGTCCCGCCCTACGTTCATAAACAATCCGGTAGTTTTGAGTTTCCCGGCGGGCGGCGGGATCGGCCTCCGATCGCATCCGCGCGCTAGTGGCCGGGGCCCGGCCATCGGACCCTCTATCGGGTCAGTGGTCGCCGGCGATCCGCGCGCCGATTCGGTCCCTGTCCGCGCGGATCCCGTCGGCGACCTCGGCGATCTGCGCCAACACCGGGTAACGCGGACCGTCGGTGGGACCGTAGAGGTAGTGGTAGAAGGGTCGCTCTCTGTCCGTGTCGACCGCCGTCTCTGGCGTCAGCGGGGGGTCGTCGAGGGAGACCTGCCGCTCGGCGGCGAGTTCGTCGCACTGGCGTTCGAGCTCCGTCAGTCGGTTCCACACGTCGATCGCCGCGTCCGCCTCGCTCTCGGACCGGATCCCGTCCATGTGCCCGACCAGCCGACGGCGGCGGCGGTCGATCGTCGACAGCGCGGCCTCGCGGTCGTCGAGCTCGGCGATTTCCTCGTCGATGGCGTCGACGAGTCGGTTTCGGGCGTCGACGGCGTGGCGGCTCCGGTCGACGAGCGCCGACTGGGCCCCGCTCGACAGGCCGCCGTCGGACGCCAGCGCCGTCGCGGTGTCCGGACCCAGCTCGGCGGCCAGGCTCTGGGCGGTCGTCTCGTCGTACTCGGCGCGGTAGTGGGGCAGGGACATGACAGTGTCCTCGTACGCGGCCAGCACCCGCCTGAGGGTGACGTTGTCGCCGGCCGGGCCGCCGCCCGGCCGCCGCCCGCCGCCGCCGATCCAGCGCAGGGCGGCGGCCGGCACGCCGGACGGGGTCGCGTCCGTCGCGACCGAGACCGTGTCGATCCGGCCGACCCGTTCGGCGAACGTCTCGAACGCGTCCCGCTCGTCGAGGACGCGCCGGCGCTCGTCGCGGCAGGCGGCCTCGGCCTCGCGGACGTACGCGAAGGTAAGCAGCGCGAGGACGCCGACGAGCGCGACCGCCGTGACGACGCCCGGCTGCGTCGCGATCGCCCCGAGGTCGCACCAGACGCTCGTACAGCCCACCCCCGTCAGCCCCTGGTCGGGGATCTGGAACACCGCCGTCGAACTCGGGTGTACGCTCATACGAACCGTTAACACACTACACGCACAAAGCGCTTTGGGCCGTTCGGCGTCGCTCGCGCGGGTCTCGCCGCTTCAACGGCGATAGCGGGATCAGTTCCGGACGCCGTCGTCGGTGATCACGGTGTCGATCATCCCGATGGGCGTGGCGTCGTAGCTGGGGTTCTCGATCTCGACGTCCTCGACCGGCTCGCGCATCACCTCGACGGCGTCGCGGAACTCGTTTTCGAACCGGAACTCCTCGATGGTCTTCGCGCCCGAGCCGACCGCGGTGACGGGGACGCCCAGCTCGCGGGCGGTCACCACGAGCGGGAACGTGCCGATCCGGTTGTAGTACGTCCCGCCGGTGATACACGTGATCCCGAGCAGGACGCGGTCGCAGTCGCGGAGCGCGTACCCCATCGCGCTGTCGACGACCATGTGGACGTCGACCCGAGAGATCCCGGCGAGCACGCGGGCGGTCTTGCGGCCGAGGGTCCGCGGGCGCGCCTCGGTGACGTAGACGGTCAGGTGCGCCCCGTCGCGCGCGGCGTTCTCGACGGCCTCTAACACCGTCGTCGAGTAGTCGTGGACGAGCAGCGTGTCCCCGTCCTCGATGTGCTCGGCCGCGTTCGCCGCCGCCTCGCCCTTCGCCGTCTCGATGTCTTCCGTGACGCGGGCGATCACGTCCTCCAAGAGCTGCTTCGCGCCCTCGACGCTCGTCGCCTCGCCGACGATGGAGCGCTCGACCTCGCGCATCGCGTTGTGGAGCGCGGCGTGGGACGGGTTCGACCGGCGGAGCACGCCCGCGTTGTGTTCGAGGTCGCGCTCGAACTCGTCGACGGTCACGTACTCCCGGTCCAACAGGTCCGCGAGCGACCGCGTCGCCTTCACGGCCACCGCCGACGTGCTGTGGGTCCGCATCGCCCGGATCTCGGCGACGGTCTCGTCGATCATGCCCGAAAGGTCGACCGCGCCGGTAAAAGGGGTTCCGGGGACGCGTCGCCCGCGAGGCGTCCCGGGACGCGCCGACGGACTACTCGAACCCGATCCGGTCGACCGCCCGGGGCAGACAGCCGGCGTCCGGTTCGAGGTACGAGTAGTGGTCCGCGACCAGGTCGGTGACGCCGACGTCGGTGTAGTCGTCCGGCGCGGTCGCCGACTCGGCCGCTCCGCCGTGCCCGACCGCTCGGGTCCGGTCGGAGGCGCGGTACACCCAGCCGAGGACGCGGTCGTTCCGGCTGTGGAAGTTGTAGACCGGGGCGTCGAGCGCCGCGATCGCGGCCCCGTACCTCCCGCCGGTCCCGACGCTGTCGTGCGGGATCGCGCCGCCGAACAGCGACGCCGAGGCGAGGACCTCCGTCCGGCCCCTGTCCGCGAGTTCGCGGAGCGCCGCCCCGGTCACGCGAGCGCCGAGCGAGTGCGCGAAGAGGTGGACCGACCGCCCGTCCTCCTCCGCCCACGCCGTCAGCCAGTCGGCGAGCGGAGCGGCGTTGTCGTCGGCGGTGCGCTTCGCCGGTCCCCAGTCGGCGTTCGACGACCACGAGTAGCCGACGACGGGGAGCGCGCTCGCGGCGTCGGGCGCTTCCGAGGCCGCCTCTAACCCCAGCCGGGCGGCGTACGCCTGATCGCGGGCCGACGCGGCGTCCGCGCCGAGCCCGTGGACGTACAGGGCCACCGCGTCGGCCCCGCCGAACTCCCACGAGCCCGAGCGCGCAGTCGGATCGGCGTCGTCGAGCCGGCCCCGAGTCGACACCATCGGCTGCGCCTCGGGGGCCTCGTACCCGCCGAAGTCGCCGGAGAGCGCGTTCGCGACGTAGAGCCCGCCGCCCCCGAGGAGGCCGACGCCGCCCGCGACGCCGTACAGGAGCCGGCGACGCGTGACGAGAGCGCCCGCGTCGTCCGCGGATTCAGGTTCGCCGGGGTCGTCCGAAGTGGAGTCCGATGAGATACCGACACGTCGGTCCGAACGATCAAATAGCTGACGCGGCGGCGACGGCTGTTTATCGGTCGGTCCCGTACGAGGGGTATGAGCTACCCGGTCACGTACTACTGCCCGCACTGCGGGACGCTCGTCGCGCTCGAACGCGAGGGGTACCTCGCGGACAAGTCGGTGACGCCGTACCCGCTGGAGGGGTGGACGTACGCCGACCCGACCGAGCCGTTCGACGCCGACGGGAGCGACGAGGCTGAAGCCGAGAGCGAGAACGGGGCGGCCAGAGACGACGGAGCCGGCGACGCCGCCGACGTCGACGGCGTCCGGTTCGTCTGCGGCGAGAGCGGGGGCGTCGAGTGGGATCCGCACGACGGCGTGCGTGGAACCGACGTCGGCGGCGACGAGCCGTACCGGGAGCCGGACGCCGACGGGGTCGGTTGCGGCGAGGCGTTCTACCTCTCGTTCGTCCGCTACGACCAGGGCCGGGAGGTCGACCCGAGCGCGGAGACGGAACTCGTCGAGATCGACCCCGACCCGCGGCCGAGCGGCCCGCGCGGCCCGACCGGTCCCGGCGAGGCCGGCGGTCCGAGCGACTCCGACGGCGGCTTCTGGTGACTACTTGACTGGTCGTTTACACCCGGGTCATAGCGTGTCTCGGTCGAACAGCTGTAAGCCCCACCCGCACAGTACCGCCCAGCACCTCACGCCTCCCCAGCCTCGCGGTTCGCGCTCTCCGAGCGCTCACCGCGTCCCTCGCGCGTGCTCCTCGCGGCCGCCTGCGGCGGCCACTCAGAGGCACGCGCCACCGCCTCGTCCGTTTATGTTCATCTCTCTGCGAATCGCCCGCGAGTTCCCGAGTCTAACAGCCAAACCCCTTAAACGGGGAGCGAGTACCCTCGATCATGGAAAGCATCAATCGGACCGCGATCGAGCTGGTCGACGAGGCCCTCGACTTCGCCGGCGAGCTCGACGTCGTCGGCTACGAGCTGGACAACGGCGCCACCGTCGTCGACTTCGGGATCGACGCGGCCGGCGGGGTCGAGGCGGGACTGCTGCTCGCGGAGATCCAGACGGCGGGGCTCGCGAACCTCCGGACGCGGATGGGCGACCTGGCCGGCGCCCCGCGCCAGTACGTCGAGCTGTCGACGGACCACCCGGCGGTCGCGCTGCTCTGCTCGCAGAAGGCCGGCTGGGAAGTGACGACCGAGAGCGGCTTCGAGGGGCTCGGCTCCGGCCCCGCCCGCGCGCTCGTCGGCCGCGAGACGGAGTTCGAGCGCGTCGGCTACTACGACTCCGCTGAGTTCGCCACGCTCGCGATCGAGTCGACGACGCTCCCCGATGAGGAGGTCGCCGAGCAGGTCGCTGAGATGGCCGAGGTCGACGCCGAGGGCGTCTTCCTCCCGACGTTCGCCACCGGCTCGACCGCCGGCTCGGTCACGACCGCGGCCCGCGCCGCCGAGCTCGCCGTCTTCCGCCTGTTGGAGATCGGCTACGAGCCGACGGACGTGCTCCACGCCTCCGGCTCCGCGCCGCTCGCGCCGCCGACCCGCGACGAGACCGAGGCGATGGGCCGGACCAACGACGCGCTCGCGTACGGCGGCGAGGTCCACCTCCAGGTCGCGCGCGACGACGACCGGTTCGGCGAGATCGTCTCCACCGCGAGCGAGGAGTACGGCACCCCCTTCGTCGACGTGTTCGAGGACGCCGACTGGGACTTCTACGACGTCCCCGAGAGCGTGTTCGCCCCGGCGCAGGTCACCGTCGACGTCGTCGACGGCCCCGTCTACACCGTCGGCGAGACGGACGAGGAGCTGCTCGCGGAGTCGTTCGGCTACCGCTGACCCCGCGAGCCACCCCGCCCCACCGATGCGCCTCAAACCCGTCCCCGACCCGCCGGCCGACCTCGACGCGCTCCGCGAGTTCCAGCGAGCGATCCCGCTCGTCCCCGGCGACACCGACGACTGCTGCGCCCGCCTCCGCCGGCGACGCGACCTCTCCGACCGGCAGACCGCGAACGACTGGCTCGCGTTCCTGCGCGCGCTCGACCTCGTCGAAGAGACTTCCCGCGGGTTCTCCCGCGCCGACGCCGAGCCGACGCCGGACCGCGTCCGCGAGGGGCTCTGCGAGGAGGTGTTGCTCGTCCCCGAGGCGCTCGCGACGCTCGACGCCGCCTCGCCCGACGACCCCGTGACCGCCGCCGACCTCTTCGCGGCGACCCGCGATCGGGTCCCGCGACACGACCGGGCCCGCGACCCCGACTGGGAGGCGAGGTGGCGCGACCGCGCGGCCCGGCTGCTCGGCTGGCTCGCGCTCGTCGACCTCGCCGCGCCCGTCGGCGACGGTTCGGATTCCCCCGAGGCGGAGACGGGCTACGTCGCCGGCGACGCGCGCTGACGTCGGTCGGCCGACCGCTCCGTCGGCCGGATCGCTCCCGCAACAAGCCTTTTACTCGCAGCCGGAGAGGGAGTCGCATGGGACGCTTCGACGAGCGCACGGTCCGCTACGAGCCGACGAGCGTCAAGGACCTGCTCGTCGAGATGAAGGACACGGCGGAGCTGCTGATCGACCTGTCGTACTCCGCGGTCCTCCACGGGAGCCCGACGGTCGCGCACGAGGTCGTCGAACTGGAGCACCGGATGGACGTGCTCCAGATGCGCGCCCGGATGAGCCTCATGCTCGCCGCGCGGAACCCGAACGAGGCGGAGACGCTCGCGCCCGTGCTCGGCGTCATCGCCGCCGCCGACAAGATCGCCGACGCCGCGGGCGACATCGCGAAGATCGTCACCGAGGAGATCGGGCTCCCCGAGGCGATGCGGGGCGCGCTCTCGGCGGGCGTGGAGACGCTCGTCCGCGGGACGGTGAGCGACGGCTCCGCGTACGCCGGCCGGAGGTTGGACGACGTCGACCTCGAGTCCGAGACCGGCGTCCGGGTCATCGCCGTCCGCCGCGACGAGGACTGGATCCTCAACCCCGGCGCGACCACCCGGCTGGAGGCCGGCGACGTGACGCTGTTGCGCGGCCCCGAGGCCGGCGTCGCGGCGGTCTACCCCGAGCTGAGCGGGGAGCCGTACGAGCCGGAGCCCGAGGCCGAGCCCGCGATCGACGACTTGGAGCGCGCGGTCGACTCGATCGTGTTGATGAAGAATCTCTCCGAGCTCGCCGTCGACCTGGCGTACGGGTCGGTCCTCTTCGACAACGAGGAGCTCGCGGAGGAGGTGAGCAACCTGGAGATCGAGGTGGACGCGCTCCAGTCGCGGTTCGAGGCGTGGACGCTCCGCGCCGCCGCGGCGGCGGACGACCCGGTGGCGCTGCGCGGGCTCATCCACCTCGGCGTCGCGACCGAGGAGATCTCCGACGCCGCGCTGACGATCACCGAGGGGGTCCTCCGCGACCTCGACGTCCACCCGGTCGTCGAGATGGCCGTTCAGGAGTCCGACGAGATCATCACCCGCACCGTCGTCGGCGGGGGGAGTCGGTTGGAGGAGACGGACGTCGTCGACGGCGTGCCCGCGACCGACATCTCGACGAGCGTGCTGGCGATCCGCCGGCCGGACGAGGGGTGGCTGGTCGGCCCCGACATCGACACCACGCTGCGGGGCGGCGACGTGATCATCTCGAAGGGAACCCGCACCTCGGCCGAGGAGTTCGATGCCCTCGCGGCGTGACGCGGACGACCCCGAAGGCGGACCCGACGCGGACGAACCGAGGGAAGACCCGGCGGGCGAGGACCCACCGAGCGGAGACGCCGACCCCGCCGCCCTCGCCCGCGCGTACTACGACGCGATCGACGCCGGCGAGTACGACCGGCTCGCGTCGCTGCTCCACCCGGAGTTCGTCCAGCGACGCGCCGACAGGACCTTCGAGGGGCGCGAGCGGTTCGTCGCGTTCATGCGCGACGAGCGGCCGAACACCGACACGACGCACGCGGTCGACGGCGTCTACCCGTCGGGTCCCGGCGTGGCGGTCCGCGGGCGCCTCCTCGACGCCGACGGCAGGGAGCTGTTCGCCTTCGTCGACGTGTTCGAAGTCGACGCAGGGCGGTTGAGCGCGCTGGAGACGTACGGGGCCGAGTCGTAGTCGGCCGCGATTCGGCGGGCTCGCGTGCTCACCACGCGGCGCGCAACACGCCGAGGACTCCCTCCGCGGTCGCGTCGAGGCCGGCCGGCGCGCGCTCCATCGGCGGGTCGTCCGCGACG
This sequence comes from uncultured Halorubrum sp., assembly GCF_937146585.1. GTDB lineage: Archaea > Halobacteriota > Halobacteria > Halobacteriales > Haloferacaceae > Halorubrum > Halorubrum miltondacostae. The sequence goes on along the minus strand of NZ_CAKZRO010000005.1, from coordinate 8,908 downwards.
AACTCGGCGATCGCCGGCAGGTCGTCCTCGTCGGTCTCGGGGAGGTCCCGCAGCCGGGTGGGAACGTCGAGCGCGTCGCGGACCGCGGCGACCGCCGCGACGACGTCCTCCGCGATCGCGGCGTCGCCGCGGCCGTCGGTCCGGACCCCGAGCCCCGCGGCCAGCGCCCGTCGGCTCGCGTCGACCTCGTCGAAGAGGTACGCCAGGGCGTGCGGCGCGACGACGGCGTGGATCGCGCCCTGCTGGACGTCGTAGCGCCGGGCGAACCCGTGGCCGAACGCGTGGATCACGCTTATCTTCCGGTCGAGTTGGACGAGCAGCGACCCCGCGACCGCGCGGTCGGTCGCGCGCTCGCCGCCCGGCTCGTCGCCGGCCACGCGGGGGAGCGCGTCGGCGAGAAGGCGGAGCCCGTGGACCGCGGCCGCGTCGCTCACCGGGTCGGCGTCCCGGGCGTAGGTGGTCTCGATCCCCTTGTCGAAGCCGTTCATCGCCGACCCGGCCAGCACCGAGGTCGGCGTCGTCTCGAACAGCGCCGGGTCGGCGACGTCCGCGATCGGCCACGCGCCGCTCCCGCTGACGGTCACCGGCTGCCCGGTCGGAGACTCGTCGGCCGCGAACACCTCCAGCGACCCGCCGGTCGAGACGTCCGCGCCGGCGAAGGTCGTCGGGACGACGACGAACGGGAGGGCCGGGCCGCGCTCGGGCGCGAGGTCGCCGAGCGCGTCGTCGCCCGCCTCCGCGTCGGCGCGCAGCTCGTCGAGGTCCCGGCCGTCGGCCGCGAGGAGCGTCGCCTGCCTGGCGACGTCGAGACTCGCACCCCCGCCGACGGCGACGAGGACGTCCGCCCCCGCCTCCGCCCGCGCGTCGAGGAGGTCGTAGGCGGTCTCGACCCGCTTGTCCGGGGTCGTCCCGTCGAAGACGCCGGCGAAGCGGTCCCCGAGCCCGTCGCGGATCGGGTCCATCAGCGCGTCGTTCGCGCCCGTGTTCGACCCGCAGACGATCAGGGCGTCGTCGCGGTCGCGCTCGCCGAGCCAGTCGCCGAGGCCGGCGATTCGACCCCGTCCGTACCGGACCTCGCAGCCGCGGTGAACGTGTTCGAAGGAGTCCGCGATCGGTAGCATCGACGGTCGGTACGCACGTTGCGGGCTTGTAGCTGTGGGAGGTGTACACACACGTCTGTCCCGCCCGCGCGTCGCGTCTGTCCGCCCCGGCTTCGGTTCGCCGACTCTCACGCCCGCGCGCGTGCGTCGGCTTTATAACCCGACAGCGACTAGCGAGGGTAAGTTCCTATGTCAGAGCAGAGCGAATACGGAGCCGGCCAAATTCAGGTCCTCGAGGGCCTGCAGGCCGTCCGTAAGCGACCGGCGATGTACATCGGGTCCACGGACGGTCGAGGGCTCCACCATCTCGTCTACGAGGTCGTCGACAACTCCATCGACGAGGCCCTCGCGGGCTACTGCGAGGAGATCGAAGTACGGATCCACGACGACGGCTCCGTCTCCGTCAGCGACGACGGGCGCGGCATCCCCGTCGACACCCACGAGGAGTACGACCGCCCCGCGCTCGAGGTCATCCTGACGGTCCTCCACGCCGGCGGCAAGTTCGACTCCAAGTCCTACCAGGTCTCGGGCGGGCTCCACGGCGTCGGCGTCAGCGTCGTCAACGCCCTCTCCGAGCGGCTCGAGGTCGAGGTCAAACGCGACGGCGGCGTCTTCCGGCACCGGTTCGCGCGGGGCGAGCCCGCCGAGGACGGCTTCGACCGCGTCCGCGACATGGACGCCGGCGAGTCGACCGGGACGGAGATCCGGTTCTGGCCCGACGAGGAGATCTTCGAGACGACCGACTTCCAGACCTCCACGCTCGCGAACCGACTCCGCGAACTGGCCTTCCTCAACTCCGGCGTCGAGATCCGGCTCGTCGACGACCGCGACGACACCGTCGAGACGTTCCGCTACGACGGCGGCATCCGCGAGTTCGTCGAGTACCTCAACGAGACGCGCTCGCCGATCCACGAGGAGGTCATCTACTTCGAGGGCGAGTCCGAGGGCGTCCACGTCGAGGTCGCGATGCAGGCGACCGAGGAGCTTCAGGGTTCCGTCCACGCGTTCGCGAACAACATCAACACCCGCGAGGGCGGCACCCACCTGACCGGCTTCAAGACCGCCCTCACGCGGACCGTCAACGACTACGCCAACGAGCAGGGGCTCGTCAACGACCTCGACGCCAACCTCAAGGGCGAGGATGTCCGCGAGGGCCTCACGGCGGTCGTCTCGGTGAAGCACCCGGACCCGCAGTTCGAGGGGCAGACGAAGACGAAGCTCGGCAACAGCGAGGTCCGCGGCGTCGTCGAGTCCGCGACCCACGAGAAGCTCGGCACCTTCTTCGAGGAGAACCCCGACACCGCCGAGAAGGTCGTCCACAAGGCCGCCGAGGCGGCGCGCGCCCGGAAGGCCGCCAAGAAGGCCGAGGAGCTCACCCGGCGCAAGTCCGCGCTGGAGTCGACAGCGCTCCCCGGCAAGCTGGCGGACTGTCAGACCCGCGACCCGACCGAGGCGGAGCTGTTCGTGGTCGAGGGCGACTCCGCGGGCGGCTCTGCCAAGCAGGGCCGAAACCGCGAGAACCAGGCGATCCTCCCGCTCAAAGGGAAGATCCTCAACGTCGAGAAACACCGGCTCGACCGCATCCTGGAGAACGACGAGATCCGCGCGCTGATCACCGCGATCGGCGCGGGCATCGGCGAGGAGTTCGACATCGACGACGTCCGGTACAACAAGATCATCCTGATGACTGACGCCGACGTCGACGGCGCACACATCCGGACGCTACTCCTGACGCTGCTGTACCGCCACATGAAGCCCCTGCTCGAGGCGGGCTACGTGTACGCGGCCCAGCCCCCGCTGTACCGCGTCCGCTACCGCGGCGAGACGTACGACGCCATGACCGAGGCCGAACGCGACCGCATCGTGGAAGAGGAGTGCGACGGCAACCCCACGCAGGTCCAGCGCTTCAAGGGGCTCGGCGAGATGAACCCGGACCAGCTGTGGGACACCACGATGGACCCGGAGAATCGCCGTCTCAAACGGATCAACGTCGACGACGCGGCCGCCGCGGACCGCATGTTCAACGTGCTGATGGGTGACGCGGTCGAGCCGCGCAAGCAGTTCATCAAGGAGCACGCGACCGAAGCGGAGTGGGTGGACATATGAGCTCCGAAAGTCCGGACGCCGACCCCGGCGACGTCCGCGCCGCACAGGTGACGAACGCCCGCATCGAGGACGAGATGGAGCAGTCGTACATCGACTACGCGATGTCCGTCATCGCGGGTCGCGCGCTCCCCGACGTGCGGGACGGCCTCAAGCCCGTCCACCGCCGGATCCTCTTCGCGATGAACGAGGCGGGCGTGACGAGCAACTCCGCGCACCGCAAGTCCTCCTCCGTCGTCGGCGAGACGATGGGGGACTACCACCCGCACGGCGACAGCGCCATCTACGACACGCTCGCCCGGATGGCCCAGGACTTCTCGATGCGCTACCCGCTCGTCGACGGCCAGGGGAACTTCGGCTCCGTCGACGGCGACCCGCCGGCCGCCATGCGGTACACGGAGGCCCGGATGGCCCCCATCGCCGAGGAGCTCATGGCGGACATCGAGCGCGACACCGTCGACTTCCAGGCGAACTACGACGACCGCCTCGAGGAGCCCGAGGTGCTGCCCGCGGCGTTCCCGAACCTGCTCGTCAACGGTTCCTCGGGCATCGCGGTCGGGATGTCGACGAACATCCCGCCGCACAACCTCGGCGAGGTGGTCGACGCCACCGTCGAGCTGATCGAGACCCCCGACGCGACCGTCGAGGACCTGATGGAACACGTCAAGGGCCCCGACTTCCCGACCGGCGCGAACATCGTCGGGCGGAACGCGGTCCACAAGGCGTACAAGACGGGCCGCGGTCGGATCCGCGTCCGCGCGGAGTTCGAGGTCCACGAGGAGGAGGGCCGGATCGTCATCAGCGAGCTCCCCTTCCAGCAGAACAAGTCGCGGCTCGTCGAGCGCATCGCCGAGGACGTCAACGAGGGCGCGATCGAGGGGATCCGCGACCTCCGCGACGAGTCCGACCGGGACGGGATCCGGATCGTCGTCGAGCTCAAGCGCGACGCGATGGCCGAGGTCGTCAAGAACCAGCTGCTCGAGAGCCACCTCGAGCGCACGTTCGGCGTCATCAACCTCGCCTTGGTCGACGGCTCGCCGCAGGTGCTGGACCTCAAGCAGACGCTCGAACACTACGTCGACCATCGCCGCGAGGTCGTGCGTCGGCGCTCCGAACACGAGCTCGCCGAGCGCGAGGAGCGCGCGCACATCCTCGAAGGCCGCCTGAAGGCGCTCGACAACGTCGACAGCGTCGTCGAGACGATCCAGGACTCCGACGACCGCGACGCCGCGAAGGCCGCGCTGGAGTCGACGTTCGACTTCACCGAGGCGCAGGCGGCACACATCGTCCGGATGCAGCTCGGCTCGCTCACCTCGATGGAGACCGCCGAGATCGAAGACGAGTACGAGGACGTGAAAGCCCGGATCGAGCGGCTGGAGACGATCCTCGCCGACCCGGGCGAGCTCGACCAGGTGATCGTCGACGAGCTGCGGGAGATCAAAGACGAGTACGACGACGAGCGGCGGACGAGCTTCATCGAGGACGCGGGCGACGTGACCCACGAGGACCTCATCCCCGAGGAGGAGTGCGTCGTCGTGATGAGCGAGGACGACTACATCAAGCGGATGTCGCTCGACACGTTCCGCGCGCAGAACCGCGGCGGCAAGGGGATCATCGGCACGGGGCTCAAGCAGGGCGACCGCGTCTCCTCGGTGTTCGCGGCCAACTCCCACGACTACCTCCTCGTGTTCACGAACCAGGGCCAGATCTACGAGCTGAAGACCTACGAGATCCCGGAGATGTCCCGCACGGCGCGCGGGAAGTCCGCGGTCAACCTCCTCGACCTCGACGACGGCGAGGAGATCGAGTCGGTCGTCAACACCGAGGACTTGGACGACGACGAGTACCTCACGATGGTCACCCGCGACGGCTACATCAAGCGGACCGCCGTCGACGAGTTCGGCAACATCCGGTCGACGGGGATCCGGGCGATCCGGCTGGAGGACGGCGACGAGCTCGTCGACGTCGAGGTGACCGACGGCGACACGGACATCGTCATCGGCAGCCGGAACGGGATGGCGATCCGGTTCGCGGAGTCCGAGGCGCGCGCCATGGGCCGCACGGCCCGCGGCGTCATCGGTATCGACCTCCGCGAGGGCGACGCCGTCGCCGGCGTCGCCGCCATCGACGACGAGTACCACAACTGGGTGCTCACCGTCACTGAGAACGGCTACGGGAAGCGCTCCGACCTCGACGAGTACCGCCCGCAGTCGCGGAACGGCAAGGGGCTCGTCGACATCAAGACCGGCGACCGGAACGGGCAGGTCGTCGCCATCGAGGCGGTCACGAACGGCGACCACTTGGTCGCGATGAGCGCCGACGGTCAGATCATGCGGACCCGCGTCGAGGAGATCTCGACGGTGAGCCGCAACACGAAGGGAGTGATCGTGATGAACCTCGAACCCGACGACGAGGTCGCCTCCGTCGACATCGTCCCCGAGTCGGTCCACGCCGCCGCGGACGAGGGCGCGGAGACGGGCGACGAGTAAGGACCGCGCCGACCCGCGGCGGGTCCTTCAGGAAAGTTACTTACTGTCGCCGCGAAAATTCCCGGCCGAGATGGACGAGTACGAGGGGATAGACGAGGTCGTACACGAGCCGAGCGAGGCGTTCGCCGAGTCGACGAACGTCGCCGCGTTCATGCGCGAGTACGGGATCGACGGCTACGACGAACTGATCGAACGCACCACGTCGGACGTCCCGGGCGAGCCCGAGTCGGGGGTCGACTGGTTCTGGGACGAGATCGTCGACTACCTGGACGTCGAGTTCTACAGCGACTACGACGCCGTCCGCGACGACGCCGACGGGCCGCAGTTCTCGGACTGGTATCCCGGCGGCGAGGTCAACGTCGCGCACAACGTCGTCGACCGCCACGCGGCCGTCGACTCGCCGAACCGCAACCGCGTCGCGCTGATCTGGGAGGGCGAGCCCGGCGACGTCCGGGAGATCACCTTCCACGAGCTCCGCCGACAGAGCGATCGCGTCGCGAACTACCTGACGGCGGCGGGGATCGAGACGGGAGACACCGTCGGGCTGTACATGCCGATGGTGCCCGAGGTCGTCTCGATCCTCTACGGCTGCCTGAAGGTCGGCGCGATCGCCGTGCCGATCTTCTCCGGGTTCGGCCGGGAGGCGACCGCGACGCGGATCGAGGACGCGGAGCCGACCGTGCTGTTCACCGGCGACGGCTTCTACCGGCGGGGCGACGAGGTCCGGCTGAAGGCGACCGCGGACGAGGCGATCGCGGACGCCGGCCACGTCGAGGAGGTCGTCGTCTACGACCGGCTGGGAGCGACCCCGGCCGGCGATTCCGCGGATCCCGTTCCGTGGACCGACGGGCGCGACCGGACGTGGGAGGCGGCGGTCGGCTCCCAGCCCGCCGCGTACGAGACGAAACACCTCCCGAGCGACCAGGAGTCGATGCTCCTCTACTCCTCGGGGACGACCGGCACGCCGAAGGGGATCGTCCACACCCACGCCGGCGTCCTCACGCAGTGCGCGAAGGAGATCCACTTCGGCTTCGACCAGCGGCCCGCGGACCGGTTCTTCTGGGTCTCGGACATCGGCTGGATGATGGGTCCGTGGACGCTGATCGGCAACCACGCGTTCGGCGGCACGGTGGTGATGTACGAGGGCGCGCCCGACCACCCCGAGCCCGACCGCTTCTGGGAGCTGATCGATCGACACGGCGTCACGCAGTTCGGCATCTCGCCGACCGCGATCCGCGCGCTCCGCAAGCACGGGGACGAGTGGGTCGAGGGCCACGACCTCTCCTCGCTCCGGATCTTGGGCTCCACCGGCGAGCCGTGGGACCCGGAGTCGTGGCGCTGGTTCCACGACGCGGTCGGCGGCGGCGACTGCCCCGTCGTCAACATCTCCGGCGGGACGGAGATCTGCGGCTGCTTCCTGATGCCGATGCCGAACCAGCCGCTGAAGCCCTGTACGCTCGGCGGGCCCGGGCTCGGGATGGACATCGACATCGTCGACGAGTCCGGCGAGTCGGTGAAGGAGTCGGGCGAGCGCGGCTACCTCGTCGCGCGCGACTCCTGCCCGTCGATGACAAAGTCGCTGTGGTCGGGCGACGAGCGCTACCTCGAGGAGTACTGGTCGACGTGGCCCGACCTGTGGGACCACGGCGACTTCGCACAGAAGGACGCGGACGGGTTCTGGTTCCTCCACGGGCGCGCCGACGACGCCCTGAACGTCGCGGGCCGGAAGGTGGGGCCGGCTGAGATCGAGGGCGTGCTCATCGATCACGACGCCGTCAACCAGGCCGCGGCCGTCGGCGTCCCCGACGACACCACCGGCACGGCGGTCGTCGCGTACGTCGTCCTCGAACCGGACGTGGACCCGAGCGACGACCTCCGCGAGGAGCTCCGGGCGCTGGTCGGCGACGAACACGGCAAGCCGTTCCGGCCGCGCGAACTGCTGTTCGTCGACGCCTTCCCGAAGACGCAGTCGGGGAAGATCATCCGGCGCGCGATCGAGTCGGTGTACAACGACGAGGACCCCGGCGACCTCTCCTCGATGGAGAACCCCGAGGCGCTGGAGTCGCTCCGCGATCCGGCCTGAGTCGGGGGCGCCGCTCAGGCCGCCGCGTCCGCCACCGCCTCGGCGAGCGCGTCGTAGTCCGGCTCCTGTCCGGCGTTGTCCGCGAGCCAGCGGTACGTGACGGTGCCGTCCGTGTCGATCACGAAGACCGCGCGCTGCGCCACCGTCCCGACGCCGTAGTGCTCGAAGTCCTCGACGACGTCGTACGCCTCGATCGCGCGGTGGTCGGGGTCGGCGACGAGCGCGAACGGGAGGTCGTACTGGGCGCGGTACGCGGTGAGCGCGTGCGGGAGGTCCGTGCTCACGCCGAACAGCGTACAGTCGTCGCGGTCGAACCCGTCGCGGAGCGCCTCCATCTCGTCGGTACAGGTGTTCGAGAAGGCGGCGGGGAAGAAGGCGAGCACGACCGGCTCGTCGCCGAGATGCTCCGAGAGCTCGAACGGCGCGATGTCGCCGTCCACGATCGATCCGCCGAAGTCGGGTGCGTCGTCACCGATACCGGGCATAGTGGAGCCTTGGCTGCCGGGCGTATCACCGTTTCGGGGACGGACCCACCCTCCGAGGCAAAAAGACTATAGTCGGCACAGGGTTACAGCGGAGTAGAGATGGTAAGTTCGATACCACTGATCGGCGGTATTCCGGCGGGGCCGGAACTCCTCATCATCCTGCTCGTCCTGGTCCTGCTGTTCGGGGCGAACAAGATCCCGAAGCTCGCCCGGTCGACCGGGCAGGCGATGGGCGAGTTCAGGAAGGGCCGCGAACAGGTCGAAGAGGAACTGAAAGACATGCAAGACGGCGAGAAGGCGGACTCGACGCTCGACGACGAGGACGACGACCTCGACGAGCTCGAGACCGAGACCGACAAGGAAACCAGCGCGTAATCCGGCCCCGACGCCGACCGATCACCGCTGTACCGTTTTTTCGCTCGTTCTGGGCGCGTGGCCTAGCGGATAGGGCGAGAGGTTCCTAACCTCTCGATCGCGGGTTCAAATCCCGCCGCGCCCGCTATCTGCGAACGAAGTGAGCAGTAGCGGCGCAAGCGGGGTTTGAACCCTATCGGTCGCGCGCAGCGAGCGGAGCGAGCACGTCCGATTCCGGTTCGAATCCCGTCGCGCCCTCGCAAACTGGTTTAACATCTCTTCCCGGCCGCTCGA
>NZ_CAKZRO010000004.1 GCF_937146585.1 uncultured Halorubrum sp. | reverse complement strand
CAGACCGCGTCGCCGTCGCCGTCGACGTCTCCAGACACGGCGACGAGTGGGTCGAGGCGGCCGCCGACCGCGGCGCGTCGATCGCGGCCGTCCTCGACACGCACGTCCACGCCGACCACCTCTCCGGCGGCCGGGCGCTCGCGGACGACCTCGGCGTCCCGTACTACCTGCCCGCGGCGGCCGCCGCCCGCGACGTGGCGTCCGACTTCGACCCGATCGGGCGCAACGAGACGCTCGACGTCGGCGGCGTCGACCTGAAGGCGCTCGCGACGCCGGGCCACACCGACGACGGCGCGAGCTACCTCGTCGGCGACGCCGCGGTGCTCACGGGCGACACGCTGTTCACCGACAGCGTGGGCCGGACGGAGCTCCAGTTCTCGGCCGGCGAAGACGGCGACGAAGCCGGTGACGCCGCCGGCGCGGGCGCGGCTAGCGCGGCCGAGCGGCTGTACGACTCGCTCCACGGGACGCTGCTCGCACAGCCCGACGACGCCGTCGTCTGCCCCGGCCACTTCGCGGTCGCGAACGACGGCACGACCGGCGAGGTCGAGCCCGGAGCGCCGGTCGCCACGACGGTCGGGACCGCGCGCCGCGAGATCGGGGTCCTCGGCCTCGACGCCGACGAGTTCGTCGAGCGAATCACCCGCACGCTGCCGGAGAAGCCGCCGAACTACGAGTCGGTGATCGCGGCCAACCGCGGCGTGGAGTCGCCCCCGGACGAGACCGCGGCGATCGAACTCGAACTCGGCCCGAACCGCTGCGCCGCCGGCCCGGACGCGGACTCCGCCGCGGACGACGACTGACGGCCGCGACGCTACGATCGCCGTCGACGTCGCCGGCTCCGGGCCGCGACGCTCACTCGTCGTGGATGAAGACGAGCCGCTTCGACTCCGTGTTGACCAGACAGAGGTCGATCCCGTCGCGGGTCGCGCCGATCTGCTGCCAGCCGTGGTCGCTGACGAACAGCGTCTGGAAGACGCCGCGGTCGCAGTCCGGGTTCGGACAGCCGACCCCCGCTGCGTTCTTGTAGACGGTCGTCCCGCCGCCCGAACTCTGGCGCACCAAGCCGTCGGTCAGCGACCGGAACTCCTCGGCGGACATCGGTCTCTCCGCGTCGTCGTCTCCCATGTCTCCGCGTTCGCGACCGACCGTCTAAAAACCGCCTGCCCGTGGCAACAGGTGTCACGGTATCGGCCCGGCAGGGCCTCCGCGCTCACTCCGCGTCGCCTTTCGCCCGCTCCGCGTGCGCGTCCGCGAGCCGCGTCGGCTCGGGGAGCTTGTAGCCCGCGCACAGCGCCGCGACGAGGTCGACCGCGGTCGCCGCGGACACGCGGTGCCCGGGACTGACGTACAGGGGGTTCACCCGCCTGCTCGTCGGGTACTGGCGCGACTGGAACGCGTGGCCGATCACCGTCCCCGGCTCGGCCGTCGTCACCGCGTCGTCCGCGCGGATCGGCGTCCGCCAGCCCGCGGGGCGCTCGGCCGTCGGCTCGTCGGGTTCGCCGCAGAGGAGGTTCTTCGCGACGCCGACGCTCGGCACGTCGCACAGGACGCCGACGTGCGTCGCGAGCCCCGCCTCCCGGAAGTGGATCCGCCCGGAGCCGTCACAGACCAGCAGGTCGGGGTCGGCGTCGAGCGCGTCGAGCGCGGCCAGGATCGGCTCGCCCTCCCGGAACGCGAGCAGGCCGGGAACGTATGGGATCGAGAGCGGGGTCGTCGCGTGCGCGTACTCGACCACGGTCCCGTCGCGGAACGCGACCGCAGCGGAGACGGCGGCGTCGGGACGGTCGCCCGCGCGGTCGGTGAGGAACGCTTGGTCGACGCCGACGACGACCGGCGCGTCCGAGTCGTGCGCGTTCACCGAACCGGATCCCGGATCGAGGCGCGCTTGATCCCCGTCGCGCGCCGGCGGCAGCCCGTCCGCGAGCGAGGCGGCCTCCTCGACCGCGACGGCGTCCGGGTCGAGCGCGCGGTCGTCGTCGAACGTCGCGGCCGCGGCGATCTCCCGCTGGAGGTCCTCCATCTCGGCCGTCGACAGCGACGGGTCGGGCCGGAGGTCCGGCCGCGCGAGGGCCATCAGAACCGGCCGCCGGGGCCGCCCGGACCGCGCGGACCGCGCGCGCCGCCCATCGAGACGCCGCCCCCGCCGCCCGCCGACCGGGCGAGCCCCTCGTTGCGCTTCCCGAACGTGAGCCCGATCGCGAACCCGATCAGGTGCGCGAGGTGGGCGATGCCGCCGGCGGCGCCGCCCCCGCCGGCCTGAAGGCTCTGGACCACGAGCACCGCCGAGATCAGCGCGATGCCCCACGTGAGGTACTTGATCTTCAGCGGAATGACGAAGAAGAGAAGCACCTGCATGTTCGGCCGCCAGACGGTGAGGACGCCGAGGATCGCGAACCCGGCACCGCTGGCGCCGAGGATGCCGGCGAGCGGGGCGTTCGTACCGATCGCGAAGAGGATGTGACCGAGACCGGCGGCGATCCCCGACGCGAAGAAGAACGCGGCGAACTTCTTCGACCCCACGGCGCGCTCGACGAGCGGGCCGAAGAACAGGATCACGATGCTGTTCCCGATGATGTGGTACAGGCTCACCGGGGAGTGTGAGAGCACGGAGGTGACCAGCGTCCAGACGTTGCCGAGCGCGTCGGGCTGGAGGACGAACAGCGTATCGTGGAGCGAACGGCTGATCCCCCAGAACACGATCAGCTGTGCGAGGAAGGTGATCCAGATCGCCGCGAGGATCGCGTACGTCGCGTTGTTGCGGAAGAAGCTCACGAATCCGCCGGTGCTGGTCTCGCGGTCGATCCGGCGCTTGACCCGGTCGACGACGCCGCCGCCGGCGCCGCCGGTTCTCACGGTGCGGCCGCCGCCCCTCGCGCCCCCGCCGTCGTCGCCCTCGACGCTCTCGTCGAAGCCGCTGTCGAAGACCCCGCCGGGGTCGTCCCACTCGGCGAGGCCCGGACAGTTGTGGTTCTCGGGCAGCCGGTGCTCGGCGCAGAACGTCTGGCCGCACCGTTTACACTGGTACGGGAGGTTCTCGTACTCCCCGCACACGTCGCACGTCGCCATTGTCGGCACTTACGGGGGCGGTCGTAAAGCGGTTTGGCTCCGCGCCGGACGCGGCGGGGAGCCGACGACGCGAAGAGCCGGCGGCTGGCGACGGGCTCGAACCGGCCCGAGGGGCGCGCTCACTCCAGCACCCGGCGAGCGACGACCGCCACGGCGACCACGGCGACCGCGACCCCGACGAGGGTCGGGACGACCCCGCCGGACCCCCACTCCCAGCCGAGGAAGCGGGTGCCGACGACCGCGACGAGGGCGACGAGGAGGCCGAACGCGGAGACCAGCGACGACTGACTTGATTCGACGAGCGGCATCTCACCGCCACGGTTCGACGGCGAAGATGAAAAGTGTCCGCCCCGGTCGGCCGAATCCGCGTCCCTACGCGTCCGTCTCGTCCGCCTTGCGCGCCCGCAGCCCGTCGACCAGCTCCCGGAGCGTCGCGAGTGGGTATTGCCCGGGCGCGGTCGCGTTCGCGGGGTCGACGGGCGCGTAGCCGATCTTCGACCCGTACACCGGGGTGACCGCGCGGGTGTGCCGCCCCGGCTCGCCCATACACATCGTGGCGACCCGGTGGCCCGCCGCGGTCGCCTCGTGGGTCGCCTCGATCATCGCGAGCGCGTCGCCCGGCGCGGTCGCGGTCGTCGCCAGCTTCCCCACGTCGCCCTCGCCCGCGGCGTCGGCGAGGAGGTCGACGAGCGCGGCGGGCTCCGGGGTGGACTCGAAGTCGTGGACCGACGCGACCACCGCCACGCCCGCCTCGCGCGCCGCGTCCCGCAGCGCCGTCGCGTGCGACTCCTCCGCCGGGTCCGGGTGCGTCCCGCGTAACGCGGCGAGCTCCACGTCGACCGCGGCGACCGCGTCGTGACCGATCGCCGTCGAGAGCGCGTCGTACCGCCCGAGCCCCTCGGCCTCGCCGCCCTCCCAGGACGCCCGGTTCGTGACGAGCAGCGGGAGGTCGCCGTCGTAGCTCGCCAGCTGGTCGAGCGGGGCGTCCGCGAGGTCCAGTCGGAACTCCACGGCGTCGGCGCGGTCGCGAGCCGCCGGCTCCTCCGAGAGGTCGGCCGTGCTCGCGGCGAGAACGAACTCCTCGAACATACGCGGGCGTTCCGCGGGTGAGAACTTAGGTGTGTGCCTCCGGGGCGAACCGGGCGACGGGGATGTCGAGCCGCGTCAGGCGACGAGGCCGTCCTCGGCCTCCAGCAGCTCGTGGTATCGGTTCCGGATGGTGACCTCGCTGATGTCGGCCACCTCCGAGACCGCGGCCTGCGTCGTCTTCTCGTTGGTGAGCAGGGCGGCGGCGTAGACGGCGGCCGCGGCGAGGCCGACCGGCGACTTGCCGGAGTGGACGCCCTTCTCCTTCGCGTTGCGCAGGAGGCTCTTCGCGCGCATCTCGGACTCCTCGGAGAGCTCCAGGTCGGAGGCGAAGCGGGGGACGTACTGCTCGGGGTCGGCCGGTTTCACTTCGAGCTTCAGCTCGCGGACGACGTAGCGGTACGTCCGCGCGATCTCGGCCTTCTCGACGCGGGAGACGTCGGCGATCTCGTCGAGGCTGCGCGGGACGCCGGCCATCCGAGCGGCGGCGTAGACGCAGGAGGTGGAGACGCCCTCGATGGAGCGGCCGGGGAGCAGGTCCTCGTCGAGCGCGCGGCGGTAGATGACGGAGGCGGTCTCGCGGACGTTGTCCGGGAGGCCGAGCGCGCTGGCCATGCGGTCGATCTCGCCGAGCGCCTGCTTCAGGTTGCGCTCCTTGGAGTCGCGGGTGCGGAACCGCTCGTTCCACTTGCGGAGCCGCTGCATCTTCTGACGCTGGCGCGCGCCGAGCGACCGGCCGTACGCGTCCTTGTCGCGCCAGTCGATGTTCGTCGAGAGCCCCTTGTCGTGCATCGTGTTGGTCGTCGGGGCGCCGACGCGGCTCTTCTCGTCTTTCTCGCGGGAGTCGAACGCGCGCCACTCCGGCCCGCGGTCGACCGAGTCGGCCTCGACGACGAGCCCGCAGTCGCTACAGACCGTCTCCCCGTGCTCCTCGTCGTTGATGACGTGGCCGCCGCACTCCGGGCAGCTGAGCGTCTCGTCCGTGTTCTCCGATTCCTCCTCGTTCGTCTCCGTTCGGGAGCGACTCCCCCGTGTGTGTAGTCGTTCACTCATAGCTCGGTTGCCCCCGGAAACTGAAACTGCCCGAGAGCGATCTTACGTTACCGTCGGCGGAACACAACTTAAAACGACCGGAACGTGTCGCCCGGATCTCGACAAAAGAACACGATCTATCACGCGTTTTCGCCGGTCTCTCGTCCGCGGGCTCGTCTCCCCGCCGACTCCTCGCCGCCGCCGCCGCGTTCGGCCCCGGCGACGTTCGAGCCCTTCTCCGAATCACCGCCGGGACCGAAACGGTTGACACCGTCGCGGCCGGATCGGGCCCCATGTCCGCATCCCGCGTCGTCTCGCTCGCGCCGAGCGCGACCGCCACCGTCGCCGCGCTCGGTGCCGCCGACCGCCTCGTCGGCGTCACCGCACACTGCGACCTCCCGGACGACGCCGACGCCGGCTCGGCGCACGGACCGGACGCCCCGACCGCCGTCGGCGGCTGGCTCACCCCCGACCTCGACCGCGTCGCCGCCCTCGACCCCGACGTCGTGCTCACCAGCGACGGGCTCCAGGCCGACCTGGCCGACGACTGCCGCGACCGCGGCCTCGACGTCGCGCACCGCGAACCCGCGACGCTCGACGACGCCTTGGACGGGTTCGCGGCGCGCGGGAGCGACGTGGGCCGACCCGAAGCGGGCGAGCGGCTCGCGACCGACGCCCGCGACCGACTCGACCGAGTCGCCGAGCGCGTCGCCGACCGCCCCCGGCCGACCGTCTACTGCGAGGAGTGGTCCGACCCGCCGATGGCGGCCGGCAACTGGGTCCCCGACGCGGTCCGCGCCGCCGGCGGCCGCTACCCGTTCGTCGAGCCGGGCGAGCGCTCCCGCGAGGTCGACCCCGCCGCCGTCGAGCGCGCGGCCCCGGACCGCGTCGTCGTCCACGTCTGCGGGCACGGCGACCGCGTCGACCCCGCCGGCGTCGCCGAGCGTGACTGGATCGACGCCCCGGTGAGCGTGCTCGACGACTCGCTCCTGAACCAGCCGAGCCCCGCCCTGATCGACGGGGTCGAGCGGCTGGCGCGCTTGCTCCATCCCGAGGCGTTTTCGGCCGCGGCCGACGACCCCCGCACATGACGACCCTGCGAGTCGGCGTCGGCAGCGGCAACCCGGTGAAGCGGCGCGCGGTCGAACTGGCGCTCGGCGCGGCGGCGGACGACGACCTCCCCGGCGATCCGACCGGCGTCGCGGTCGAGTCAGTCCCGGTCGACTCCGGCGTGAGCGAACAGCCGCGGGGCCACGCCGAGACGGTCGAAGGCGCGGAGAACCGGGCCAAAGCTGTCCTCGACGTCGACCCCGAAAGGAGCGACGCGGAGCCCGACCGCCCCGCGGGGTACGACCTCGGCGTCGGCGTCGAGGGCGGCGTCGCCGGGTTCGACGGGACCGACGACCGGTACCTGATCATGTGGGCGGCGGTGACGGACGGCGACCGCGTCGGCCGCGGTGCCGGGCCGAGCCTCGCGCTCCCGTCGGCCATCGCCGCCCGCGTCGACGACGGGGCGGAGTTGGGGCCCGTGATGGACGACCGCCTCGACACCGACGGGATCGCGGAGCGCGGGGGCGCGGCGGGCGCGCTCACGAACGGCCGCGTCGACCGCGCCGAAGCGCTCGCCGCCGGCGTGAGCGGCGCGCTCGGCCCGTTCGTCACTGCCCTCTACTGACCGCTTCGGGTCCCGTGCGCGGTTCGAAGACCGTACCCAAACCCGCACCTGGGCCCGGACTCTCGCGCCTTTCATCGCGGAAAACCGCACGACGGCAGCGTGTTAACCCGACCTACCAACCGCCTTATGCGGGGTGCTGCCGTGGGACCGGTATGAGCACGGCTCACCCGGACGCGGTCGCAGCCGAATCGGCCGGCCTCTCCGCGAAACAGACGCGCATCCTCCGGTACCTCCGCGAGAACGCGGCCGACCGGACGTACTTCAAGTCGCGGCTGATCGCCGACGACCTCGACCTCTCGGCGAAGGAGGTCGGCGCGAACATGGGCGCGATCGCCGACGCCGCCACCGAGATCGACGTCGAGAAGTGGGGGTACTCCTCCGGGACGACGTGGATGGTCACGACCTGACCGGGGTCCGCGCCCGCGACGCGGCGGTCCCTACGGGTCGTACGCGACCAGCGACGCGGCGTCGTCGGCGAACGCCACCGCGTCCGCGTCGAAGGAGTCGGCGTACCGGACGACGAGCGTGAGCAGTCGCTCGGGCTCGGTCAGCGCGTAGCCGTCGGTCCGGTCGAGGAGGCCGGCGTCCTCCAGGTCGGCGGCCGCGGCGCTTATCGTCGGCCGCGAGACGCCGAGGACGCCGGCGAGGTCGGCCCCCGTCGCGTCCGGGTCGCGCAGCAGGGCGAGGATCATCCCGCGGGGCGTCTCCCGACGGAGGTAGCCGAGCGCCCGCTTGTCGGTCTCGTCGAACCGGCCCGCCGGGAAGTACCGGCGGTAGTCGGCGTCCTTCACCGACTCGACCGCGCCCGCCTCCTCGAGCTTCCGGAGGTGGTACTGCGCCTCCCCGGTGCCGAGGCGGAGGTCGTCGCGGAGCTTCGAGAAGTGCGCGCCGGGGGTCGTCGGCACGTAGCCGCGGATCGCCTCCCTGGTCTCGTTCGTGTCCTCGCTCCCGTCGTCCGCACTCGCGGTGCCGACGAACGGCGCGGCCGCTCCGACCGCGGCGAAGCGGCGGAGCGTCTCGCGTTTCCGTCCGTCGAACCCCTCTGTCACGACGAGTACTAGCCTACGCCTTGACAAAAACACTTCGCTCGCGTCGGTTCGCCGCGGAGAATCGGTTGCTCGGCGGCGCTCCGCGCGGATCTACTGTTCCTTCTCGACTTCCGCGGCCGGTTCCTCGTCGTCCATCTCCTGGATGACCTCGTCCGCGGACCTGATGCTCGCGCCGGCGTCGCCCGCCTTCACGGCCTCGGCCTCCTTCTCTAACTCCTCGACGTTCATCTCGGCGGACTCCTCGATCTGGCCGAGGATCTCGTCGATGTCGTCGAGGCCGAGCATCTTCCGCGTGTCGGCGTCGAACTCCTTCCCGTCGAGCCCCTCCATCTCCTGAACGTCGGAGCCGGAGAGGGCCTTGCCGTAGCGGCCGACGAGGCTGGTGAGCTCCTGCGGCAGGACGAACGTCGTGGACTCGCCCTTGCCGATCTCCTCTAAGGTCTCCATGCCGCGCTCGATGATGGCGCGCTCGCCCATCGACTCGGCGGAGCGCGCGCGGAGGACGGTCGAGATCGCGTCACCCTGCGCCTCGAGGATCTGGCTCTGCTTCTCCCCCTGTGCGCGGATGATGTTGGACTGCTTGTCACCTTCCGCCTGCTCGACCGCGGAGCGGCGTTCCCCCTGCGCCTCGAGGATCATCGCGCGGCGGCGGCGCTCGGCGGAGGTCTGCTGCTCCATCGCCTGCTGGACGTCCTTCGAGGGGTTGACCTCGCGGACCTCGACGCTCTCGACGCGGATCCCCCACTCGTCGGTCGGCTCGTCGAGCTCCTTGCGGATCTTCGCGTTGATCTCCTGGCGCTTGTTCAGCGTGTCGTCGAGCTCCATGTCGCCGAGGACCGCCCGGAGGGTGGTCTGCGCGAGGTTCGAGACCGCCTTCTTGTAGTCGTCGACCTCGAGGAACGCCTTCTTCGCGTCCATCACCTTGATGTAGACGACCGCGTCGGCGGTCACGGGCGAGTTGTCCCGCGTGATCGCTTCCTGCCGGGGGACGTCGAGCGTCTGCGTCCGCATGTCGAACGGGTACGTGCGGGAGACGAACGGCGGGATGAGGTTGATGCCCGGCTCGAGCAGCTTCCGGTACTCGCCGAACACGGTGAGCGTCTTCTTCTCGTACGCGTCGACGATCTCGAACGACTGCCAGAGCGTGACGACGACGAGCAGGAGCGCGAGCAGGCCGACGCCCACGAGCCCGAAGCCGAGGCCAGCTTGGAGGGTGATCGGTTCCATGCCTCCTAGTTAGGCTATCCCACGGTTAATAGTTCGCCCGTCGACGGCACACCGTCCCGCAGTCCCCCGGTCGCGGCGCCGCGGATCGGTCGCGGCGCGTTCGCCGGGGACTCACTCGCCTTCGTCGAACTCGGCCGCGACGTTCTCCAGCGCCGCCCGGAGCTGCCGCTCGTTGAACCGTCGGATCACGGGGGAGCCGGCTCTGGTGAGCGCGTTCTCCGGGAGGCCGTACGTCGCGGCGTACGTCAGCTCCGTGCCGCCGTCGACGGGTTCGAGCCGGAGGTCGATGGTGCCGGTGAGCCGCCCGCGGAGCTCGAAGACGTGGCGCTCCGGCGGCTCGTGGACCGTCTGGACGATCTCGCCGTCGATCCCGACCCCCGCCATCCGGTAGGTGTACGCGAGGCGCTTCCCGCCGTTCGCCAGCGGCTCGACGTCCCGGACGTCCGTGAGCCCCGGCGTGATCGCCGCGTGGTTGGCCGGGTCGTCGAGGAACGCGAACACGGTCTCGGGGGCGGCCGCGACGACGATGGCGTCGCTCGCGGCGAACGGGTCGTCGCCCGCGACGGACGCGGCGCTCGCCTCGTCGGTCGGTTCGCCGCCAGACTCCGGCCGATCGTCGGTCACGCGTCGGCGCTCCCGCGCGGCGGCTCCCGCGTCATCAGTTCGACCGGGGGTTCACGTACGCCTCGACCAGCTTCCGCTCCGCGGCGCGGAGGTGCTGGTGGAACGTCTGCCGGGTGATCCCCATCCGCTCGGCGATCTCCGACCCGTCGACCGGCCGCGGCCACTCGAAGTAGCCGTTCAGCTCGGCGGTCTTCAAGGCGGCGCGCTGCCGCTCGGTGAGGCGCTCGTCGACCGCGGCCGCGAACTCCGCGACGGTGCGGTCCCGGCTCTCGCGCTCGACGCGCGAGCGGAGCTCGACCCCCTCGTACTCGTCGCGGAACACGTCGAGGATCGACCGGACGTCGTGCTCGGGCGGGGCCTCGATGGTCAGGGTCGCCCCGTCGGCCGTGGCGGTCGCCTCGGAGACGACGACGCCGTGGTCGGCCAGCTGGGTGAGCGGCGGCGACTGCGTGACGGTGACGGCGAAGCTGGCGCCGCCGTTCGTCTCCGAGACCGTCCGCATCGACTCGACCAGCGGGAGCGACTCCAGCTCGTCGAGGCTCACGCCCTCGCCGTCGACGCGGAAGTACAGCTCGCAGGCGTCGTCGTCGAGGCGCGTCGTTCCGAGGTGCGTCACCTCCCTGCCGACGGCGTCGGCGATCTGCGCGAGCGACGCGGAGGGGTCGCGGACCCCGACGACGATCTCGACGACCCGGTCGGTCGTGAGGATCTTCGTCGTCTCCAGCGAGTGGAGCCCGTTCGCGATCATCTTCCCGACAGAGTCGCACACCTTCCGCTCCCGGCGGTCGAGGACGTCGGCGCCGCTGCCGTAGATCCCCAGCAGGCCGTACTGTCGCTCCCCGTACGCGAGCGGGACGACGAGGAGCCGACGGCCGCCGGCGCTCTCCGGTTCGAGCGGTCCGTCGGACGCGTGCTCTATCGAGCCGGTGCTGAGCTCCTGGCTCTCGAGCGCCTCCCGGACCTCTTCGGGCGTCTCGTCGAGGTCGAACGTCGCGCCCGCCTCGACCGACAGGCCGCTCGCGGCGCGTATCTCGAGTTCGCCCGTCGCCGAGGAGACCTCGCCGATCCACCCGCCGGCGTACCCCGGCTCGCCGGCGATCGTCTCGCACACGCGCGCCGGGATGACGCTCGGGTCCCGGTTCTCGACGAGGATGCGGCTGATGTCGCTGAGCAGCCCGTTCACTCGGCCGAGGACCCTGTCGAGCGAGCGCCGCTCCGTCGCGAGCTTCTCGGCGCGCTCCTGCGCGAGCCGCTCCGCCTCCTTCCGCTCGCTGACGTCGTTCTGGAAGCCGACGTAGTGAGCCAGGTCGCCGTCCTCGTCGTATATCGGCGCGACCGTCAGCTCGTTCCAGAACGGGGTCCCGTCGCGCCGGTAGTTGCGGATCTCGACGGTCACCTCCTCCTCGTTGCCGAGCGCCTCCGCGATCTCCTCGACGGTCTCCGGGTCCGTCCCCGGCCCCTGGAGGAACCGGGGGTTGCGCCCGAGCGCCTCCTCGACCGGGTACCCGGTGTGGTCCTTCCACGCGTCGTTGACGTACACGAGCGGGTAGTCCGGGAGGTCCGGATCGCTGATGCTGATCCCGATCGGCGCGTCCTCGACCGCCCGCGTCACCTCCGCCGCGGTCGGTTCGTGCTCCGAGACGTCCTGCCGCGGCTCGGAGGTCGGCACCCCCGAACAGACCGTCGAGACGTCCGAGACCAACTTGTCGATCGACGCCGACCCGTTCTTCTGGAGGAACCGGTCGACCCCGTTCTCGAAGGCGGCCTCCGGGACGCCCTCTTCCTCCGTCGCCGTGAACATCACGACCGGCACCCCGGCGTCGGACTCCTCGATCGCGGTCGCGAGGGCGACTCCGTCGTCGCCGCTCAGCGCGTACTCGCTGACGACGCAGTCGTACTCCCCGGTCGTCGCCTTCGCGACAGCGGAGGCCGCGGTGTCCGTGCGGGTCACGTCGAACCCCGCGGCACCGAGCGCCGTCTCGATCCGATCGCTCCCCTCCTCCGGGTGGACGAGGAGAGCCCGAGCGTTCGCCATGAACAGGTGTTCACACCGATACGGGTTAATGCTTGCCGGTCTTCCGGCGGTCCGAAACCGACTCCCGTCCGCCGACTCGCCGGACCCGGCCCGACTCGGCTGTCCAGTCAGGCCGTGGTTACTTGAGGATCGGTGGGCGTGAGATCGACGTATGGTGTCGACTACCTCCTCTACAGGCACATCTCCCGCCCGACCCCACGAACGATGAGCGTGCGCGTCCCGGTCCGAGAGCCGCCCACGTCGGTCCCCGGCGACCGGATCGGCCTCCCGGACGCCGTCCTCGCCGACCTCGGCGTCGGCCTCGGCGACTCGGTCGTGGTCGAGGGCGCGCACCGCGTCGTCGCCTCCGTCGTCGCGGTCGACGGCGGACCGGAGGCCGTCTTCGTGCCCGAGCGGCTCCGTCGCACCGCCGGGCTCGAACCGGGGGACACCGCGACCGTGAGCGCGTCGGACCTGCCGGTCGCGTCGTCGCTCACACTGCGGCTCCGGCAGTCTGTCGACCTCGAGCGGAGCGAGGACGCCATCCGCCAGCGGCTCGACCGCCGCGTGGTCGCCGTCGGCGACGAGGTCGAGGTCACCCGCCTCGGCGGCGCGCTCACGCTCCGGTTCGACGTGCGGGCCGTGACCCCCTCCTCGCCCGCGGTCGTCGGCGGCGGGACCGAGATCACCGTCGCGGCCGACGACGGGAAGCCGGCCGTCGTCGACGAGTCCCCCGGGAGCGACGCCGCCGACGTCGTCGAGACCGCGACGTTCGAGCGGCTCCGAGAGGCCGTCGCGACCCGGTTCGACGCGGCGGAGACGTTCGCGTCCGCGGGCTCGCCGACGCTCGGGCTGCTCCTCCACGGGCCGCGCGGCTCGGGGAAGACGACGCTCGTCGAGGCCGTCGCGGCCGCGACCGACGCGGCGCTCGTCCGCGTCTCCGCGGCGCGCCTCCGCGGCGAGCGCGCCGGCGACCAGTCAGAGGGGCTCGAGCGGGTCGTCGAGGCCGTCGCGGCGGGCGAGCCCACCGTGGTCCTCCTCGACGACCTCGAGGCGCTCGGGGCCGACGACGGCGGCGGCGCGCTGGCCGACCGGTTCCGGTCGACCGTCGACGAGCTCCGCGCCGGGGACCGGACCGTCGTGATCGGCGCGACGACGGACCCCGGCGGCGTGCCGTCGGCGCTGCGCCGCGGCGGGCGGTTCGACCGCGAGATCGAGGTCGAGCCGCTGACGACCGCGGAGCGGCGCGACGCGCTCGAGTCGCTGTGCGAGGGCGCGCCGCTCGCGATGGACGTCGACTTCGACGCCGTCGCCGCGCGGCTCAACGGGTACGTGTTCGCCGACCTGGCCGTCCTCGCGGACGCCGCCTTAGAGCGCGCGGTCCGCCGCGAGGGCCGCACCGCGATCCGGATGGACGACTTCGACGACGCGCTCGACGACGTCGAGCCCACCGGGCTCCGCGAGGTCACCGTCGAGTTCCCCGCGGTCGGCTGGGACGAGGTCGGGGGGCTCGACGAGGCCAAACGCGAGCTGGTGCGCGCGGTGTACTGGCCCTTGGAGTACGCCGACCGCTTCGCGGCGATGGGGATCGACCCCCCGTCCGGCGTGCTCCTCCACGGGCCGCCGGGGACCGGCAAGACGCTGCTCGCCCGCGCGGCGGCGAGCCTCAGCGACGCGAACTTCATCCCGGTGAACGGGCCCGAGCTCCTCGACAAGTACGTCGGGGCGAGCGAGCAGGCGGTCCGCGACCTGTTCGCCACCGCCCGGGAGAACGCGCCCGCCGTGGTCTTCTTCGACGAGGTCGACGCAATCTCGCCGAAGCGCCGCGGCGACGACACGGGGGCCGGCGAGCGCGTGGTCTCGCAGCTCCTGACCGAGCTCGACGGGTTAGAGCCGCTCACCGACGTCGTGGTGATCGCGGCCACGAACCGCCCGGACAACATCGACGAGGCGCTGCTCCGGCCCGGTCGCATCGAGAAGGCGGTCGAGACGCCGCTCCCCGACCGGGACGCGCGCCGCGAGATCCTCGGGATCCACGCGCGAGAGATGCCCGTCGCGTCCGGCGTCGACCTCGACGCCCTCGCCGACCGCACCACCGGGTACAGCGGCGGCGACATCGCGGCGCTCGTCAGGGAGGCAGGCCTGCTCGCGATCGAGGACGCGATCGTCGACGACGGCCCGCCCGTCGAGCCGACGGTCGGGCGCGACCACTTCGAGCGCGCCTTGGCCGAGACGTCGCCGTCGACCCGCGACGGGCGCGGCGACGCCGAGCGAGCGACGGACTGAGTTCGTCCGCCGGGACGGCACGGGCGGAGACAGAGCGTGCCTGACGGCATCTACGTGACGACGGCGACGCCCCGCGACGGCGGCGGGCCGCCGCGCGGTCTACTCCTCGTGGAGGTTGAGGACGAAGTACGCGACGCCGACCATCGCGAGCAGCTCCATCGCCGCCATCGTCCAGAACGTCACGCCGAATCCCGCGCGAGACTCGAACGTCGGGATCAGGAAGATCCCGGAGAGAGCGATCACGAGGCAGACGGCGAGCCCGACGACGGACCGCGTGTTCAGTACCGGTGTCTGTTGAGTGTTGGTGTCAGTCATATGGAAAAATGAATGGTGAAAGTCGGTTGGTGCGATGCGATACGGTTACCGAACGGTCGGCGGGTCGACCGTTAGTCCGCGGCCTGGGCGTCGGCGCCCGCGGAGGGCTCCGGCGCCTCGGTGTCGCCGAGGATGGCGCGGCTGCGGAGCAGGACGAACCCGAAGCCGACCTTCGCGGTCACGTCGAGCACCATGAACGCGAGGGTCTCGACGCCGAGGCCGACGACGCCGGCACCCTCGGTCCCGACAATCCACAGGATCGGGTACGCCGTCCAGAGGATGGCGACCAGTGCGGTCAGCGTGTTGAAGGTGGTCTGGACTTCCTCCGAGAGCTCCGCGGCCGCACTGCGGAGGCTCGTGAGGAGGTAGTAGAGCACGAACAGGAACGCGATCGTGCTGAACAGCCACCAGGTGTACCGCGCGAGCGGCGTCTTCGACAGTGCGCCGATGAGACCGGTGACGATCATCAGCGCGTCAACGCCGATGAGCGTCCCGATGGTGACGCGGTCGACCTTCGCCAGCAGGGCGAGGTCGAGCAGCAGCAGCGGCGTCGTGAACAGCCAGTCCGCGTACCGGGCGTAGTAGATGTCCAGCACCGTTCCGCTGGCGAGTTCGACTTCGGTCACACCGATGCCGAAGAACATCGCCAGATACGCGGCCGAAGCGATCCCCGGCACGAGGATCGTGATCGCGTAGTATTCACGGGCCTCCTTGTCCGTCACGCCCCAACCGCGGGCGATGAAGTAGAAGGTCCCGATGATCATTAGTAGCGTGCCGATACCCAACCAGAGCGTCTCGGGGCGACCGTCCCCGAGGAGGTCGTATCCCGCCTGTAGCGCTATCGGGTCCATACCCACTTCTACATATAGCATATACCCTATTCAGATCGATGCCAACCCAGTCAGGTATGGCCGTCCCCCGGCGACCGATCGCGGGGGCGCTTCGCCGGTCGCGTCCCCCGGCGCACCACCTCCCGAGGGGAACGTAGTCGGCCCGAAAGTAATGACCCTGGGGCACATCTACTGTCGTATGGCAGACGACGACACCGAGGCGGAAGCGGAATCGACCACGGAGACCACCACGGAGCGAGAGGCCGAGACGGAGACGGCCGACGACGTCACCATCGACGTCGAGGCGATCGACGCGTACGAGCAGCGCATCGACGAGCTGTCCACCGCGGTCGAGGAGCGCGACGAGACCATCGAGGAGCTCCGGTCCGTCGTCGAGGAGCAGTCGGAGCAGATCGACAAGCTCGAAGACCAGTTCCTCGACCTGTCCGCCCGCGTCGCCGACGGGCGGAACCTCGGCGTCTGCCCCGAGTGTAACGGCCCCACCGAGAAGAAGGAGCGCCTGTTCCGGTCGGACACGATCGAGTGCACGCGCTGCGGCGAAGTGATCCACACGTACTGATCGCGCCCGCGTGTGCGCCACGAACATGGTACCGCTCGCTCGACCAGTACCCTCCGTTCACCCGGTTCCCTCCGTTCAACCGGTCCCCTTCGTTCAACTAGTACCACTCGTTAGGGTCGTCGGCCGCTCCGACTCGACCGATCGACCGTCGCGACCGCGGTCGTCGACCGTCCCAGTTCGGGCTCTCGACGCCGATCACCGCGACGCGGTCTTATAAAATACCGAATAATGGCGACGAGGCCCTAACCCCGTAACGACCGTACGATCGACCATGGCTACGTCGACGGCGAGTCCGGTGCGGCGGCTTCTCGGAGAACCGGAACGGACGGCAATCGGCGCGTCGCGCGCGGCGTTGCTCCTGCTCGCGGTCGGGTTCGGCGCGCTGTCCGCGGCCGGGACCGAACTGTCGCTCCGGACCCAGATGATCGCCTACCTCGTCGGGATGGTCGCCCTGAACCTCCCGCACGGGGGATACGAACACTTCTCGAACCTCCGCCGGCGGGGACTCCCGTTCGGCGCGCGGTACGTCGGGCTCTACATCGGCTTCGTCGCGTCGTTCGTGGCGCTGTTCGTCGTCGCGCCGCTGCCCGCGCTCGCGCTCGCGTTCGGGACGGCGGTCGCGAAGGGCGGGCACGGCGACCTCCGCGTGATGGACGCGCTGGTCGGCACCGAGCACCTCACGACCAAGCCGCAGCGGGCGCTCGCCGCCCTGATCCGCGGCGGGGCCGTGATGATCGTCCCCGCCGTCTTCTGGACCGAGACCTACTACAGCTTCACCGGCATCATGCTGGGCGTCTTCGACGGCCGGCTGGCCGGCCCGGCCGCCTCGAACCCCGAGACGTTCACCACGGCGCTCGGCGCGGTCTTCGGGCTCGGCGTGGTCACGCACCTCGGCGGCGGCCTCGTCACCAGCCTGCGCTCGACCGGCGGCGTCAGTCGGTCGTGGCTCCTCGACGCCGCCGAGACGCTGCTGCTCGTCGCGTACTTCGCGCTCGTGCCCGTCGTGGTCGCCATCGGGCTCTACTTCCCGCTGTGGTACTCGATCCGGCAGTCGGCGCGGAGCATGGTCGTCGAACAGGAGCAGCCGGACCGGACCGAGGGCGTCTCGCTCGTCGTCGCGTGGGGGGTCCTCGTCGTCGGCGCGCTGGTCACGGCGACCGTCGCGGCCGCCCTGTGGACCGTCGCGCCGAACCCCCTCGCCGGCGGGTCGCTGCTCTCCGGCGCGGTCGCCTTCTACACCATCTTCGTCTGCGTCATCGCGATGCCGCACGTCGTCGTGGGCGAGTGGCTCGACTTCGGGCGCGGCATCTGGTACGTTCCCTGACCGCGGACGGACGCGCCCGCGGAACGCGCGTTCGCCCGACGCGAACGGCCCGCGGTCGACGAGATAACAAGCCCTAAAACCCGGCTCGTCGACCGATACGGTATGCCTCTGCGGTTCGCTCGGCGGCTCGGGCTCGCGGACGCGGTGACCGTGGCCAACGCCGCCGTCGGCTTCCTCGCCGTCGTCGCCGCGACGGTCGACGTCGCGCTCGCGGCCCGACTCGTCCTCCTCGCCGCGGTCGCGGACGGGCTCGACGGGGTCGTCGCCCGCCACCGCGGGTCGACGCCGGCCGGGCCGTACCTCGACTCGCTGGCGGACGTCGCCTCCTTCGGCGTCGCCCCCGCCGCGCTCGTGACGGCGGCCGTCCGCGACGGGCGCTCGCTCGCGACCGACCCCGTCCTCGTCGCCGCCGGCCTCGGTGCCGGTGCGCTGTTCGTCGCCGCCTCGGTCGCCCGGCTCGGCCTCTACACCGTCGACGAGGACGGGGCGCGAGAGACGGTCGGCGTCCCCACCACGCTGGCCGCGACGGTGCTCGCGGCGGCCGTCATCGCGGGCTACACCGCCCCGCCGCTCCTCGTCGGGGCGACGGCGGCGTTCGCGCTGCTCATGGGGTCGACGGTGCGGTATCCGGACCTCCACGCGCAGGACGCGCTCGTGATGGGCGTCGTCCAGGCGGCGGTGATCCTCACCCCCGCCGGCCACATGGCGACGAGCGCGCTCCCGGCGTGGATCGGCGAGGGGTTCGCGTTCGCGCTGCTGTTCCTCTC
>NZ_CAKZRO010000003.1 GCF_937146585.1 uncultured Halorubrum sp. | reverse complement strand
TCGCGGCCGCCGGGAGCCTCTACGCCGCCGGGCTGATCCGCGGCGAGGAGCGCTCACAGTCGGCCGTCGCCGACGCGATGGACGTCTCGCGCCTCTCGGTCCAGAAGCGCTGGAAGCCCATCCTCGA
The DNA here is from genome assembly GCF_937146585.1 of uncultured Halorubrum sp. Lineage (GTDB taxonomy): Archaea > Halobacteriota > Halobacteria > Halobacteriales > Haloferacaceae > Halorubrum > Halorubrum miltondacostae. The sequence continues at coordinate 5,911 of NZ_CAKZRO010000003.1, read as the reverse complement.
AGACGCCGGCTTCTCGCCGCCGTCGTGGTGACCCTCGCAACCGCCGTAGTCCCGACCGCTGACCCCCCTCTCCGTCCGAATTCTTCGGCAGCGATAGATTTAATATTGAGTGTAAAGTGTCCTTTACTGTAAAGCGAGCTTTACATCTGACTCACGCTCGCTTTGCGACCGCCATGAGCGAACACACCACCCCCGCGACGGTTCGGCCCTCCACGCGGAAACGGTACAAACGCATCGCCTACGGACTGCTCGCCGCCGGCATCGCCGCGCTGTGGATCGGCATCGCGCTCGATCGGTTCGTCCTCGGTGTCGCCTGCTACTGGGCGGGCGGCATCGGGATGGGACTCGTTCAGCGATTCAGCCCGGTCGAGCTGTACGACGAGCGTGATTCCACGATCAGCCGCAGGGCGAGTCAGGTCACGATGAACGTCTTCGCGTACGTCTTCATCCTCGGTCTGCCCGGCGGGCTCGTGCTCGAGGAGACCGGGGTTATTACCCTCCCCGGGGAGTTTTACGGCGCGACGTGGACGCTGTTCGCGGTCTTCGTCGTCTACGGCGCGTCCGTCCTGTATCACAAGTACCGGCCATGAGAAACGACATCCGCGACAGACGCGCCGAGACCGACGAGAGTCAGGCCGACCTCGCCGCCGCGGTCGGGGTCACTCGCCAGACGATCAACGCGATCGAACGGGAGCGGTACGATCCCTCGCTGGAGCTCGCCTTCGACTTGGCCGCCCACTTCGACTGCCGGATCGAGGACCTGTTCGACCCCGAGGACTGATCGCTGCGTCCGCGCCGGCGGCCCGCCGTCGACGGGCGCTACCGCGGCGTCGCGACGACGCCGAGGTGGTCCTCGTGGTACCGGTCGAGACGCCGCGTCTCCAGCACCTCGTACGCCTCCCGGAGCCGGTCGAGCGCGCCCTCGAACACGGCGTCCGGGTCCGCGGTCACGTCCTCGCTGCGCGCCTTGATTGCCAGCAGCAGCCGCCCGTCCTCGGCCAGGAACTGCGCGTTGCGGACGGCCACCTCGGCCTGCCCGCGGGTGGCGACGTCCTGGACGATCGCGTCGACGTCGGCCTCGACGACGTGCGCGTACGTCTCAGGCTTCCGCGCGTCCTTGAGCAGCGGGAACAGCCGGTCGCGCGGCGCCGCCGCGTCGAGCAGGTCGCGCGCCGGGCGGGGGGCGAACTCCACGGCGTACGTCGGGCCCGCGAAGTCGGCGACGTGGCTGACCGTCGTCCCGCTCGCGGCACCGAGGTAGAGGACCGTCTCGCCGCCCGAGAGGCCGGTCTCCAGCCCGAGTTCGAGCATGCCGCCGAGCTTCGACCGCTCGGGGTCCCACGCGCGCCAGCCGTCCGCCGTCGGCTCGCCGTAGACTGGCTCGCCGCGGGTCGCGAGCCGCCGCTCGCCGTCGATCTCGCGCCGCTCGACGCCGTCGGGGAGGACGGCGTCACTCATCGCCGGCCCCCGGGGCGTCCGACCCGTCGTCGTCCGCCCGCGCGCGGATCGTCGCCATCCGCTCGCGGAGGTCGTCGTGGAGCTGCGCCCGGCGCTCGCCGGCGTAGTGGTCGGCGCGGGCCGCGAGCGTCAGCTTGCCGGCGAGCGCGCGCGCCGCGGAGCCGCGGTCCTCGGGGCGCGTCCCGCGGACGTACTCGTGAGTGTAGATGATCCCGTGTTTCGGCGAGGGGGCTCGCCCGGAGAGGTGCGCGAACAGCGCGTCCTCGGCGCCGAGCACCTGGACCGTGCCCGACGGCTTCTTCGCGAGCGGCTCCAGCCCGCCGGCGAGCGCGATCAGCCGCGCCGCGAGCTCCGGCCCGGCCATCTCGGCGAGGTTGGGCGCGACCGCGGGCGCGACCCGCGCGATGGTCTCCGCGAGCGCCGCGCGCTCGTCGTCGAGCTCCGCGGCGCGGGCCGCGAGGGAGACCGCCCGCCGCTCGACCTCGCTCTCGGGCTCGCGCGCCGCAACCTCCCGCGCCCCGTCGATCCCGGAGTCGACGTCGTCGAAGAGGCTCCCCGCCCACTCGACGGCGCGCTCGGCCAGCTCGTTGGCGACACGCTCGGAGTCGTCCATGGCGCGGACCGCGTGGATGAGCTGCGCGTCGTCGGCGCGCTCGCGCTCCCGGACCGCCTCGCGGGTCGCGCGCGTCGTCGCGTCCTTGAGTCGGTCGTAGTACTCGTCGGTCGAGTCGGCGAAGCCGGCCTCGACGGCGCGGCGCGACCAGTCCAGCGGCCGGTCGGCCTCGTCCTCCGCGATCCGGTCGCGGGCCGCGTCCGTCGCGTCGCGTCCGGCCTCCTCCGCGGCGAGCGGGGAGAACCAGCCCGCGTCGGCGTCGGTGTCGGTCATTGGCCGTCGCTACTCGGCCCCGTCGTATAGGCGTTCCCGAACGCCGACGCGCGGTCGACGGCCGGGGAAACGCCTCACTCGGCGGCCGCCGCCTCTTCTATCCCCTCGGGCGCGTCGTCGTCCCCGCCGGACCGGAGCGCGTCGAGGAAGCCGTCGGACTCCGAGCGCACGTCCGCGAGCGTCGCCCCCGCGAGCGCGCCGAGCGCGCCGCCGCTGGAGGCGGCCTGCCGGCTGATCAGTCCGCCGACCGCGGCCCCGACGGCCGCGCCGACCGCGGCGAGTACCGCCCGAGAGAGCGCGCGTCGTATGCGTGATCCCATGCGCCACCGATCTCTGTCAGTTTACAAAAGCTTACCTCCCGCGCTCGAACTCGGCAATTTCCGTGCGGACGCGACGCGTCGGGGCGTGGGTCGCTGTCGGGGTATCGCGGTGTCGGTGTGGGGGTTCGGTCACCACTGTCGGTTGTTTGGCGGCGGTGACGAGGGCGCGCCGTCCCCTCACTGGAGCCGCTTGGTCGTCTCCATGAGGGGGTGTCGCGCGTAGTCGACGATCTCGATGTCGCCGACGACGCGGAGCCCCTCCTTCTCGGCGGTCTTCGCCATCCCCAACTCGACCGGCGTCCGCGGGACGATCACGTACGCGTCCATCGTCTCGATGCCGGCCTCGCGGGCGGCCATGGCCCGGTGGTGGCCGTCGGCGAGGTAGAGCGTCCCGCCGTTGTCGATGACGACGAGGGGCTCGGCGAGGCCGTGTTGGAGCTCGTACTGTCGGCCCTCCAGTTCGTCCGCGTACACTCGCGCCTGCGTCGGCGTCAGGGCCGCGATCTCCACCTCGCGGCGCTCCTCGTCGAGGTCGACGCCGTGGATCTGCGAGAGGGTGCGCATCAGCTTCCCGACCTTGCCGGGCGTCGCCCGCTCGATCTGCGAGCGGACAACGTCGGTGTTCGAGATGATCCCGACGAGGTTGTCGGCGTCGTCGACGACGGGGAGCCGCTGGATGCCGGAGCGTAAGATTACGCGGGCGGCGTCGGTCACCTTCATGTCCGGGTGCGCGACGATCAGGTCCTCCGTCATCACCGTGAACACCGGGGCGTCCTCGTCCGCGAGCAGCAGGTCCCCGGCCGAGACGAACCCCTCGACGGTGCGGCCCTGCGTGACCGGGAACCCGTTGTGCCCGTCGCTGTCGGCCATCCGCCGCGCGACGGTCGCCACCGTCTCGTCCGGACTGACCGTCTCCACCTCGCGGGTCATGTACTCCCCGACCGTCGGTTTCCCGCTCATCGTTCGCGGTAGACGCCCCCGAGATAAAAGAGGGCGGGGGAGCGGGAGCCGCGTCCGGCGGGCGACCGCCGCTACCTCCCGGTCGGCTCCCACGTCACCTCCTCGTCGGGGTTCCCCTTCTCGCGCTCGACTCGGGCCCTGAGCCGGCCCTCATCGCCGACGGAGACCGAGACGCGGCGCACGTTCCGCTCGTAGCGCCGGTACTTCCCCCGTTCCGCGTCTATCGCGACGTGTTCCGTCACCAGGTCCAGCTCGCTGAGCGTGTCCAGACGCCGGTACACCGTCGACATCGGGATGTCGCACCGCTCGACGACCTCGGCGACCGAGGCCGGCTCGTCGAGCAGCGACAGGATCGTCCGGTTCGTCTCCTCGCTCAGGGCGTCGAGCAGCCGCCGGGCGAACCGGGACCCGTCGACCGTCGAGCCGGCGTCACTCATCGCGACCGTCCGGCGGCGCGAGGTCGCCGCGCCGGCCTCCGTTCCGGTCTCCCGTGCGTTTCGCCGCCAGTTCGGCGTGAGGACCGCTCATTACGCACGATTGCGCGCACAGCGGCTAGTGTGTCCGTTTGTCGTGGGACAACCGCCGGCGTTCGGCCTCCCTTCCGGGGCGGACTCAGTCGCCGCCGTCCGCCTCGCCGACCTCGATGGGGACGCCGATCATGTTCCCCCACTCGGTCCATGAGCCGTCGTAGTGCCGCACGCGGTCGTACCCGAGCAGCTCCTCGAGGACGAACCACGTGACCGAGGACCGCTCCCCGATCCGACAGTAGACGATCACGTCGTCGTCGGGGGTGATCCCCCGCGACTCGTACACGTCGGCGAGCTCCGCGGGCGGTTTGAACAGGCCGCTCGGGCGCACGTTCTCGGCCCAGAACACGTTCGTCGCGCCGGGGACGTGGCCGCCCCGCATCGCCCCCTCGTCGCTGCCGGGCGGCTTCGTCACCTCCCCGCGGAACTCCTCGGGCAGGCGCACGTCGACGAACTCCGTGTCGCCGTCGATCGCCGCCCGCACCTCGGTGCGGTCGGCCCGGACCTCCGGCCTGGCGGGGGCGTCGGGCGCGTCGCCGTACGTCACCGGGGGCGGGTCGACCGGCTCGGTCGTGGTCGGGTAGCCGCGTTCGACCCAGTACTCGCGACCGCCGTCCATGATCCGCACGTCCGGGTGGCCGTAGTGGGCGAGCTGCCAGTACAGGTGGGCCGCGAACCAGTTCCTGTTGTCGCCGTAGATGACGACGGTCGTCTCCTCGGTGATCCCGCACGACTCGAGGAAGGCGGTCATCTCCGCCGGGGAGAGGATGTCGTGCGCCTCCGCCGACCGGAGGTCGGCCCGCCAGTCGACGCCGACGGCCCCGGGCGCGTGACCCTCCTGATAAAAGGAGGCGTTGACGTCGACCTCGAGGAGCCGCAGGTCGGGCGCGTCGGCGCGGAACCGGTCGAGCCGCGCCTCCACCCAGTCGGGCCCGACGAGCACGTCGGTCGGATACCCGTCGCCTCCGGCGGCGTCCGCCGGCGTTCGCTGCTCGTCGTCGGTGGGAGTGTCGGGGGTCATGATCGTTGGTCGGCGAACTGCTTCGCGAGCTCCGCGGTCGCGCGTCGGAGCCGGTACGACACCGTCGAACGCGGCTCGTCGAGCTCGGCCGCGAGCTCGTCGAGCGTCGCCTCGCGCGGCGTCTCGAAGTAGCCGCGCTCGACCGCGAGCAACAGCGTCTCGCGCTGTTCGGCGCGGACGTCCGGTCGGGAGAGCAGCTCGCTCTCCCAGCGGTCGACCTCCGTCAGGTGCTCGAAGGAGAACGAGCGCCCCTCGCCGAGCCGCGCGGACAGCGTGTCGTACAACAGCCCGATCTTCGAGTCGTCCTGGACCAGCACGCGCCATCGGACGGTGTCTCCCGAGCGCGTCTGCTCGAAGAGCGCGCCGCCGTCGACGTACTTCGCCGCGATGAGCGGGACGGACTCGCAGTAGTCCACGTCGGTGAGGTAGGTGTACGTCACCCGCCGCCGCCGCTCGTCGGTGAGCAGGCTCGTCGTGCGGGCCGCGCGACACGTTCGACCGCTGATCGACTCGCGGTCGACGGACTCGTCCAAGAGCAGTTCGTCGACGGCCGCGAGGTCGGCCGCGTCGCCGGTGACCGATTCGAGCTTCCACAGCTCCGCGGGGTCGAGACACGAGTAGGTCGCCTCCGACTGGAGGGAGCCGCGGTCCATGAACAGGTCGACGTACTCGTCGACGCCGGGTTCGTACGTTATCTCGAAGCTGAAGTCGTACATCTGGCGGTGAACTGGTCCGGTCG
>NZ_CAKZRO010000002.1 GCF_937146585.1 uncultured Halorubrum sp. | reverse complement strand
TTCTCGTCGAAGAGGATCGAGTCGGTGAACCGGTCGATGCCGCGGTTCATCCCGATCCCGAGCTCCCCCAGCTGCCGCGCGCCGTCGTCGGTGTCGAGGATCTCCGCGAGCGCGTCCTCGCCCGCCTCCGCCGAGAAGTCGACGACCTCGCCCTCCTCGAAGGCGAGGTGAACGTTCCGCACGCGGGTCGCGTCGATGGTCATCGGCACGTCGAAGAACACCTCGCCCGCGGTGTCGTACGGCGCGGTGAACACCTCCCCGCTCGGCAGGTTGTGCGAGTCGTACGCGACGGAGGCGGCGGAGTTCACCGCGGTGCGACCGTCGATCGACATCGTCACGTCCGTGTCGGGCGCGCCGTCGCGCTCGGTGACGATCCGGACCGCTTCGCCCGCGTCGAGGACGTCCTTCATCCGCGCCATCTCGTCGGCGAGCGATTCCCAGTCGCGGAGGACGGCGTCGTAGACGAACTCCTGGTACTCCTCGTAGGCCATCCCCGCCTGCTGCGCGAGGCTCCGCGTCGGGTGGACCGTCGACACCCAGTCGGTGTCCATCCGCGCCTCGCGGACGCCCTGCCGGGCCTTCGCGTACGCCTGCCGCGTCGGGCGGTCGACGTCCGCGCTCGCGGTGGTGTTGCGCCCGCCCCCGATCCGGAGGTAGGCGTCGGCCGCCTCGAAGACAGCGCGGTCGACGGCTGGGTCCGCGTCGAAGTCGTCCGCGTCGACGTCGCCGTCGACGCCGGCCTCGACGCCCTTCAGGTAGGCGCGGGAGAGCTCGCTCGACCCGTACAGCGTCGTCACGTTCGCGCCGCGCTCGCCGAGCGCCGCGGCGACCGCGACGCCCAGCTCGTGGGCGTCCTCCGCGACGCTGACGACGACGTCGTCGCCGGCCTCGACCCGCGCGCTCCAGTCGACGAGCACCTCGGCGTGCTCGCGTACGCGTTCGTCCATGTACTCAGTACGTCGTAGAGGAGCGGTAAATCGGTGCCGGGACGCTGATTACTGATGCGTGGCCGAGGGCGTGACAATCCACGCCGCCGCGTCGGCCAACTGTTTCGTCGGGCCCGCGGAGAACATCGTCAAAGCCCCGGTCGCTCGGTTGTACTCTGCTTCCGGGGAAACCGCCTCCAAAGCCCCAGTTGCGAGGACTCGGTGCGCTCGCTGTCGTTCGAAAGGCGCTTCGCGCCTTTCGTGACGACGAGACGCCGGGGGCGTCTCGAACCACGCTCCTCGGTCGCTCGTTTCACTCGCTCCCTGCGGTGCTTGCGTCGCGCGCCGTCGCCCTCGCGACTGCCCCTTCGAGTCCCGCCCCGCACAGCACCGCGCCTCACGCCTCCCCAACCTCGTCGGTCGTCCTCCGCGTCGCTCCGGACCACCGACTCCCTCGCGCGTGCTGACTCGCGGCCGCCGGAGGCGGCGGCCGCTCGCAGGCACGCGCCACCGCGCCTCACTCAACTATCTCGTCACTCGGGTTCCCGGTGAACGGCCGTGAGGAGACCGACCGCCAGCAGTCCGACGCCGACGAGTCCGCTCCCGAGCCTCGCGAGTCCGAACGCCGGGCTTCGGTCAAGCCGCTCGCGCGAGTACTCCCCGAGCACCCGATACGACTCGCCGTCGACGCGGAGGTCGTCGACCCCGGCGAGTCGGGCCGCGCAGTTCGCGTCGCCGAGCGCCCACTCGCCGGCGACCGACGTGCGTTCGACGAGGAGGTCGAGGAAGCCCGGAGCGATCCGATACCCCCGGATCGAGACGTTGCGCCCGTCGGCGAGGGCGACGGCGGTGTCGGCGCATCTCGCGGGGAGGTCGGTCGCGTTCACGGTCGGGTGCCTGTCGAGCCCCGGCCCCGTACGGAGCGTGGCCTCCCAGCTGACGACGCTCGGCTCCGCGATCAGGACGAGCAGGAGGAGGGCGCCCGGCAGGACGAGCAGCCCGCGGTCCATCTCGGCGGGCGGGTTCGGCCGAGCGAATCATAGGCTTTGGGTCGCCCGATCGGTCGTTCGGGCCCGCACTGCGCCCGTCCGCCGGAGGGGTCAGTCGCCCTCCGCGCGACGGCGTTACTCCAGGTCGAGCAGCGCCGCGATCTCGTCGAGGTACTCGTCGTACACGCCGACGGCGGACTCGATCGGGTCGGGCGAGGCCATGTCGATGCCGGCGAGTTCGACGACGTCGAGCGGGTACTCGGAGCCGCCCGCCTTCAGCATCTCGCGGTAGTCGGCGGCGGCCTCGTCGCCCTCGTCGAGGACGCGCTCGACGATGGCGGCCGCGGCCGAGATGCCGGTCGCGTACTGGTAGACGTAGAAGTCGTAGTAGAAGTGGGGAATCCGCTGCCACTCGCGCTCGATGCCGCCGGTGAGTTCGGCGGGCGCGTAGTAGTCTCCCTTCAGGTCGCCGTAGATCTCGTCGAACGCGTCGGGGGTGAGCGCGTCGCCGGCCTCCACGCGCTCGTGGATCTCCTGTTCGAACGTCGCGAACATGGTCTGGCGGAAGAGGGTCGAGCGGAAGCGTTCGAGGTACTCGTCGAGGACGTGGGTGCGGAGCTCGTCGTCCTCGACGGTGTCGAGCAGGTGGTGCGTGAGCAGGGTCTCGTTGACCGTCGAGGCGATCTCCGCGACGAAGATCTCGTAGCTCGCGTCGTGCCACGGCTGGGCGTCGCCGGCCAGCTCCGAGTGCATCGAGTGGCCGAGCTCGTGGGCCAGCGTGTACATCGAAGAGATGTCGTCCTGGTAGTTCATCATGATGTACGGCTGGGTGTCGTACGTGCCCGAGGAGAACGCGCCCGAGCGCTTCCCGCGGTTCTCGTACACGTCGACCCAGCGCGAGTCGAGCCCCTCGGCCAGCCGCTCCTGGTACTCCTCGCCCAGCGGCGCGACCGCCTCGATAACCCACTCGCGGGCCTGCTCGTACTCCACGTCGGGGCCCTGGTCACCCGTCAGCGACATGTAGAGGTCGTGGCTCTGCAGCCGGTCGACGCCGAGCGCCTCGGCCTTCAGGTCGGCGTGGCGGTGGAGCACGTCGAGGTTGTCGTCGACGGTGTCGACGAGCGTGTCGTACACCTCGACGGGGACGTTCGAGCCGTCCAGCGCGGCGGCGCGCGCGGAGTCGTAGTCGCGGATCTCGGCGCTCGTGACGTGCTCGCGGACGGCCTTCTCCAGCGACGTGCCGACCGTGTTGCGCACGTCGGCCCACTCGTCGTAGAACGTCTCGTGGACGCGCTCGCGGAACTCGCGGTCCGGGTTCGTCTGGAGCTTCGTGAAGTTCGCCTGCGTGATCTCGACCTCCTCGCCGTCGGGGTCCTCGACGACGCCGTAGGTCATGTCGGCGTTCGTCAGCATCGAGTAGATCTCGCTCGGCGCGTCGGTGACCTCCGAGAGGTCCGCGAGCACCTCCTCGACCTCGCTCGACCGCGTGTGCGGCTTCTTCCGCAGCACGTCGTCGAGGTACTGCTCGTACGTCGCGAGCGCGGGCTCGTCGTCGAGGAACGCCTCGACGTCGGCGTCGGTCAGCGACTGGACCTCCGGTTCGAGGTAGGAGACCGCGCTCGACGCCTCCGAGCCGAGCGACGACGCCTTCGCGGACATCGCCTGGTACTCCTGGTTCCGGGTGTCCTCGGCGCTGCGGAGCCGGGCGTACGTCGTCACCTGCTGGAGCTCGCGGAAGATCTCCTCGCGCAGCTCGAGCAGTTCGAGCAGCGTCGCGGCGTCCTCGACGGCGCGCCCCTCGTAGGCGCGCAGCTCGTCGATCCGCTCGGCGACCGCCTCGTAGGCGGCCTCCCAGGCCTCGTCGTCGGCGTAGATGCCGTCGAGGTCCCACTTGTACTCGGTGTCGATCTCGGATCGCTCGGGAACCGAACTCATACCGTTTCGGTCGGCCTCCCCGACACTAAGCCTTGGCAAACCCCGCGCCGCGAGCCGATAGGCGTGCGGTGCGTTACCTCGCCTCTCTGTCGTCGTCGCCGCCCGACCCCGCTCCGCCGCCGGCCCCGTCCCCGTCGGCCCACGCCGCGAGGTCGACGACGAGCACGAGCGCGTCCTCGCCGTCGCGGTAGTAGCCGCCGACCCGCCGGACCGGTTCGAACCCCTCGTCGGCGTACAGCGACCGGGCGGGGTCGTTCCCCTCGCGCACCTCCAGTCGGACGACGGCCACGCCGGTCGCGCGGAGCCGGACCAGCGCCGACCGCAGGAGGGCCCGCCCGATCCCTTCGCCGCGGGCCTCGGGGTGGACGGCGAGGTCCTTCACGTGGCCGATGTCGCGGCCGTGGTTCGGCGTCCGGTCGGCGACGACGAAGCCGGCGACGGCGCCGTCGCGCTCCGCCACGAGGAACGCCGGCTCGTCGAGGAGCCGCTCGAAGGCGTCGTGCGGCCACGGGTCCGAGAAGCAGGCGCGCTCGATCCGGACCACCGCCAGGAGGTCGGCGCGGTCGGCCCGTCGGATCGTGACGTCGGCGACGCTCACGCGTCGAGTTGGCGGCCGCGGGGAATAAACGCGGTGGCTCCCGGGCTCAGTCGATCCACGGCTCGTCCGGGTCGGCGTCGGCCGGGTCGGGGGCGGACACCTCGAAGCACGCGCCCTCCGGGGGTCGGAGCCGCCGTCCGTCCGGGAGTCCGATGTGGCCGTCGTCGTCGCGGCGGAGCTCGACCGTCCACCCGTGCGACTCGACGACCTCGCGGACGATGTCGAGCCCGTACCCGGTCCCGTCCGCCCGGGTGGTGAACCCCGACTCGAACACCGACTCCCGGTCGTCGGGGTCGACGCCGGTTCCGTCGTCGGCCACGAGGAACCCGCCGTCCGTGGCCGTCACGAGGACCGTCAGCGGGTCGTCGTCGGACGTTCCGTCCGCGAGGTCGTCCGATCCTTCGGTCTCGGGCCCGTCCGTCTCGTCGTCCGGCTTCGCGTGTTCGGTCGCGTTACGGAACAGGTTCTCGAGGGCCTGCCGCATCCGTCCCCGGTCGCCGTACACCCGCGCGTCGCCGGCGACGACCAGCTCCGCGTCGGCGTCGCCCCCGGCGGCGGTCTCCCAGGCGTCGCGGGCGACGCTCGCGAGCGCGAACTCGGCGGGCTCGTCCATTCCGGTCCCCTGTCGCGCGAGGGTGAGCAGCTCCGAGACGAGCTGGTCGATCCGGTCGACGGCGCGCTCGCCCCGTTCGAGCGGGTCCGTCTCGTCGCGCAGCCGCGCCATCTCCATCGACCCGCGGATCACCGACAGCGGGTTCCGGAGGTCGTGGGAGACGATGCTCGCGAAGCGGTCGAGCCGCTCGTTCCGGTCGGTGAGCCGCCGCTCGCGGGCCTTCCGCGCGCTGACGTCGCGGGAGTTGATGAGCAGTTCGCCGACCGGGCTGTCGGCCGGCAGCGAGCGCGTCCGCGACTCCAGCCAGACCCAGTCGCCGTCGGCGGTGCGGTAGCGGTACTCCAGCGTGGGCGCCGCGTCGGGCTCGTTGAGCGCGCGGTAGAACCGCTCCGTCACGCGCTCGCGGTCGTCCGGGTGGACGTACCCGAGCGGGGAGCGCCCGACGGTCGACCCCTGCTCGTAGCCGAGCACCTCCTCGACGGAGGGGCTTTCGTAGACGATGAGACCGTCGTCGTCGACGACGGTGACGAGGTCGCTGCCGTACTCGAGGAAGGCGCGGTAGCGCTCCGGGAAGGTCCGGTCGACGTCGACGCGGCGGACCGTCACGATCCGCCCGCCGAACTCCGGGGCGAGCTCCTCGTCGACGACCGACTCGACCCACGCGTACCCGCCGCTCGCGCGGCGGATGCGGTGGGTGACCGTCCGGGCCGTCGCGACCGCCGACAGCGCGTCCGCCACCGGCTCGCGGTCGCTCGGGTGGACGCGGTCGAGGAGGTCGCTCCCGACGAGCGCGTCGCGCTCGACGCCGACGACGTCGGGCACCGACGGCCCGGCGAACAGCACCTCGCCGTCCACGGCGACGGCGAGCAGGAACCGGTCCGCCTCGGGCGACCGCGACCGTCCGTCCCCGGGCGACGAGTCGCCGTCCTCCGGGGCCCTTCCGCCCGCCGTCGGCGCGCTCGTCGGCGCTTCGATCTCGGCACGCCCCGCCGACCGCTCCGCGTCGTCGGTCGCCGCGTCGGCCGCGCGCCGGTCGTCGGTCTCGGGGGCATCGCCCGCGTCGACGCCGCGGTCCGGCGACGACGTGTCGGATGGACGGAGGGTCACTATCAGTTCTATCGGTCGTACGCACGGGGACGGATAAAAGCGCGCCCCCTCGAAATCATCGGTGATAATCGGGTGGGCGAACCGGCCGGCGTTCCCCGATCTCCGCGACGCCGACGTGTCGCTCGCAACCAGCTCGCAGTCCGTTCGGGCCCGCGAACGCCGGATCCGCGGAGCTCACACCTCGTCGACGACGGTCCCCTCGGCCCACGCGGTCTCGAAGCCGTCGTTCACGCGCGCCGCGAATCCCCGGTCGCGCAGGTCGAGCATGCCGAACAGCCGGTCGGGCGAGAGCGGGTCGGCGACCTCCAGACACACCTCCTCGCCGTCGATGAGGTAGAAGTTACCGTACGCGTCCTCGGTGATGCGGAGCTCGAAGGGGCCCTGCGCGATCGTCAGCGTCGCGCGGTCCTCGTCGACGGCGGCGCGCGCGTCGTCGAACACGCTCGGCGAGATGAGCACGGAGACGTCGACGTCGCTCCGGATCGCCGCGAGGAGCCGCTCGAGCAGCTCCGGGCCCTCGCGGTCGACGTCGAACTGCGCGGAGACGTCGGTGGCGACGACGACGATCGACTCCTCGGCGGCGTCGATCCGCTCGAAGAGGAGTTCGAGGGAGTCGCCGGCGCCGACCGCGGCGGTCCAGAACTCGTCGTCCGCCGTCTCGGCGTCGGCCAGCCGGTCGATCAGCTCCCTCTTGCCGGACTCGTACGTCTCGATCCGCCGGTTGAGTTCGCGCCGCTTCGCCTCGACCAGCCGGTCGACGGCGACGGCGGGCTCGACGGGCGCGTACCGCTTCGGCTCCCGGTCGGTCTGGACCCGGACCAAGCCGCGCGACTCCAGCCCGCCGAGCGCGTCGTAGATGCGCCCCTTCGGCACGCCGCTCTCCTCGGCGACGGCCGCGGCGGTCCCGGTGCCCAACGCGAGCAGCGCGCGGTACGCCCGGTCCTCGTAGCTCGACAGCCCGAGGTCGCGGAGCGACTCCATGCGCGCCCTCCGACGCGCTCCCACAAAGCCTCGGCGCTTGACGCCGACGAAGTATATAAAAAGACAATCGCGAAACGATAGATCGTTTTGGCGATCGAACCCGCGCTCGCTCGGCAGCCCGACGGTATCTGGCGTTACAGCCGGCTGAATACGACGGGCATCGTCTCTCTCCCGTCTCGGCTGTCGGGCTCCAGCCGCGATTCTCATCCGGAAACAGATACGTTGTTGTCGCGGGTTCCCGAAGGGTATTACGTCGCAGTCTCGTATCCGGACGTAACCAACATGAGTCGAATCCGGACGGTCGCCGTCCTACTTCTCGTCGTGTCCCTCGTCGCGACCGGAGCGGTCGTCGCACAGGAGGCCAACGACACGGTGCGTGGCGACCCCGACATCGAGGCGTTCGCGCCGGAGACCGCGTTCGTGCCCGGCGAGGAGTCCACCCTTCAGGTGAACCTGAACAACCGCGGTGACATCGACGCGCAGGGGGCCGACAACCTCGAGAGCGAGGTGGTGACCGCCCACGAGACGACGGCGCGGATCCTCACCGGCGACGCGGCGAACCGGGAGGTCCCCTTCGACGTGCGGACCGGCGAGCAGACGGTCGGCGACGTCGCCCGCGGCGTCACCGGCCCGATCGAGTTCACCGTCGTCCCCGACGAGGACGCCGACCCCGGCGTCTACCGCGTCCCGATCCAGCTGGAGTACCGGAACGTCGAGAGCGCCGAGGTCGACGACGGCTCGACGGTCCGCGACGAGGAGATCGTGACGGAGACCGTGTACGTCTCCGTCGAGATCACCGACCGCGCGCAGTTCGCGGTCGTCGACGTCGATGGCGTCGTTCAGGCCGGCGACAACGGCCTCGTCGACGTGACGCTGCGGAACGTGCGCAACGAGACCGCGCGCGAGGCCTCCGTGGCCGCGAACCCGATCGATCCGGACCTCACCTTCGCCACCGACGCGGGCACCACCGAGACGTACGTCGGCGCGTGGGCGCCGGGCGAGAACCGCACGTTCACCTACCGGCTCGCCGCCGCGACCGAGGCCACCGCGCGCTCGTCGACGCTGGAGTTCGAGGTCGACTACCGCGACGCCGAGCGCGCCGACGCGGCCGCGCGGACGGTCCGTACGGGCGTGACGCCGCTCTCGCGGCAGGCGTTCACCGCGACGGGCGTGAACAGCACCCTGCGCGTCGGCGAGGACGGCAGCTTCACCGTCGAGGTGCGCAACCGCGGGCCCCGCGACATCGAGGACGCCGTCGTCGTGTTCAGCAACGAGGCCCCCGCCCCCGAGGGCGTCGGCCAGCAGACGGTCCAGACGGACCCGAACATCGTCCCGCGGTCGACGCGGGACACGGTCGGCGACCTCGCGGTCGGCGAGACGGCGACCGCGACGTTCGACGCGGGGCTCCGCACGGACGCGAACCCCGGCGAGCGGACGGTCAACGTGGCGGTCCGCTACCGCGGGATCCCCACCGACGAGGGCGTGAGCGCGAGCCGGACCGACAACGGCTCCGTCTCGCTCGTCTCGACGGGGTCGCCCGGCGACGTCCTCGTCTCCGACACGCTCGACGTCGTCGTCGACGTCGCGCCCGAGGCGGACGTGTTCGCGGTGTCGCCGGCGGAGCCGAACGCCACCGACCCCGCGTCGGTCACGCCGGGGTCGACGGTGCAGTACAACGCGGTCGTCCGCAACACCGGCCCCGAGCCGGTCTCGAACGTCCAGGCGAAGCTGTTCGTCGACTCGCCGCTCTCGTCGTCCGACGACGAGGCGTTCGTCACGTCGCTCGACCCGGGCGAGTCGACGACGGTCACCTTCGAGGTCGAGGTCGAGGGCGGCGCCACGCCGAAGACGTACGCGGCCGCGGTCGACTTCCGATATGACGACGCCGACGGCGACGAACAGCTCTCCGACACCTACCGCCTCCCGGTCGAGGTCGTCCCCGCCGACGACAGCGGGGCGCTCTCCTCGCCGCTCGGGATCGTCGCGCTGCTCGGCGTCGTCGCGGTCGGCGGCGCGGTCGTCTGGCAGCGCGGCCGGGTGAGCGCAGCGATCTCGCGGCTCCGCCGTCGACTCCGCTCCCGATAGATGGACCCAGTCACCCGGCTGTTCGGCGCGGTCACCGATCGGGTCATCGAGCAGCCGCGCCGCGTCGTGATCGCCTGCCTCGTCGTGACCGCCCTGTTCGCGCCCGGCATGGCGCTGCTGGAGGCGAGCGCGGGCAGCGACCAGTTCACCGACGGCATCGAGGAGTCCGACGCGCTCGACCGCGTGAACGAGCAGTTCGAGCCCGCCTTCGGCGGCGACGACCCGACGACGCAGCTGATCCAGCGCGACGTCAACGTGCTCGACCGCCGCGGGCTCCTCGACATGTTGGCGACCGCCGAACGGCTCGACGAGCGCGACAGCCTGCGGGTGACCGACTTCTCCGCGCCGGCGATGGACGTCGCGGCCGAGATCGACCCGAACGCCGACACGCCGGCGGCGGCCCGGGACGCGATCGAGCGCGCCAGCGACGGCGAGATCGACGCCGCGGTCGCCGCCGCGGCCGAGGACCCCGGCTTCGCGACGCTCCTCTCCGACGACTTCAACGAGGAGTCGGGGACGGCCTCCGCGGCGCTCGGCGTCGTCACACACGGCTTCCCGGCGTCGGCCGACACGCAGGCGATCCAGAGCGAGGCCCAGACGGTCGCCGAGGAGGCCCCCGGCGACGTCACCGCGTTCGGGAGCGGCATCGTCGACGACGAGTTCCAGCGCGTCATCTTCGACTCGCTCGGCATCGTGGTGCCGGCGGCGCTCGCGGTGATCCTCGCCCTCCTGGCGTACGCCTACCGCGACCCGTTCGACTTCGTCCTCGGCGGGGTCGCGTTACTGATGACGGTCGTTTGGACGTTCGGCTTCACGGGCTACGCGGGGATCGCCTTCTCAGAGGTGCTGATCGCGGTGCCCGTCCTCCTCCTCGCGATCGGGATCGACTTCGGGATCCACACGGTGAACCGCTACCGCGAGGACCGCGCGGCGGGCGCGCCGCCGGAGACGGCCATGCGCGGCGCGCTCGGCCAGCTCGTGGTGGCGTACTCGATCATCGCGGGGACGACGATCATCGGATTCCTCGCGAACCTCACGAGCTCGCTCCCGCCGCTCCGGGAGTTCGGCCTCGTCGCCGGGCTGGGCATCTGTTTCACCCTCGTCATCTTCGTCGGCTTCCTGCCGGCCGCCAAGCTGATCCTCGATCGGTGGCGCGCCGAGCGCTCGCTGCCCGACTTCGGCTCGCGCCCGCTCGGCTCCGAGGACTCCGCGCTCG
This sequence comes from uncultured Halorubrum sp., assembly GCF_937146585.1. GTDB lineage: Archaea > Halobacteriota > Halobacteria > Halobacteriales > Haloferacaceae > Halorubrum > Halorubrum miltondacostae. Next base: position 1,477 of record NZ_CAKZRO010000002.1, on the reverse strand, counting down.
GGCGGCTCCTCCCGCGGCTCTCCGCGATCTCGCGGCCCGCACCCGCGGTCTTCCTCGTGGTCGTCCTGCTCATCACCGCCGGCGCCGCGGGGTACGGTGCCGGCGTCGACACCACCTTCGAGGACGACGACTTCCTGCCGCCGAGCGAGGAGCCGGGGTACGTCGACTATCTCCCCGGTCCGCTCCAGCCCGGCGAGTACTCTGCGACGGAGACGATCAACTTCCTCTCCGACAACTTCGCCACGAGCGAGGACGACACCGTCACCATCTACGTCGAGCGGCGCATGACCAGCGACGCCGCCCTGCGCAGCCTCGCGCGCGCCGAGCGCGACCCGCCCGACACGTTCGTCACGGTCGACGGCCGCGCCAGCACCGACAGCGTCCAGAGCGCGATCGACGCGTACGCGTCGGAGGACCCCGAGTTCGAACGGCTCGTCGAGGACTCGTCGCTCGACGACGGCCGCCCGAACCGGAACTTAGACCGGATCTACGCCGAACTGCGCGACTCGGCGTACGACGACTTCACCGGCGAGTACCTCGCGGACGACGATCGCTCGACGCGGATCGTGTACGCCGTCGAGTCCGACGCCAGCGACGCCGAGATCGCCGCCGACGCCCGGCAGGTGGCCGACCGCTACCGCGGGGACGCGATCGCGACCGGACAGATCGTCGTGTTCCAGGCCGTCGCCGACACCATCTTCGAGTCGGCGATCGTCTCCCTGGCGGCCGCGCTCGGGCTCTCGGCGGTGTTCCTCGTCGTGCTGTTCTGGCTGCTGCTCCGCAGTCCGACGCTGGGGCTCGTCACGCTCGTCCCCGTCACCGTCGCGGTCGCGACGCTCACCGCCACGATGCGGCTCGGCGGCATCCCGTTCAACGCCATCACCGCGACGATCCTCGCTATCACCATCGGACTCGGGGTGGACTACACCGTCCACGTCGCACACCGGTTCCACGACGAGTACTCTCGCGGCGGCGACGTCGACGCCGCGGTGGTCACCACGCTCCGCGGGACGGGCGGCGCGCTCACCGGCACGTGGGCGACGACCGCGCTCGGGACGGGCGTCCTCGTGTTGGCCATCACGCCCGTGCTGGGGCAGTTCGGTCTCCTCACCGCCGCGAGCATCACGCTCGCCTACCTCGCGTCGCTGATCGTGTTGCCGCCGGCGCTCGTCGTCTGGGTCGCGGTCGTCGAGCGCCGCCCCGAACTGCTGTTCGTCGGCCGCCTGCTCGCCGCCGCGGGCGCTATCGACGTCGACCGCGGGCACGGTGAGACGGACCGGCCGCGGACCGACGGCGGCACGGCCGACGCTGGCGGGGTCGCCGACGACGGCGCCGACGCCTTCGAGTGGCAGACCGACCCGCGGCCGCCCGACGACGACCCGAGTCAGAAAGGTTAAACGCTCGCCGCGGATATCCGAGCGTGAGGGCGCGTAGCTCAGCGGACAGAGCACTTGGTTCCGGACCAAGATGCCGCGGG
>NZ_CAKZRO010000001.1 GCF_937146585.1 uncultured Halorubrum sp. | reverse complement strand
GAGAGGACGGCGACGATACAAGTAATTCGGGTGGGCAGGGCGGTGGCGGTGGTGGTGGCGGGGGCGGTGGTGCTGTCTTTGTCGTTGCCCGTTCTGCTGAAATCTCTCCCACTTCTCAGGACTTCTCGGGCGGTGTCGGTGGAAGTGGTGGGGCTGGTGGAGCCTTTTTGGGAAGGGGGGGCCAAGATGGTGCTGATGGCGAAGATGGTGAGGGATTCGTGATCGTCGATAACCCGTAGCCCGGTTGATACGACCCCCCCACACGGTTTTAACTCCGCGCCCGAAACGGCTGTAATGAGATGCTACCACCGCAACTACTTCGCGTTCTCCGCGAACTGTTAGGCCCGAACGTCGAGGTCGGTGCGGCGGCGGTCGCCGTCGTGCTGACCGGGATCGCAGCCCGCGCCTACTTCGGTTCCGTGCTGTTTCACCCGCGCTACGTCGTCGTTTGGAACATCGTGCGCCGGGTCGCAGCGCCCATCCTTCAGCGGGTAGTCTACCGCTACCTGCCGTTCGACATAGAGGTGGAGAACGACTCCGAGCCGAACGAGTACGCGGCGACGGTCGAACTGGACCCGAAGCCGCTCGCGCTCACGCTCGATCAGGTCCGCGAGGTCGAGGTGCCGCTGTTGAACGGGTACAAGACCGCGCCTGACGGTCGGAAGGAGCGCGCCACGTTCGTCTGGTACTACGGCCCGAAGCCGCTCCAGATGCTCCCCCGCTGGCTCCGCCGATATCAGGTGGACGTGACGGTGTTCCGCCGCGAGGATGGACGGTACGACCTGTTCGTCCACGCCGAGGCGAACAGTTACCGCCCGGACCTGTGGTTCGATCACCTGTTCAAAGGCCCGTCGTTCGACGCGGCCGAGGGTGTAGAGCGGGCGCAGAACGCGCTTGACGACGCCGATGTGGAGTGGCGCGTCGAAGGGCAGCAGGCAACGGAGCGTGGCGCGTAGATGGAGCCGAACGCGATCCTGACCCACCTCGATATAGTGCTGGCTGTGATCGCCCTCGGCTCTGCTCTCAAGAGCGCGTACAACGGCCTGCTGCGGTCAATGGTCTCGAACGTCCAGATGATCCCCGAAATCCGGCAGTCCCAGCAGGAGACCCATGAGACGCAAGGGAAGCTGGTGGACGCGGTAGTGGCGCTGTCGATCGCTGAGAGCGACGACGGCCGGACCGTGGACCCCCGCGAGATCGAGCGGAACCTGCGGGAGAACGGGACAGTCCGCGACTACCTCCGGCGTGAGAAGGACGGCCGCTCGCCGTTTGCGGATGTCGAGGACGAACTGGAGGAGGTGTCTGAAGAAGAACGACGTTGGCGGCAGGATTCCGACGGCGACTAATCGGTCAGGAGACCTGCTGGGGCGGCTGCGAGAGCAGCCAGCAGGGCTGCTGTCACCGCCACCTCCGCTATCTCCCTGTTAGGGGCGTCCGTTGCGGAGCGAAGGATAACACCCGTAGTGACGCCTGAGACTCCTGCCGCGGCCGCGCCGAGAGCCGCGGCGTTGGCGAGCTTAGTCATACGAGGCTGACCTCGACGTTCATGTTACGCCCAGTCGGTAACTGGTCGCTCGGGACTTCTATGACGCTTTCGACGGGGTTGAGGGTGTAGTTGACCGCTTCTGTCCACACCTCAAACCCGCCTACACGGACCGACGCCGTTGCGCTCCCGCGAGAGCCGTCCCCGTCTACCGTCAGCCGGACGCGAAGCGGGTCCTCGTTCTCTATCGAGCAGTCTGTAATGCTCGGGGCTACCGGGTCGGGTTCTGGCGGCTCTTGGTCGTCCACCGGGCCGTCTGCGGGATCGTCTTCCTCGACGGTGACGGTCCCGCACTCGCTAAAATTTCCCTCGACCTCGATCTCCACAGGCATATCGGTGCCTACGGGGAGATCGTCGGCGGGGATCGTCTGGGTGAACGACCCTCCCCTCGGCGGCACGAAGTTGACCGCCGACGCCACGCTGCGGCCGTCCACGTCGATGTTAACGCGGGTGTCACCGCTGGCGTCCCCGGATGGGGCGAGCGTGTACGAAACGGTGAGGTCGCCGTTCGACTGGGACACGTCGCAGTTGGTCAGGCCGATGCTGCCGCCCTGCTCGCCCCACATGACCTGATCCTGTACGCCGACGTACTCTTCCGGGGCCGTGACTTGTGCCGTGACGGTCCCCCCTGTTGTGTCCCCGATACCGAAGGACACGTCGCGGATCTCCGCGTCTCCGGGGAACGAGCCGGCGCCCCCGACAAGCGTTCCGCTCCGGGTGACAGTACCGCCGGTTCCGGTGTCGTTGATGTTGATCTCGTAGTCAATAGTCTCCACCGTCTCTGTACTGACGGACACAGCAACTTCGAGGGTGTTGCCTGTGTCCTCCACGTTTAGGATCTCTACGTCGAGCGCCATGTCTCCCCGTTCGGCGCGTCCTGCCAAAAGAGTACGGCCCGCAGTCAGGCGCGCGAGGCGTCCACACTCAGTCGAATGCCGGGACGACCGTGATGGTTCCACAGTTTGCCATACGCGGCGGTATGGCCGCTATCAGTAAAAGTGTCGGTGCCGCAGGTCCGTTTCCGGGTTTGGAGTGAGAGGTGCTAGAGGACGCTGACGTACTTGCCGACGCACTTAATACGGTTAAATAGGGTACAATGTAGCATGGCAGACGATATGACGAAAGCGATCCGGACCCGGATGGGCGAACAGACCCGACTTGTCTTTGACGTGCCAACAGGCCAGAGACCAACCCGTCAGGTGCTACAGGCGGCAGCAGACGCAGTAGCAGAAGAGACGGGCACAGGAGTCAATATGACCGGCCGCGGGCGGAAGGTAACTGTTGACACCAACGATAGAGAGCCGGTCCACGACGTGATCGACGTGGCCGAAAGCGTCCTCCAGAACGAGCTTGGCGACGGGTCGGCCCGCGACGACTTTTCGGTTCGCAAGTCCCTTCTCCGCGCGGAGGGTACACGGAGTCAGACGCCTCAACCGTGCTTTGAGCCGTCTAGCGGGTTTAGTAGAGGCGGCCTCGATCGGGCGGGGGAGTTGTATAACCTTGTTGCCGCCCCGCGGGGGTCGGTTGAGCAGGTTGGTGGCCGAATCTACTACGACACGCCGGGACAGTCGATCTCGCACGTCCAGCTCGACGTAGCCGAGATCATAACCCGCCGGATCGCCGCCGCTGAGGGAGTCACGGTGCCTCGCTTCCACACCATCAAAGTGCGTGACCACCACGCATGACCGACGACTGAACCTCTGGTTCTAACAACTGTTCAAGAGCGTGCTTCCGGGTTCGGGAGGAAACCCCGACTCAATATTCTACGGGGAAAGGATTTTGACCTGCGCCCGTAGAATACCGTGTATGAACGTCAGGTTTGATGATCCGCTCACCGGGACCGTTACCGCGTCGAACACTTCGTGCGGCACCGTGACTGTCACCGAGGACACCACAGGCGGCGGTGGCGGTGGTGGCGGGGGGGACGGCGGCACCACGCCCCCGGACATGGGCGGTATCGGTATCCCGGACGACCCGGCCGTCCTCGGTGGTCTCGGGCTGCTGGCGCTGATCGTCGTCGCGCTGCTGGTGATCTGAGATGGATCTCCAGTTTGACGCCTCGTTCGCTGAAACGCCCGGAGGTGCGGTGTCTGGGAACGCGATAACCGCGAACAACCCGTTTTCGGACACTTTCGTCCTCCAGACTGACGCCACAGGGCCGCTCTGGTACGCGGAAGACGTGCGCGCCCCCGAGGAGGTGCCGGCGGGCGGGGTCGTAGACATCGCTGTCGATATGGTGAACGAGCGGACGGTTATCACCCCGCTTAACCCAGACCAATGTACTGACGGACTGACTAACGGGCTGGAGTCGGAGGTCACTATCCAACCTGACTGGACTGACGGCCAAACTGTGACCGACTGCCTTGCCGCTGGAGGGTTCACTCCCAGCCGCAGGACACACGAGTTTGGGTTCCCCGCCCCAACAGAGCCGGGGACATACACCTTCTCGGTAGAGGTTAGGGCGCCCGGCTCAGGGGAAGGGGGGATTGAGACGTTCCAACTCGTTGTGCCGTCGCCCGACGATGGCGGGAGCGGCCTACGCCCCGATCCTGACCCGCCGGGCGGCGAAGACGGCGACGGCGACAGCGACAGCGGCGGAAACCCGTTCGAGAACCTGATCGACTCGCTCACGCTCGGTACCGACAGCGCCGCGGTCCCGCTCGTGATCCTCGTCGTGATTCTCGTGGCGCTGCTGTACCTGACCGCGATTTAGGACGACTCAAGCAGTTCGCCACACGAGGGGCACCGGAACTGCTCGCCGGCCGGCGGGAGGTCGGTGATCTGCCCGTCACAGGACGGGCAGCGAACGTAGTCGTCCACGGTCTCCACGCTCGACTGGTCCGCCTGCTTCGCGCGGTTGACGTTCTCCATCTTCTTCTCGGCCATCTCCTGTCCGACGCTGGCGATAGCCGACCCAAGCGCGGTGGTGAGCTTCCCCTGCGTCTCGGCCTTCTCCTCGGGGCTGCCCGTTCCCATGTCAGCCACCAGCGAGCCGACCTGCGCGCCCGCTTGGAGGGCACTCTCGCGGCTCTGGAGTGCGCCTTCGGCTGCCGGGGCGTCTTGCTGCCGCGCCGGCTGCTGTTGCCTCTGAGACGGCTCTGGTTCGGCTGGCTCGGGCTGGGCGGCCTCGGCTGACTGGTCCGGCTCACCGATTCGGACGCGAGTGGTCCCACACTCCGGGCACTTCGGGCCGCCGCTGGCGTACTCTTCCGGCGGCTTCTGGAGCCACCACTCGTCCTTGTCACAGTCTTCGTTCTCGCAGTTGGCGTAAGCCATATCGCCACGAACGAGACCGATGGAGTAAAAACGTGGGGTTAGAACGAGGGCCGTCTCGTCTCCGCCATGACCGACGTGCCCTTGATCGTGTACCCGGCGTCGGAGACGGCGCCCTCCAGCGCGGTCTTGATCTCCCGCAGGTCGGCCCACTCCATCCCCGAGATCGTCTCGGCCGCGAACGAGTCCACGGTGTAGTCTTGGCTCACCGTCTCGACCAGCCCCGAGGACCGGGTTAGCTGCTGTTCTACGTCCCGGCGGATCCCGGCAACCTCAAGCTGTGCCTCCTGAAAGTCCACGTCCTCCTCCACGGTCACGACCACGGAGATGAACGGTTCGCGGATGTCGTCGCTGTCGTTGGCCCGCTCCCGGAGTGCTTCTTCAATACCTGACATACACCTGTTGTCACCGGCCCTGAGACTTATTGGTACCGCTGCTCGATACACGCCCATGCCGACGCTCAACGAACAGGTCGCCCGAGTGGTCTCCTCGAAGGTCACGGGCTACGTGGCTGACTACCTCGTCAGCGACGAGATGTCCGAACTGGAGAAGGCCAAGCAGAAGCAGCGCGAGGCCGAGGCGAAGGCGCTGGCGAAAGCCGCAGCCCGTGATCAAGGGTCTGACCCCAAGGGTTCGGCCCGGGAAGACACCACTCCAGCAGCCATCCGCGAGATGATGGACGACGAAGACTGCCCAGTCTGTACGAAGATCCTCGACGCGGTAGCCGACATGGACGAGCCGCGCCGGACGCAGGGCGTGGCCGAGTACGGCGAGTTTCGGCGGGCGATCGAGGACAGCGAAGAGGCCGCGGTCGAGGTGCTGGAAGATAGCGACGTGCTGGAAGACGCGCTCTCCGGGATCCGCGCGGGGGGGCTATGAGAGCCGCCGTCCAGATCCCCGCGTACCACGAAGGACCACGCCTCGCTGAGACCGCCGAGGCCATCCTTCAGCAGCGCGCTCCCGAGGGCGGGTAGATGGACGGGTTCAAAGACGCCATCCGGGAGCGGGCTGGAATAGCCTCAACGGGCAACCTGTACCGCGGCGGGGACTTCGGCTTCCCAACCATCGAGGCCGACGAGGTGGACGTGTGGTACGTCGAGGAGGACGAGGAGGCGGTGGACGACGTGCGGCCTAAGAGCGCCGAGGACGCGCTCACAGTCGTCCGCAAGGAGACAGAGCTAATCGCTGGTGGCCTCTCTCAACGGCTCGCCGGCAGCGCCAAGTTCTCCCAGAAGCTCTCTGAAGTTGGGACTGTCCTCGTTTTCGACCCGGCGCGGATCGACCCACGGCCTCAGCCCATCGAGTATAATATCGACTGGTTTGACGACAACCCCGGCCTCCTCGCGCGGATAGACACCCTCTCGAACGGAGAGATCCGCTCTGCCGAGGACGGGCGGGTCCTCGGACTGACGTGGGAGGAGGGTGGTATCCACAAGACGAAACGCGAGAATCTGGAGTTTACCGCCACGTCGGAGACCTACTCTACCGAGGAGGAGTGGTTCGCGTACAGCCCCACGCTGGAGGTGGGTGAGGCCCTGATAGGCGGTCTCAGCGTTGTCCACACGCAAAAGGCGGTCGGCGGCTCCGTACAGGGTGCGCTGGCCGAGTTTGAAGGGTTCGGGATGGGAGGCTTCGGCCGCGAGGAGTCGATAACGGCCATGTCCACACGAGAGCAAGGTGAAACGCTTGCCCCGCTGATCCGGAGAGACGATCCAGTCCTTAACGGGCGCGAAGAGCCGTACTGGTTAGTCGTGGTCGAGGACGACCGCGAGTGGAAGTCAAACGGCGGTATCGCCCGCGAGGAGTTTCTACTCGCCACGAACGGGGTAGATACTATCACGGACCCGGCCCAACTGCCGGCGTACATCCCTGTATGACTGACGGCTACAAAGACGAGATCCGCAAGCGTGCTGGTCTGGACGGCCTCGACCTGTATCGCGTCGGTGTACCGTCGATCGGTGAGACCTACGGCGGCCGGTTTACCGGATCCCGCGACACAGGCGGCCTCGGGACGGGCGTCTACGCCTTCACCACCCGAGAGGCAGCCGAGGACAACGCCGACGCCGGCCAAGAGGTGTTCGTGCTGGAGAACGCGCTCTCGAACCCAATCAGGCCCGAAGACTTCCAGACCACGGTGTCGCTCAACGACCTCGGGATAGAGATGGCCCGGGCTGCGACCCGTGTCCGACGCGGGGAGAGCAGCTTCCCAGAGGAACGAGACAGACCCGATCGCCGCCTCAAGCGGAAGGCTCGGGACGTGCTGTTCGGAACACCCGAGCTACAGGACCTCTACGGGTTCGACACCGACGAGTTTGTGGAAGATGTGATCAGCGCCACCGCCCTCGCAGAGCAGTCCGTCGAGACCGAGCCGGAGGGGACGGTCGCCCAGCCCATCAACCACCTGCTGTGGCCGGAGTTTGATGGGGTCTACCCCGAGGGTGAAGCCGGCGAAAGCGGCACCTACGGGGCTGTAATCTACAAGACCAAGATAGACGAGTGCGTAGGCCGGCGCACCGAGCGCGCCGAGCAGATCCCGGCCGACACGCTCAACGACTGCTTCCGGCGCAACGACTAAGCCGCGCGACTCAGTACGTGGAGGTATGCCAGACGAGTCAGACTCCTGCTCTCGGGCAGCACAGGCCGCGATCGAAGTCGTCCGTGAGGAGTGTGGTGGGATGGACGTAGAGATCCGCGAGATGGACGACAACACGTTCATCGAGATCCCCACGGAGGACGCGCAGATGATGGCCTCTGCGGGCAACTCGCCGGTCCCGCTCTCGAACTACGAGGACGTGATCGACCAGTCGTCGTTCCTCCGAGATTGGCTGGGTGGTCGCGCCTCGTCCGGGGGCGTCGATCCGGACCCGATGGACGAGCGGTTCGCGTCGGTGGTTCACAACCTCTCCGGGGCCATCTTTGACGACCCGCTCGGGTTCGACCCCGAAGACCTGCTCGGGACCGACGCGCTGGAAGCAGTCAGCCGGGCTGCGTAGGATCTTAGTACCGTGCGCCCGTAGCCACGGGCGTAATGGGGATATTCGACAAGGTTCTCGATGTGGACCCGTCAGCGGACCACGAGTGGGGACACGGCTTCGACCGCTCGGCCTGCGCGAACTGCCCGCACAACACGGGTGGGAAGGTTCCGACCTGCGACCTGTGCGGCTGCCCGCTGTTCAACCTCGACAAGACGGGGGCGCCACCCTCGGACTGCCCGAAGCTGGAGGAGCATGAGCAGTAGCGACTTCGTGGAGGCAAAGCTGCGCCACATGATCGACTGCCTCCGCGCCTACGCGGACCACATGGAGGCGGGCGAACACGAAGACGCCTTCGAGGCCGCCGACGCCATCGGGTCCGAGGATGGGGAGGGCTGCCCGGTCTGTGAGCGGCTGTCGTCGTCGCTGGCGGCCTCTGTGCCCTACGCGCGGTGGTTCCCGGACCCGGGGGTGGGCGAGCAGATACAGGAGTCAGCAGCAGGCCGCGCCCGGGGCTACGCCGACGAGTTGGAGG